>CANGWK010000004.1 GCA_947457615.1 Flavobacteriaceae bacterium
AGTGGATTACAAAATGATTTTAGCGCAAAAATTTATATATTTGACCGCTACGGAAAACTAGTGAAACAAATCAGTCCGCAAGGGCAAGGATGGGATGGAACTTACAACGGAATTTTATTGCCATCAACCGATTACTGGTTCACCGTAGATTATAGCCAAGCGGCAGCTTACAAACAATTTAAAGCGCATTTTACATTAAAAAGATAAAAAAATAAATACATATTATTTACTTAAAAAGTGCTGGAGAGATCTAGCACTTTTTTGTGTGATAAAATAATTTCTTATTCTAATATAAAACTTACAGAAACAGTTGCAACAACTTCAATTTCGCCAACTGCAAGTGTTTCTTTTGGTGCAGTATTTTCAGAAATTTCTTTATCAGCAAGCGCCATATACATTGGCTGAGGAAAATAAGCTTGAGTATTATCATTAATTAAAATGGCTTTACCTATTTTTTGATTCAATACCGAAACATAGTCTTCGGCTTTGTGTTTAGCTTCTTTAATGGCTAGTTTTCGTGCTTCCGATTTGTATTCTTCTAATTTTGAAGACTTAAATTCTACATTGCTAATAGTATTAATTCCGTTATCAACCAGTCCCATCATCAAGCTATCGTATTTAGAAATATCTTTTAAAATAATCGTTAAAGATTGAGAAGAGCGGTAGGTATTTTTCTTTTTTTCATAATCGTAGTTTCGGTTTAAACTAACATTCGCAGTTTTAAAATCGGTTACTGGGATTCCAAAATTCTTAATAAATTTCATTACTTTATCTACTGTGTCGTCGTTTAGTTTTTTAACTTCGGTGACGTCTTTTCCTAAATTTTCTACTCCGAAATTAATAACAATTTGATCTGGTTTTACATTAATCTTTCCTTCTCCCGAAACCGAGATTTGAGGGATTTGTAATTTTTCTTGAGCATTTAATAAGATGCCGAACATTGCAAATGCAATTACTATTGCTTTTTTCATAATAGATATATTAAATTTTGTAAACTAGTTCAAAATGTATGCCAATTATAATTTGCCTTGCTTTGCCATTACCGACATGATTATAATTGGAATGGTTAAAATAACCACCATAAAGGTGTTTTCTTGAAGTATTTGAGGATGAACAAGAATAGAAAAAAGATAACCGCCAATAGCGCCGCCAAAGTGTGCTGTATGTCCAATGTTATCATTTTTGGCTTTCATACCATAGATTGAATACAACAAATATCCAATTCCGAAAAGGTAAGCAGGGATTGGGATGGGAATGAAAAACAAAAATATTTGTAAACTTGGATCCAACAAAATTGCCGAATAAATAATTCCTGTTACTGCTCCAGATGCACCAATAGCACTATAATTATAGTCTTTTTTGTGTATTAACAAAGTTAGCATGCTTCCAAATATTAAACTCGCAAAATAGATTAATAGAAAGGAATAATTTCCTAACGCTCCAGACACTACCGGAGCAAAAACATAAAGCGTAAACATATTAAATGCCAAATGCGAAATGTCGGCATGGAGAAAACCTGAGGTAACCATTCTTATTTGTTCTCCCTTTTGAATACTTCCAATATGAAACTGGTATTTTCTGAAAAAATAAGTATCCTCAAACCCTTTAAAACTTACAATTACATTGATAGCAATTAAAACAATTAAAAATATAGTTGTACTCATGGTGTTTATTTTAGGTAAAAATAACAATTGTTGTTTAGGTTTTGTTAAACAAAAGTTATAAAATTAACTTAAAATGTATATTTGCATAAAATTATAACAATGCAGCTTTTACTTTATGTGCTTATTTATCCTATTCTTTGGCTAATTTCAATTTTGCCATTTCCATTACTGTATCTTTTATCGGATTTTGTTTATGTGATTTTATATTATATAATTGGCTACCGCAAAAAAATTGTTCGAGAAAACTTGGCTAAAGCTTTTCCTAATCTTTCTGATAAAGAAAGATTAATTATTGAAAAAAAATCTTTTCACCATTTGTGCGATGTATTTATTGAAATGATAAAAACATTAAGCATTTCAAGAGCTGAAATGGATAAAAGGTATGTTTTTACTAATCTTGAAGCCTATTTAGATTTAGAAAAGAAAGGAAAAAGTATTGCTTTGTTGTGTGCTCATTACGCTAGTTATGAGTGGGCAGTATCAATGAACCATCATATAAATTTTATTGGTTATGGGATTTATAAAAAAATCGCAAACAAGTATTTTGATAAATTAGCTAAAGATATTCGGTCTAAGTTTAAAGCTGTTTTGATTACCACTAAACAAACCAAACCAACAATAGAATACAATGCCAAACACAATATTTTAGGTATCTATGGTTTTGCTAGTGATCAAACACCAAGACATTCTGACAATTTATATTGGGATACTTTTTTAGGAATTCCAACTCCTATTCATATTGGTGCTGAAATGCTTGCCAAACGATACGATATGAATGTTATTTATTTGAGAGGGAAAAAAGTTAAACGTGGTTATTACGAAGCTACTTTCGAAGTACTTTCTGAAGACATAAAATCAGTTCCCAATTATAAGATTTCAGAACAATTCATGCGTAAAGTAGAAGAACAAATCTATGAAGCTCCTGAATTTTATTTGTGGACACACAAAAGGTGGAAACACAAGAAGTTAAATTAACAATTGATAATTAATTATACATTTTCTTTCTTAACTCTTGTACTTTATTATCGTCAAGATATTCATCAAATGTCATATAGCGATCAATAACACCGGTTGGAGTAATTTCTAAAACTCTATTGGCAACGGTTTGTGCAAATTCGTGGTCATGGGTTGTAAATAATACCGAGCCTTTAAAGTTTTTCAAGGAATTGTTGAATGCTGTAATTGATTCTAAATCCAAATGATTGGTAGGTTCATCTAGCATCAATACATTTGCACGAATCATCATCATTCTGGATAACATGCAACGTACTTTTTCACCACCCGAAAGAACGGTACATTTTTTCAAGGCTTCTTCACCGGAGAAGATCATTTTTCCTAAGAAACCACGAACATAAACCTCGTCACGTTCTTCTTCTGTTTTTACAAACTGACGCAACCAATCCACTAAATTCAAATCACAATCTGTAAAAAACTGACTGTTGTCATTTGGTAAATAGGACTGATTAGTTGTTATTCCCCAATTAAATTCTCCAGCATCGGCTGTTTGATTTCCGTTTAATATTTCATAAAAAGCAGTTGTAGCACGAGAGTCTTTAGAGAAAACAACTACTTTATCGCCTTTAGCCATATTCAAATCTACGTTTTTGAACAATACTTCACCATCTACTGATGCAGCAAGGTTTTGAACATGTAAAATTTGATCTCCAGCTTCACGTTCTACATCAAAGATAATTGCTGGATATCTTCTGCTAGAAGGACGAATTTCATCAAGATTTAATTTGTCAATCATTTTCTTTCTAGAAGTTGCCTGCTTTGATTTGGCAACATTTGCGCTAAAACGACGGATAAATTCTTCTAGTTCGGCTTTCTTTTCTTCTGCCTTTTTATTTTGTTGGGCTTTTTGTTTAGCAGCCAACTGGCTCGACTCGTACCAAAAAGTATAATTTCCAGAATAGTGATTTATTTTAGAAAAATCAATATCCGAAATATGCGTACAAACAGAATCTAAAAAGTGTCTATCGTGCGAAACGACTATAACTGTATTTTCATAATTAGCAAGGAAGTTTTCCAACCAAGTGATAGTTTCAAAATCCAAGTCATTGGTAGGTTCATCCATAACCAAAACATCTGGATTTCCAAAAAGAGCTTGTGCCAATAACACACGAACTTTCATTTTACCTTCAATTTCGCCCATCAAATTATAATGCATGTCGGCAGTAATTCCAAGGTTAGATAGCATTGCAGCAGCGTTAGAATCTGCATTCCAACCATTCATTTCTTCAAATTGCACTTGCAGTTCTCCTATTCTATTGGCATTTTCATCCGAATAATCAGCATACAAAGCATCCATTTCTGTTTTTACAGCAAATAATACTTTGTTTCCCATCATCACTGTTTCTAAAACCGTATTCTCATCGAACATGTTGTGGTTTTGGTTCAAAACCGACATCCGTTTTCCAGGTTCAAGAATTACACGACCTGACGTAGGATCAATATCGCCAGCAAGAATTTTTAAAAAAGTCGATTTACCAGCGCCATTAGCACCAATAACTCCGTAACAATTACCTTGAACAAAGGTGGTGTTTACTTCATCAAATAATATTCTCTTGCCAAATTGAACTGATAGATTGGAAACCGTAAGCATAAAATTGGATATTTTAAATTCGGTGCAAAAGTAGTGAAAAACGATTAGATTTTACCAGTTTCGTTGGTTTTTTTACCTACACAAATTTGTCAATCCTTGACTGTTAGTTATTGTTTGCTTTCTTTTTTTAATGCCAATTCCAATCCTTCATAATCTAATAAAACCTTAGATATTTGTCCTTTTTTATCCAAAATAAAATGAGTCGGAAATCCGCTTAAATGCAATGTTTCATTCATGTATTTTTTCATATTTGGAACTACTGAATAAGAAAGTGGTTTTTTTGCTAAAAAAGTACGAAGCTCTTTAGGAGCATCTTCTGCTAAACTAATGAAAATGATATCTTTTCGGTTTTTGTATTGGGCAACTAATTTATTAACTGAAGGAAATTCTTTTATGCAAGGAGCACAATGAATAAACCAGCATTTTATTACTACAATTTTCCCTTTTATTGATTCGTTAGTGATGGTGTTTCCATTTAAATCGATGAAAGAAAAGGCAGGAAATGATTTTCCTTCCATTTTGAAGTTTTCTAATTCCTCTACAGCAAGTGCCGTTAAACTGGCTTTTATACTGCTATCTGTGCCAGGTAAAATTTTAAAAAGTTGGTAATAGATTAATGAACTAGAAGAATTTAATTTTATTGGGATATACTCTCCAGTAGTGAGTTCATTTAAAAAAGTGTCTTTATTAATTTCTTTAGCCTCAGCATCTAGAGCTACAAAATCAGTTGACAGAACTATGTTTTTTCTTTGGTATTCTAGCCATGTTGCGTAATTCTTTTGAATAACAACCGGATCTAATTCAGGTTTTCTGTATTGGCCTTGGCTAAAAGAAATAGTATAAAAGAAAATAAAGAAAATTATAAAAATTAATTTTCGCATTGAATATTATTTTGAAATCAAAAGTACCTAAAAAAGCTGAAAATTAACAGAATATTACAAAACATTTTGTTTAATATTTTATTTTATTAGTTAAACAAAGTTTATATTTGCAATTCAATTATCTTCAATAAAAACCAAATGGAAAAAGTTATTAAAACTACTAGTAAAAAGAAAATGATAGATGATAATTTTATTATTTCCAAATTCATGGATTATGTTTTGAATGCTAACGAAGAGCCAAAAAAAGTATTCTTATTTTGCAAAGAAATCCAGATTTCTGAGGCAGATTTCTATACTTTTTTCGGTTCTATAGACGCTTTAAAGAAACAAATCTGGTTAAAGTTTTTTGAGAATGCAATACAATTGATTGAGAAAGAAGAAGCTTACGAAGGGTATACCGATAAAAATAAATTACTTACTTTATATTTCACTTTGTTTGAATTATTTACTGCAAATAGGAGTTTTATATTGTTTTTACTTCCTAATAATAAAGAAGCTTTAAAGAACTTGAAGAGTTTATCGCTTTTCAGAAGTAATTTTAAATCGCATGTAGTTGCACTTATAGAAGGCGGGAATTCTGAATTATTTAAAAAATCGGCGACGATTACAAATCCTATTTTGTCTGAAGGAGCATGGATTCAGTTTTTATCAATATTAAAATTTTGGTTAAACGATACTTCTAAATCCTTTGAATCTACAGATATATTAATAGAAAAATCCGTTAATACTGTGGTAGATATTTTAGATACCAAACCATTAGAAAGTTTGTTTGATTTGGGTAAATTCCTTTGGAAGGAAAACAAATTATAATGAAAACACTTGATAAAATTCCTACCGGTAAAATTGAGCGCGCAAGCCAATTAATTAAAACTGGATTTAAAGTCGGAGGAAATTATGCCGCGTATTATGGAGAAAAAATAGTGAACCCTTCTTTAAATAAGGACAAACTAAATGAAAATAATGCAGAAGATATTTATGACGGTTTAAAAAATCTAAAAGGAAGTGCTCTTAAAGTTGCTCAAATGCTGAGTATGGATAAGAGTATTATGCCCCAACAGTATGTTGATAAATTCTCATTATCACAGTTTTCGGTTCCGCCCTTATCTGCGCCCTTAGTAAGAAAAACCTTCAAAAAATATTTAGGGGACTACCCTGAAAGCATTTTTGATACTTTTACTCCCGATGCTGTAAATGCAGCTAGTATAGGTCAAGTTCATAAAGCTACCAAATACGGCAAAAATTTAGCTGTTAAAATCCAATACCCAGGAGTTGCTGACAGTATTAGTTCTGATTTGGCATTAGTAAAACCCTTTGCTGTTCGTATGTTTAACATTAAAGGAAAAGATTCTGACAAATATTTCAAGGAAGTTGAAGATAAATTACTTGAAGAAACGGATTATATTTTAGAATTAAAGCAAAGTCTAGAAGTTTCTGAAAAATGCAAGCACATTGCTAATCTTAGATTTCCGACTTATTATCCAGAACTTTCTTCCGAGAAAATTTTAACTATGGAATGGATGGATGGCGAGCACTTGTCTGAGTTTACATCTCATAACAAAGACCGTGAAAATGGTGATAAACTAGGGCAGGCATTGTGGGATTTTTATATGTATCAAATTCACCATTTGAGAGAAGTACATGCCGATCCGCATCCCGGAAATTTTTTAATTGATAAAGATTCCAATTTAATTGCAATTGATTTTGGATGCATCAAGAAAGTACCTACAGAGTTTTATTTCCCTTATTTTGAATTGTCAGATCCCCTTGTTATAGGAAATCCAAAGTTATTTAATGAAAAACTTTACGAATTAGAAATTCTCCGTAATGACGATACCAAAGAGGAAATCGAATATTTTACTAAATTGTTTTATGACTTATTAAGTTTGTTTACAAAACCATTTCACAGTGATTTTTTTGATTTTTCTGACGAAGTTTTCTTTGGACAAATTGCAACAATAGGCGAAGAATTTGCCAAAGACACCCAACTTCGAAAAATGAATGGCAATAGAGGATCCAAGCATTTCCTATACATTAATAGAACTTTCTTTGGCCTTTATAATTTATTAAACGATTTAAAAGCTAGGGTAAATACTAAGACATTCGAAAAATACATAAAATAAAAATTTAATTGACTAGTCCTAAATAATCGTAATAGATTATTTAGGACTAGTCAATTAAAAAAAATAGAGTTATTTTGCAGTATGTTAAAAGTTGAAAACATCACCTTTTCTTATCTAAAAGAAACCACTATATCTAAAAGTTCTTTTACTTTAGATTCTGGAAAAACGCTTGCCATTATTGGTGAAAGTGGCTGTGGAAAAAGTACGATATTAAAGCTCATCTATGGTTTATATGACTTAGATGAAGGGCAGATTTTCTGGAAAAATTTAGAAGTTTTAGGACCCAAATACCATCTTATCCCCGGGATGGAATACATGAAATATTTAGCTCAAGATTTTGATTTGATGCCATTTATTACTGTTGCAGAAAATGTCGGAAAATACTTATCTAATATTTATCCAGAAACAAAAAAAGAACGCATAACTGAACTTTTAGAGATTGTAGAAATGCAAGAATTTGCTAATGTAAAAGCCAAATATTTAAGTGGTGGACAAATGCAAAGAGTTGCCATTGCAAGGGTCTTGGCTTTAGAGCCAGAGGTTTTATTGCTTGACGAACCCTTTAGTCATATTGATAATTTCAGAAAAAATAGTTTAAGACGGAAGTTGTTTTCCTACCTAAAGCAAAAACAAATTACCTGTATTGTTGCAACGCATGATAGCACCGATGTACTTTCGTTTGCAGATGAAGTTTTGGTAATGCAACAAGGGAAAATCATAGAACAAGGAAATCCCGAATTTATTTTTAATAACCCCCATAGTCTTTATGTTTCCTCTCTTTTTGGAGATGTAAATGAAATTAAAATTAAAGGGAAAACACATTTTGTTTATCCGCATCAATTAAAGGTTGTTTCAAATTCAGATATAAAAGTAACTGTTTCTACTTCTTATTTTAGAGGAAGTCATTATTTAATAGAAGCTATTTACGGAGAAGTGGTACTGTTTTTTAAAAGTCCAATTGATTATCCAAAAGGAGAAGTATTATTTTTGGATGTTGTGATTAAATTATAGTATTTATAAAACTTACTAATTGTTTAACTGCAATCCCACGGTGGCTTATAGAAGCTTTTTCTTGCATAGCTAGCTCAGCAAATGTTTTGGTATAACTTTCTGCTATAAAAATTGGATCGTAGCCAAAACCGTTTTCACCTTTTTTAATGTCTGTGATTTTTCCATTTATAATTCCCGTGAAAAGATGTTGCTCTCCATTTATATTTAAACAAATTACCGTTTTAAAATTGGCTTTCGTATTAGTTTCGTTTTTCAATGCCAAAATTAATTTATCCATATTATTACCATCATTTTTAGGTTCTCCCGCATAACGAGCAGAATAAACCCCTGGTGCTCCATTTAGTGCTTCTACTTCCAGTCCTGAGTCATCAGCAAAACAATTTAATCCATATTTTTCGGTAACGTAATTGGCTTTTAATATTGCATTTCCTTCAATAGTATCGGCGGTTTCCGGAATTTCCTCTGTACATCCAATGTCTTGCAGACTTACTATTTCTATAAATGCAGGAATTAATTGTTGAATTTCTTTTATTTTGTTGGCATTGTTAGAAGCAAATACTAATTTCATATTTATGGTAACTATTGATTTGTACTATTTTAAAATTACTTGAAGACTTTTGCTGTTTGTTGCAGTAGCCAATTTACAAATGTAAAGTCCCAATTGTAAATCACTAGCATCAATAGTTTGATAATTTACGCCAGTATTAAGGTTGTTTAGGGTTTGTTCTTTTACTAATCTTCCTAAAGTATCATAAATAGAAACAGATGTTTTTTGGTTTTCTTCCAATGAAAAAGAAAAATGTATTTGTTTATCTTGAATCGGATTTGGTGCAATGGTAAAGTGGTTTGCATCAAAAGAATTTTCATTATTTGCTGCAGTATTTGTAGTCATTAACCAAATCATTCCGTTCATCAATAATTTTTGATGATTTCCAGATGCATCTCCAGTATATCCAGTATATAATGTATCTCCGGTGTCCCCAGTACCATCATCAATGATAGAACTATCTCCAATAGCGAATACTTTTCCATTCTGATAAGTGGTAGCGGCAACAAGAACATTAGTTAATCCAGTTGTGCTTGACCCAGATTTAAAAACCAATCCTTTGGCAGCACTATTGTTGGTTGTATTAATTGTCATAGTCGCACCACCAGTCCATAATACTTTTGTTGGAACTCCAAAGGTTCCATGAAAAATACTGTAATAGGCGTTTGTGGTTGTTAATGCTGCAAATGAAGTGGAGTTACCACTAATATCAGATAAAATATCAAAAGTGATTCCTAAACCATTATTTGCAACTCCGTTGTTGGTTAAAAAATCATTCCATACAGTTGGTGGGTCATTTCCATCATTATTCCTGTCTGAACCAGCATGATCACAAATCATCATTAATCCCCCACCATTAGCAATAAAATTCATAATTGCTATTTTTTCGGAGGTCGTAAAAAGGGTATTGGGTTCTGTCACTACAAATGTCTTATAGTTACTCAAATCCTGCACCGAATTTGTACCATAGGTAATGCTTCCATTGTAGGGTAAAGTTTCTACAGTATATCCTTGCTTTGCGCAATCTACTGCAATTGCCGAAATTCCACCTTCCCAAAAAGTTTCCAATGTGGTTGAAGTTATTCCGGATTGTGCAGGAGTAGGGATTCGTTGTGCGTAGGACGCTCCAGTTGTAGATCCCGCACTAACATAAGGAATATGTGTGGTACTATTAAAATAAATATTATGAGCATCGGCGTCAATAATCCAATCGGCGTTTCCACACATTTCAGCTTTAGTAGCATCAAATAGAATTTTGTTTTGCGAAAAACTTGGAGTTGTAATACAAATAACAATTAATAACAAAGAAGATTTAAATATATTCATTAGATTTTTTTTTAAGGCAACTCACAAAAATAGTTCAATTTTATTTATCTAAACTTAATCGATTCTTAAATTAGATAGTTTAACTAAATTTTTTATCTATTAGTTTTACAATAGTATTCAAAAAATTATTTTTATTACTATTTTTGCATTGCTTTTTAACAACATATTTATCATGGTAAAAGATTTATTTGAAAGAATTCAAAATAATAAAGGACCTTTAGGAAAATGGGCTTCTCAAGCAGAAGGATATTTTGTATTTCCTAAATTAGAAGGTGAATTAGGTCCTAGAATGCAGTTTCAAGGAAAAGATATTTTAAATTGGAGTTTGAACGACTATTTAGGTCTTGCAAACCATCCCGAAGTTCGAAAAGCAGATGCTGATGCTGCAATAGAATATGGTGCTGCATACCCTATGGGGGCTCGAATGATGAGTGGGCATACAAAATACCACGAACAATTAGAAAATGAATTGGCTGCTTTTGTAATTAAAGAATCTGCTTATTTATTGAATTTTGGTTATCAAGGAATTCTATCTACAATTGATGCTTTGGTGACTAAAAATGACGTAATTGTATATGATGTGGATGCCCATGCTTGTATTATTGATGGGGTTCGTTTGCACATGGGTAAACGATTCACTTACCGCCATAATGATCTTGAAAGTATGGAAAAAAACTTGCAGCGTGCTACAAAATTAGCCGAAGAAACAGGTGGTGGAATTCTATTTATAACAGAAGGCGTTTTCGGAATGCGAGGTCAACAAGGAAAGCTGAAAGAAATTGTTGAATTGAAAAAGAAATACAAGTTCAGATTGTTAGTTGATGATGCTCACGGGTTTGGAACTCTAGGAAAAACAGGAGCAGGAGCAGGTGAGGAGCAAGAATGTCAAGACGAAATTGATGTTTATTTTTCCACTTTTGCAAAATCAATGGCAAGTATTGGAGCTTTCATTGCTGCCGATAAAGATATTATAGATTATTTAAAATATAATTTACGCTCACAAATGTTTGCAAAATCTTTGCCAATGATTCAAACTATTGGTGCATTGAAACGATTGGAATTATTGAGAAATCACCCAGAATTGAAAGATAAACTTTGGGAAAACGTTAATGCGCTACAAGGCGGATTGCGTGCTAAAGGATTTAATATTGGCGATACTAATACTTGTGTAACACCAGTTTACCTAGAAGGAAGTGTGCCAGAAGCAATGGTAATGGTGAATGATTTAAGAGAAAACTACGGTATTTTCTTATCTATTGTAATCTACCCGGTAATTCCAAAAGGGATTATCTTATTGCGAATGATCCCTACATCTTCACACACTTTATCCGATATTGACGAAACATTAACCGCTTTCGAAATAATTCGTGAGAAATTAGTAAACGGTACCTACAAGAAAATAGCCGAGGCTACAAAGGTTGATTTAGATGCTTAAATAATTTTGAATTTTGATATAAAAAAATCCATTCAGTTTTTATTGAATGGTTTTTTTTTTGATAAACCTTCTAGAAATAAATAATCGGCTATAGATTAATCATAGGTTAACTTAAAATTAATGATTTGGTAATCCAAAAATTAACATACAGTATTACATTTGAAGATAATATAGTTTTATAAATAGATATTTGAAAAATTCATTACTCTTTTCTATTTTTAATATTTGTGTGCTAATTTCTATTTGCACAAGTTTATCAACCTCCCTTAATAATTGTTTTCAAAATATAATTTCAGTATTAATTTACTTTAATACTAATACCCTTTAAATTATGTCCAAAAATAAAAGAAAAATTGATTTATTAGTTCTTTCAGATATTCATTTAGGAACTTATGGATGTCAAAGTAAAGAGTTGTTGAACTATTTGAATAGTGTTAAACCTAAAATTGTTGTTTTAAATGGAGATATTATAGACATGTGGCAATTTAGCAAACGGTATTGGCCAAAATCGCACATGCAGGTAGTTCACAAAATAATTAATTGGGTTAGTAAAGGCACAAAAGTATATTATATTACAGGTAATCATGATGAAATGCTTCGAAAATTTGAAGGTTTTAAAATGGGAAAACTAAGTATTGAAAATAAGTTGGTTTTAGATCTAGATGGTAAAAAAGTATGGATTTTTCATGGAGATGTATTTGATGTTACCATGCAAAATTCTAAATGGTTAACACGTTTAGGCTCTCACGGATATGATCTATTAATATTGATAAATGCTTTGTGTAATTGGATTTCTGTAAAAATGGGAAGGGGCAAAATTTCGTTATCTAAAAACATAAAAAACAGTGTCAAACAAGCAGTGAAATTTATTAATAATTTTGAAAAAACAGCAGCTGATATAGCTATCCGAAATGGCTATGATTATGTTTTATGTGGTCATATTCATCATCCAGAAATGAAAACTATTACAACAGATCACGGACAAGTAGAATATTTAAATTCGGGTGATTGGATTGAAAACCTAACTGCTTTAGAATACAATAATAAGGAATGGTCTTTATATAAATATGATGCTAACGATTTTGAAAACCCTAATTTAGATACTGAAGACAGTTTAGTTATGATGGAAAACGGAGAAATTTTTGAACAAATGTTAGGTGGTTTTTTAGAGACAAAAGACATTGCAACGTCTTTAAAATTTTAATTAGTGAAAATTTTATACGCAGTTCAAGGAACAGGAAACGGACATATTACAAGAGCTATTGAGATAATACCGTATTTACAAAAACATGGTGAAGTTGATATTTTAGTAAGTGGTATCCAATCGGATATTGAACTGCCATTTGAAGTAAAATATAGATTTAAAGGAATGTCCTTTATTTTTGGTAAAAAAGGAGGAGTTGACTTTTGGAAAACTTTTGTAAAACTCAATTCAATCAAATTAATTAAGGAAATTAAAAAACTAGACCTACAACCCTATGATTTAATAATTAGTGATTTTGAGCCCATCTCGTGCTGGGCAGCAATAAAGGCAAAAAAAGATTGTATTGGTTTGAGCAATCAAGTAGCAACTCTACATCCTTTAGCACCTAAACCAAAGAAAAATAATATTATTGGAAAATTAGTTTTACAAAATTATGCTCCAACTTCTTACAATTATGGTTTTCACTTTAAAAAATTGGACGGAACAATATTTACTCCAATAATAAGAAAACAAGTTCGTGAACTAACACCTACCAATGAAGGTCATTATACGGTTTATTTACCTTCGTATGAAGACAGCCAAATACTAAAGTGGTTAAAAAAAATGCCTGCAATTAATTGGCAAGTATTTTCAAAAAACAGTAAAAAAGTCATCCAAATAAAAAATATCAGAATCACTCCTATTAATACCGATTTGTTTTTAAAAAGTATGGCATCTGCTGAAGGAGTTTTGTGTAATGCAGGTTTTGGCACTGCTAGCGAAGCATTGTTTTTAAAGAAAAAACTAATGGTTATTCCAATGAAAAAACAATTAGAGCAAGCCTATAACGCTCAAATGCTACAAGACATGGGAGTTGCAGTTATAAAAAAATTAAATATCGATACTATTCCAAAAATTAGAAAATGGCTTAACGAAGACACAATCGTTACAGTTGATTATCCGGATAATACACAAGAAATTGTGTCTTTAATTGTTGCCAATCATGCTGGAAATAAAAAATTCAACACCAATTATGAATCGGATAATTATACCTTCTTTCAATAATAATGAATTATAAAAAAGAAGATTTTGGAGAAGATTTTACTTGGGGAGTTTCTGCTTCGGCAGTTCAAACTGAGGGCGCTCATAATAGCTTTGGAAAGGGACTATCCATTTGGGATGAATTTGTAACTAAAAAAAACAAAATTCTTAATAAGGACAACCACTATATTTCTGCAGATTTTTATTCTAATTACAAAACAGATATTGATTTAATAAAACAAATGGGAATTCCTAACTTTAGGTTTTCTTTATCTTGGAGTCGAATAATTCCTAACGGAACTGGAGATATAAATCAAGAAGGATTGGATTTTTATCATAAAGTTATAGACTATTGTTTAGAAAACGATATTCAACCTTTTATTACATTATACCATTGGGATTTACCTCTCGAATTAGAAAAAAAAGGAGGATGGGTAAATAGGGAAGTTTTACTATGGTTTGAAGAATATGTAAAGGTTTGTGTTGCCGCTGTTAAAGATAAAGTATCCCACTGGATGGTGCTAAATGAGCCAATGGTATTTACTGGAGCAGGCTATTTTCTTGGGGTTCATGCGCCTGGAAAAAAAGGGATGAAAAATTTCATTCCTGCTATGCATCATGTTGTTTTATGTCAAGCTATTGGTTACAATACTATTAAGGCAATGGACTCTAAAGCGCAGGTTGGAACTACTTTTTCATGTTCTTATATTACGCCATATTCCAGCTCTGTAAGAGATAAAAAAGCTGCCTACAGGTTAGATGCATTAATAAATAGACTTTTTATAGAGCCCTCGCTTGGTTTAGGTTATCCCGAAGAGGCACTTCCTTTTTTGAAAAAAGTAAGGAAGTATATTATGCCAAATGATACTGAATTAATGAAGGTGACTTTTGACTTTATAGGAATTCAAAACTATACTCGTGAAGTAGTTGCCTATTCGATTTTCACCCCATTTATTAAAGTCAAAATAATTCCTGCAGATACAAGAAAGGTATGCTATACCCTAATGGATTGGGAGGTTTACCCAGAATCGATTTATGAAATGATTGCTAAATATGATGCTTATAAAGGAGTAAAAAAAATAATTATTACTGAAAATGGCGCCTCTTTTCCGGATGAGGTTATTGATGGTATTGTTGCAGATGAAGAGCGAATTAATTACTTAAAATCCTATTTGAAACAAGTTTTAAGGGCAAAATCAATTAGCACTAAACTTTCGGGCTATTTTATATGGTCACTTACCGATAATTTCGAATGGGGAGAAGGATTTAAACAACGTTTTGGCTTGATTCATATAGATTATGAAACAAAGAAAAGAACAGTGAAAAATTCAGGGTGGTGGTATAAGGATTTTCTTGGGAGTAAATAGAAAATAAAATTATTAGATCTCTTTTCTGTAAGTTCTTCGCCTTCTAAATACTTCGGGATCAAAGTGTTTCCACAATTGTTGAACAGCTATATTATCTTCTAGTTCAGGGGTTCTTATGCAATCTAAAATTCCTTTTTCGGTGAATGTTAAATAGTTTTCTTCAAATAGTATTGCCGTTACACCTTTGTTTTGGTATTCTGGAGCAACTCCAATTAAATAAAATAAAACTTCTTTCGACTCTTTTTTTGCTTTAAGCAAATGATAAAATCCGAACGGAAATAACTTTCCATTAGCTTTTTGCAATGCTCTTGAAAAACTTGGCATCACAATACTAAATGCGACCATTTCGTCGTCTTTATCCATGACAAATTTTATGTATTCCGGATTGATAAAACTGATGTATTTTTTCTTGAAATAATCTTTTTGCACATCGGTTATGGCTACAAAAGAAGATAAATTGGCATACGATTTATTAAACAAATCAAACATTTTATCTACATACAGCATGATTTCTTTTGTAGAAGTAAAATTCATTTCTTTAAGTTGGTAACGTTTCTTTATTATGGGTACAATCTTTTCAAAAAATTCTGGTTTTACATTAGCAAAAGGAAATTTACTCTCTAAATATTCTTTTTCCTTAACATATCCCAATTGTTCTAAATGTTCTTTATAATAGGGATAATTGTACCACGTAATCATGGAACCTAATTCGTCAAAACCTTCTGTTAAAACTCCAACTTTATCAAGATTTGAAAATCCCATTGGACCTTCAATATATTCTAAATTATTTTTTTTACCCAATTCATGAACTTTCTCCAATAATGCTCGAGTAACTTCAACATTATCAACAACATCCCACCATCCAAATCGAACTTTCTTTTTCTCTTGTTTATTTACTTCATCCCAATTAATTATGGCAGCAATTCTACCTACAATCTGATTGTTTTTATAAGCTAAATAAAAATAGGCTTCGGCACTTTCAAAGGCAGGATTTTTAGTTTTATCGAAACTATCTAACTCTTCCTGAATTAATGGTGGCACCCAGTAAGGATGTTTTTTATATAGAGAAAAAGGAAATTTAACATATTCCTTTAATAATGCTTTTGAATTAGCTTCTTTAATAATAATCATTTTGAGTAACTATGGTTTAACACTTGGAACTTCATCCAATCGTTTCTTGGTTTTTTCTTTTTCTTTCGATTTTTTACTTTTGTCTTTTTTCTTTTCCTTTTTTGGAGTTCGATATAAAACCTCATCGTAGTTGCCGTCAAATCTCCAAGATGCTCCTATTCCTGCATAGAGCAATTTAGGTGTGTCTTTGTAATTTCGACTAACGGATGCATCTAATTGCAAGGAACTACTAACTAAGTAGGCAGCACCTGCTGTAAAAATCCCATCGGAATAATAATCGTTTTTTAGGCCTTTGTTCTCAATAAATCCAGTCCATTGGTCATTAAATCCTTTAGTTAATGTTACTACATAACCCAAAGTTTGCATTGAAGTTCCATATTGATCCAAAAAAATATTAGTAATTAACACGCATGATTTAGGTAAAATGTTTTGGGTTATTAACATGGCTTTGGGGCCAAAAGTTCCAATGGTTTCTGTAGTTCTTGAAAAAAGTTTCTTATGAGAATTCAAGTTAAAACCTACATATCCCGCAACCGAAGGAATAATATAATGCCAGTCGTATTGGTGATTTGCTTTCCAACTAAAAACGTTTGTAGGTTTTTCATAATTTTTCATTGGATCATAAAACAAATATTTAAACCCAATAGTGGTTGTTTTTATTCCATTTCGGTGTTGGTTTAAAATATCCGAATTATAATAATCATTTTGATAATTTAAGGTAACTACTGCTTCCAATTGTTCCTTGTAAAAGCCATATCTTGCGGTTAAATCTACTCCATATCCTTTAGCTTCATAGTCTAAAATAGTATGACTTTCATCCAAATAATTCACACCCGATTCCAGTTGAAATACCGTTTTTCCTACAGAGAAAGCGGACATAGAATTACCTGGTCGGTTGGAGTTAATGTCGTCAGTATATTGGGCATCACTATTTTGGAACCAAACTATGCAAATGAAAACGAATAAAAGTTTTAGGTTCATAAGGATACTGTTTTTTAAATAGGGTGTTTTTAGAAATTCAAATGTACTATTTTTTATCATTATTTTAAGAGGTAATCCTAATTTACAAACATGTAATTTAGTATTTTTGACAAAATTTTATAAATTATGCAAGTAGCATCCATAGGAAGTTTGATTGAAAATATTTTCGTAATTATATTAATATACTACGCTATCAAGTTTTTAGCGAAATTATTTTTGCCTGTATTGGCTAAAAAAGTAGTTGAAAAAGCAAGTCAGCAATTTCAACAACAACAGCAAAATACTAATTCACAGCCTCAAAATAAACAAAGTGAAAAGCCTAAAGAAACTAAAAAAGTTGGCGATTATATTGACTATGAAGAGATTGATTAATGTTTATACGTTTAAGAATTTCTAAGATCTAATATTTAATTTATATTAAAAAATGAAGCAAGTTCAAAAGTTATATCCACATTTATTGGCCGTTCTCGGTTTTGTATTTATTGCATTAATCTACTTTTTACCTGTTTTACAAGGTAAGAAAATTTACCAATCGGATATTGTGCAATTTACCGCTATGGCGAAAGAGCAAAACGATTTTAGAGCAGCCGAACATACTGAGCCTTATTGGACTAATGCTGCTTTCGGTGGCATGCCAACCTATCAAATGGGTGCTAATTATCCACACGATTATATTGGAAAATTAGATGATGCACTTCGATTTTTACCTAGACCAGCAGATTATTTATTTTTGTACTTTTTAGGTTTTTACGGATTAATGTTAGTTCTTAAAATTGATCCGCTAAAGGCATTTTTTGGTGCATTAGCCTTTGGTTTTTCAACCTATATGATTGTAATTCTGGGAGTTGGTCACAATGCGAAGGCCCATGCTATTGCCTATATGCCTTTGGTAGTTGCTGGGGTTATTTTGGTTTTCAGGAAAAAGTATGTTTTTGGCGGACTTCTAACGATGCTTGCTGTTGCTTTAGAAATTAATGCCAATCACTTTCAAATGACTTATTATTTATTGTTTTTATTGTTAGTACTAGGAATTTACTTTGGCTATAAATTTATCAAAAATAAAGAATATAAAGAATTAGCAATTGTTGCAGGAACTTTTGCAGTTGCTGTAATCTTTGCGCTAGGGGCTAATGCAACTAGTTTAATGGCTACCAAAGAATTTACTGATTATAGCATTCGTGGGAAAAGTGATTTGACTATAAGTTCTGAAGGTACAAAAAAAACCGAAACCACAACTCTGGATAGAAGTTATATAACGGAATACAGTTATGGCGTTGCCGAAAGTTTGAATCTCATTGCACCTCGACTTTTTGGTGGTGGCAATGGCGAAAAATTAAGCGATGATTCTGCAGTTTACGATTATATGTTAAAATATGGCGCTTCAGAAGAGGAAGCGAGACAATTCACCGATTCCTATGCTCCAACCTATTGGGGAACGCAACCTATTGTTGCTGCCCCTGCCTATGTAGGTGCGGTAGTTTTCTTTTTAGCAGTTCTTGGATTGTACCACGACAAACGAAAAATTAAATATGTATTTCTAATAGGAGCATTACTTTCTTTGGTGCTATCTTGGGGAAAAAACTTCTCGGTTGTAACTGACTTTTTTATCGATTTCGTTCCTTTATACGATAAGTTTAGAGCTGTTTCGTCCATACAAGTGGTTTTGGAATTATGTTTTCCAGTACTTGCTATTTTGGGGTTACAATCTTTTTTTACTAATGATAAAGAAAAACAATGGGATAGTTTGTGGAAAACTGCAGCTACCACTTTGGGATTATTAGTTTTATTGTTTCTATGTCGAAGTCTCTTTGATTTTTCAGGAACTATGGATGGGCAATTGCGTCAAATGTTTAGTCAAAGTCAGGATAAATCGTTCGGAATTGGATTTATTGATGCTTTAAAAACTGATAGGAAAACCATGTATGCCGCCGATTTATTGCGTTCTGGTTTCTTTATTGCAGCAGCAGCAATAGCACTTTGGGCATATACTAAAAATAAATTAGCATCTACAACAGCAATAGTAATAGTAGGATTATTGATGGTTACCGATTTAGTTTTTGTTGATAAAAATTATGTAAGCAATAAAGATTTTGTAAGCGCTCATGAGGTTGATATTCCATTTACAGCATCACAAACCGACGAGCAACTAATGCTAGACACTACCAATTATAGAGTTTTAGATGTAGAAGGATATTTGAATGCCAAAGCTTCTTATTTCCATAAGTCTATTGGAGGATATTCGGCAGTGCGACCAAGAAGAATGCAGGAATTATTTGATTACCAAATTGCCAAAAATAACAAGCGTGTTTTGGATATGTTGAATGTAAAATACATCATCCAATCCAACGATAAAGGAGAAGAAGTTGCTAGTATTAATCCTGCCGCTAATGGAAACGCATGGTTTGTAAAAGAACTTAGAAAAGTAAATTCTAATGACGCCGAAATGAAAGCATTGGATAAATTAGATAATAAGAATGTAGCGGTTACTCAAAAAGAAGTTAGTGTAAAAGTTGGATTACCAAGAGATTATGTTACTGATTCAACAGCAACTATTCAACAGACTTATAATAAGCCAAATCATTTAAAATATAGTTCTAATAATAAAAACGAGGGTTTTGCTGTCTTTTCAGAAATGTATTATAAAAATGGCTGGAATGCTACAATAGATGGAAAAGTAACAGACATTATTAATGTAGATTTTGCTTTAAGAGGAATGTTAATTCCAGCAGGAAAACATTTAATTGAA
Source organism: Flavobacteriaceae bacterium (assembly GCA_947457615.1). Taxonomy (GTDB): domain Bacteria; phylum Bacteroidota; class Bacteroidia; order Flavobacteriales; family Flavobacteriaceae; genus Flavobacterium. The sequence goes on from CANGWK010000004.1 coordinate 20,039, forward strand.
TTCAAATTTGAACCACAAGTTGTAAAAACCGGAAGCACCATTGCTTTAGTAAGTTCTATTGGAATGTTATTACTTTTAGCTTTTGGGATTTATTTTGAAAACAAAAAGCAGAAAAAATCATTAAAGTAAATTTCGTAAATTTGATTTATTATTTATAATTTATATGAAGTCACCCACGCTAAATCATGAGCATCCAAAATTAATGGAAGCGCGATATATTGAAGAGATAAGAATGATGACGCCACAGCAGCGCTTTGAAAAACTGATGGCTATTATTGAAATTTCTTATCTTTTGAAAACAGCAAAAAAAATATCAAAATAATTAAATGAATAGTCAAATAATTGAAATTTGGAAGTACTTTTCTTTGAATAAAGTCAAATACTTGACAATTGGAGGATTTGCTGTAAATATATATGGCTATGGTCGAAATACTGGTGATATTGATATTTTTATTGAAGATTCCGCTGAGAATCGAGAAAATTTAAGAGAAGCATTAAAACAATTAGGAATAGGAGATTTTGAAAATATTAAAACAATGCAATTCATTCCAGGTTGGACTGATATTACGTTGAATTTTAATTTGCGATTAGATATAATGACTTCAGTTAAGGGGCTAGAAAACAACAGTTTTCAAGAACTTCTAGAAAAAGCATACGTTACTGAAATTAATGGTGTTCCAGTTTACTTTTTAGATTACAATAATTTAATTATTGCCAAAAAAGCTTCTAACAGACCAAAAGATCAATTGGATATTGAAGAGTTAGAAAAAATCAATAAAAATTCTATTTCATAAATTTGAAAACCGAACCAAAAAAACTCCTAATCATCACTTATTATTGGCCACCAGCAGGAGGGCCAGGCGTGCAACGATGGTTGAAGTTTGTTAAGTATTTACCCGATTTCGGAGTGCAACCAATAGTTTATATCCCAGAAAATCCAACTTATCCAATTATAGATGAAGGGTTGCTGAAAGAGGTTTCTGATAAGGCAATTATTCTTAAAAATAAGATTTTTGAACCCTACCAATTGGCGGGCATTTTTTCTAAAAAGCAAACTCAAAAAATAAGTTCCGGAATTATTCCTGCAGAAAAAAAACAATCTTTTTTAGAAAAATTTTTGCTTTGGGTTAGAGGGAATTTATTCATTCCAGATGCTAGGAAATATTGGGTAAATCCCTCGGTTGCTTATTTAAAAAAGTACATTCAAGAAAATAATATTGACACCATTATCACTTCTGGACCTCCACATTCGTTGCATTTAATTGGCTTGAAATTAAAAGAAGAATTAAATGTAAAATGGCTTGCAGATTTTCGCGATCCGTGGACGACTATTGGTTATCATAAAGCATTAAAATTGTCATCGTATGCCAATAAAAAGCACAAGTTATTAGAATGTAAAGTACTCAATACTGCCGATACAATTATTGTTACAAGCAAAACTACTAAAACCGAATTTCAATTAATTTCCAGCAAGCCAATTGAAGTTATTACAAATGGCTACGACGTAGAGAATATTCCGAGGCAAACATTGGATGAAAAGTTTACAATGTCGCATATAGGTTCTTTTTTATCCGATAGAAATCCGAAAATCTTGTGGGAAGTTTTGCAGGAATTAGTATCAGAAAATGAAGCATTCGCAGCGCAATTTCAATTGAAATTAATAGGAAAAATAAGTCAGGAAATTTTATACAGCATTTCGCAATATCAATTGGAAGCTTTTTGTAATAATCTAGGATATGTTTCGCATTTAGAGGCAATCGAACACCAAAGAAAATCGCAAGTAGTATTGTTAATAGAAATTGATTCAGAAGATACTAAAAGCATCATTCCGGGGAAATTATTTGAATACATGGTTTCCGAAAGGCCAATTATTGCAATAGGTCCAAAAGATTCTGATTTTGCTGAAATAATTACGTCTACTAATACAGGCGTTTTCTTTACCTATTCTGAAAAAGACCGATTAAAAAAGACCATTATATCTTATTTTAAATTATTTTTAGAAAATAAATTACAAGTTTATCCTATTGGATTAGAGCAATATTCTAGAAAAAGTTTGACGGAAAAATTGGTAAGTATCCTTTCGAAAAACTAATTACTTAATATAACGCAACACTAAGTACCGAGCATTGAGTACTGAACACTGAACACTAAATATGGGAATCGTACAATCACAATCTATTAAAAATACCATTATCACTTTCTTCGGATTTGGGATTGGCGCTATTAATGCTTTGTTTTTGTACACCAATTTTTTAGGGAAGCTACATTACGGAATTGTTGCAACCGTTCTTTCTGGAGCCAATATTATGATGCCTTTAATGGCTTTTGGAGTTCAAAATACTCTAATCCGATTTTTTTCGTATTACAAAAGCGAGAAAGAAAAAGAAGAATTCCTAACCTTTATGTTGCTTATGCCATTGGCATTTATTATTCCGTTAAGTCTTTGTTTTTATCTTTTTTACGACCCAATTTCCTCAGTTTGGATAGCAGAAAATCCATCATTAAAACCTTTCTTTTGGTTAATTCCAGTGGTTGGATTATTTATGGCTTATTTTGAGGTTTTTTATGCTTGGGTCAAAATCCACATGAAATCGGTTGTTGGTAATTTAATCAGCGAAGTTTTAGTTCGTTTAATTGTTATGGCCTTACTTTTTTCTGTTCATTTTAATTGGATTGATAAAGCAACCTGTGTCTACGGAATAGCATTTGCATATTTTGCACAAATGGTGCTAATGAAACTCTACGCAATTTCAGTCAAAATGCCAGTTTTACGCTTTGTTATTCCAGAAAACTTGAAAGATCTTGTTCAATATTCCTTGTTTATTATTATTTCAGGAGGAGTTGCCGTTATGTTAGTTGATTTTGATAAAGTAATGATTCCACATTATTTAGATATTAGTCAGAATGCTTTATATGCGGTAGCAATATTTATTTCAACAGTAATTGTAGTGCCAAGTAGAGCATTAACTCAAATTGTTGCGCCAATAACCGCGAAATTAATGGCAGAAAACAAGCACGATGAATTAAATGATTTGTATAAAAAAAGTGCAATAAATTTACAAGTTATTGGCGGATTCATCATGATGCTTATATTTTTAAACATAAAAGAAATTTATCATTTAATTCCGAAAGATTACAGTGGCGGTATTTGGGTGGTATTCATGATCGGACTTTCTAAATTTTATGATGTGTTACTGGGAAATAATAATTCGATTATTGTCAATACCAAACACTATAGAACGGTTCTTTTTTTCGGATTCTTTACGGTACTTTTGATGATAGGTTTAAACATGATTTTCATTCCGCTATATGGTATTGAAGGATCTGCATTTGCAACTTTGTTAACGGTAATTATTTATAATACCATTAAGTTATTTTATGTAATTAAGAAAATGGACTTAAATCCTTTTTCTCGTAAAACTCTTTATTCTCTAGGGATATTGTTAGTTTGTTTTTGTTTGTTTTATTTTTGGGATTTTTCGTTTCCTACTATTATTAATGTAATTATTAAATCGATATTGATTACCATTTTCTATGGGTATCTAAATTACAAATTGCAAATTTCTGAAGAGGTGAATAAAGTGATTGGTTCATTTTTAAAGAAACTAAAAATCGTTAATTAGAATATTTAATAAATCTTAATTTGAAAATAAGAATAATGCTACAAATTATTACTTGAATTTTTTATATTTTTGAAATCGTTTTCCAAAAGAAACTTCTTACACTATGAAAATTAATTACAAAAGCATATTTTTTTTACTAATTACTTTATTTTCCATAAATTCATCTTTCAGTCAAACGTTTATTCAAGACTATGCAGATGTGGTGAACCAATGTTCTCAAACTAATATTACAACAAGCTTAACCCAATTTGAAGCCTTAGGAATGAAACGTCGAGGAACTTCTTCCCTACAAAACACACTAAGTTGGTTAAAAAACAAATATCTTAGTTATGGCTATACAGCTACACAATTCCAAGAAGATTCTTATACTTATAATGGTTCTACGGCAACTTGTAAAAATTTGATTGTTACCAAAATAGGAACATTATATCCAAATACTTTTGTTATTGTTTGTGGACATTATGATTCTATAGGAGGAACAGGCACTAATGATAATGGAAGTGGTATTGCTAGTATTTTAGAAACTGCACGATTATTACAAAATATCCCAACCGCTTACTCCATAAAATTCATTAATTTTAGTGGTGAAGAAGATGGATTGTTTGGAAGTCAACATTATGTTTCTTCAGTGGTGAATGCTACTAATCCAAAAATGGATATCCGTTTGGTGTTTAATTTGGATGAAGTGGGAGGCGTTGCAGGATTGATGAATAATACTATCACATGTGAACGTGATAACAATAATAATCCTTCAACAAATAATGCGATGTCTACTACAATGACTAATCAGTTGATGAATTGCGTTAGTTTATATTCTCCTTTAAATACATTATTATCGTTTGCTTATTCTTCGGATTACATGTCGTTTCAAAGTAACAATGAAATTATAACTGGTTTTTTTGAAACTAACGAAACTACTCACAAACATACTTCTACAGATTTCTTGATCAATATGGATCCTGTTTATAATTATAATGTTGCCAAAGCAACAATTGGAGCTACTTTGCATTTTGCTCAAGCCAATCCTTCATCTATGGCAGTTACCAAAGTGAATGATTTTGGAGTTAGTTTTTTTCCAAATCCAATTAAAGATACTTTGAATATCAATTTGGGCTCTTTATCTGAAACGGATTATACTTTTTCAATACTAAATTTTGAAGGAAAAGAAGTTATGAAAGTTGCTTTCACTAATGCAAAATTGATTGAATCAGTTGCTGTTTCTTCTTTATCAAAAGGGATTTATTTAGGGGTTTTACAAACTGACAGCCAACGAATTAGTAAGAAAATTGTCATCGAATAATACTGGCACGCAGATAATACGGATGCTGTGCAACGCGGATTAATAGATTTTATAACTTCTCTTTCAAATACTTTCCAGTAATAGACTTCTTATTCTTTACAATCTCTTCAGGAGTTCCTGCGGCAAGAAGTAATCCACCGTTTTCGCCACCTTCGGGACCAAGATCAATAATCCAATCGGCACATTTTATTAAGTCGAGGTTGTGTTCTACAACCAAAATTGAATGGCCTTTATCTATTAAAGCATCAAACGAAGCCAATAATTTTTTAATATCGTGAAAATGTAAACCAGTTGTAGGTTCGTCAAAAACAAAAAGTGCTTTGTCTTTCGTAGTTCCTTTTACCAAGAAAGAGGCCAATTTGATTCGCTGTGCTTCACCACCCGAAAGGGTAGAAGACGATTGCCCTAATTGCACATAACCCAATCCAACATCTTGTAAGGGTTGTAATTTCTGAGTGATTTTCGTTTGCTTGTTTTCGTTGAAAAATAAGATTGCATCATCTAAAGTCATGGTCAAGATGTCATCGATATTTTTTCCTTCAAAATTTACTTCCAAGATTTCTTTTTTGAAACGTTTACCACCACAATTTTCACAAGGCAATTCAACATCGGCCATAAAAACCATTTCCACATTTATGGAACCATCGCCTTTGCAGGTTTCACATCGACCACCATCTACGTTAAACGAAAAATGTTTGGGTTGGTAACCGCGTATTTTAGATAATTTCGTTTTAGAAAATAAATCCCGAATATCATCATAAGCTTTTATGTAGGTAACCGGATTGGATCGAGAACTTCTTCCAATAGGGTTTTGATCCACATATTCAATATGTCTGATTTTGTGGTAATGCCCTTGAATATCAGTGTATTGTCCTGCTTTTTCACTAACGCCCTCCAATCTTTTTTGAATGGCTGGAAACAATATTTTTTTAACCAAAGTACTTTTTCCACTTCCAGAAACTCCGGTAATTACGGTTAAACATTCCAATGGAAAACGAACATCCAGATTTTGCAAATTGTTTTCTCTAGCACCAAGAATATCAATATAAGTACCCCATTTTCTGCGGGTTCTCGGGACTTTAATTTCCATTTCACCATTTAGGTATTTGGCTGTTAAAGAATTCGATTTTAAGATTTCATCAAATGTTCCTTGCGCCACTAATTCACCACCATGCGTTCCGGCTTCAGGACCAATATCAATAATCAAATCTGCTTGTTTCATGATATCTTCATCGTGTTCCACCACAATAACGGTGTTTCCTAAATCCCGAAGATTTTTAAGCACTTCAATCAATAATTCGGTGTCTTTGGGATGCAAACCTATACTTGGTTCGTCCAAAATATACATCGAACCAACCAAACTACTTCCTAATGAAGTTGCAAGATTAATTCGCTGGGATTCGCCACCTGAAAGAGTTGCCGAATTTCTATTTAAAGTCAAATAATCCAAACCTACATTGCTTAAAAATGCCAAGCGACTATTGATTTCAATTAGTAATCTTTTCGAGACTGTTGTGTCGTATTCGGATAATTTTAATTCCGTAAAAAATGGAATCAATCTTTTTATGGACAAGTCTACTAAATCGGAAATGGTTTTGCCACCCACTTGAATGTAATTGGCTTCTGCACGAAGGCGTTTGCCTTTACAAACATTACATTTTGTTTTTCCGCGGTAACGCGATAACATAACCCGATTTTGAATTTTATAATTTTTTTCTTCTAATTCCTTAAAGAAATCATTTAGCCCCTGAAAATATTGATTTCCTTTCCAGATTAAGTCTTTCTGTGCTTCCGAAAGTTCAAAATAAGGCTTATGAATTGGGAAATCAAATTTATAGGCGTGGTTCACCAATTCGTCTCGGTACCAGCCCATGCTCTCGCCACGCCAAGGATAAATGGCATTTTCAAAAACAGAAAGTGCAGTATTCGGAATTACTAATTCTTCATCAATACCAATAACATTGCCATATCCTTCGCACTTTGGGCAGGCTCCGTATGGATTATTAAAACTAAATAAATGCACGTTTGGCTCTAAGAAAGTCATGCCGTCCAATTCGAAATTGGAACTAAAATGCATTCGTTTATTATCTTTTAAATCTTGCAAATAACAATCGCCTTTTCCTTCAAAAAAAGCAGTTTGAACAGCATCGGAAAGTCGGTTGAAGAATTCCTCTTCCTCTTTTACAACGATACGATCAACAATAAGTAAGATATCTTTAATATTGAGCTTATGTTTATCAATTTCATCCAAACGAACCATTTCATTATTTACTAAAATCCTTGCAAATCCTTGTTGCAAAAGCACTTTTAGTTTGTCATCTAGTTTTCGGCCTTCTTCCAAATGGATAGGAGCAAGGAGTAACCAACGGCTTTCTAATTCGAATTTTTTTACAGTGGAAATAATATCAAAAACGGTATCTTTTCTTACTTCCTTGCCAGAAATAGGAGAAATTGTTTTTCCAATTCGGGCAAAAAGTAATTTTAGATAGTCATAAATTTCAGTGGAAGTTCCAACGGTTGATCGTGCATTGGTAGTATTTACTTTTTGTTCGATTGCAATAGCAGGAGCAATTCCTTTGATGTAATCTACTTTTGGTTTGTCTAGTCTACCAAGGAATTGTCGCGCATAAGAAGACAAACTTTCTACATAACGGCGTTGCCCTTCGGCATATAAAGTGTCGAATGCCAAAGAAGATTTTCCAGATCCCGAAAGTCCTGTAATTACTACTAATTTATTTCTAGGAATTGCTACATCCAAATTTTTTAAATTATGAATTGCAGCTCCTTTTATGATTATATTTTTCTTAGGATCTAGGGTAGAAATATCTTTTGGAATCATAGGTAAAAAAGAATTTTTGCAAAGATAATGATTTCTAAAATGAGATTGGGTGTTACACAAATCACAAATTTAATTTTGATGATTTTATACTATATTTGGATTATTGTTTTATCATTAAGTAGCAAATTTGTATTTAACTAACACAAGTTTATACTAATAGTAGCATCTAAAAATAATATATATTTTTTGGAAGAAAAAGAACTTATCCTAAGATTAAAGAAGAACGACGAAATTGCGTTCGGCATTTTGGTGGATTTGTTTTCTAAAAAAGTCTACAACACTTGTGTCGGGATGTTGCAAAACATGGAGGATGCTCAAGATATTACCCAAGAAATATTTATCACTATACATCTCAACATTAATGAATTTAAGGAAGAATCTTCTCTTTCCACTTGGATTTATAGAATATCGGTAAACAAATGCTTGGAATTTATCCGAAAGAAAAATAGAAAAAAGCGTTCTGGAATCTTCAGATCTATTTATTCTTCTGATGGTGAAAAAGCTATTGAAAACCATTCGGATTTTATGCATCCCGGAATTCAATTAGAAAATAAAGAACGCTCTATAATATTGTTTAGATCGATTGCTTTGTTACCTGAACAGCAACAAACTGCTTATGTTTTGCATAAACTAGAACAAGTGAGTTACAATGAAATTGCCGATGTAATGCAAGTTTCTTTATCGGCAGTTGAATCGTTACTTTTTAGGGCTAAACAGAATTTGAAGAAGCATTTGGCAACTTATTATGAAGAAAATGAAAAGTAAGCGCAAGTTTTTTAAGAATTAAATCTCTATATAAGTATGAACGGACAAAATGACTTAATAGAAACCACTTTACAATCATTGGATAACCTCCAAAGACTTGAAGTACCTATTGGTTTACAATTTTCTATTAAAAATAATTTTAACGGAAAGAGCATGACCTCCATGAATGCTTCCCAAAAGTGGATGTTAGCTGCTAGTATATTAGTGATTTTAGGAATTAATGTTATTACCATTACACAATATTCTAAAAGTTCGAAGAAATTTGCTTCTGTAGACGAAAAGAATGCAGTTTATAAAGAATATTTTTCCAATACAATCGAATAAAAATTGTTACTATGAACAATGTGAAATTTTTAAAAGCAATTTTGCTAGTCCTACTGCTTATAAATTTAGCAACATTAAGTTTTATATGGTTTACAAAACCACCAAAACCTAATTTGCAAGGTTCCGCTAAAGGGTTTTTTGCACATGAATTAGCATTTTCTGCAAAACAAGAACAACAGTTTGAAGCATTGCAAATTGCTTTTGAGGAGCAAAGAGAAGAATTAAGACAAGACATTAAGGAAAAAAATGATATTTATTTTGATTTGCTTCAAAACCCTAAAGTGGATTCGTCTTCAGTGAAAAATGCAGCTGGGGAGATTATTAATATTAAGGAAAAAGAAGAACTTGCTTTGTTTTATCATTTCCAAAAAGTTAGAGCTTTATGTAATGATTCTCAAAAGCAAAAATTTGACAAAATTATTAAAGAAGCAGCCAGGATGATGGGTCCAGGAAGGCCAGAAGGGCAACGACCGCCTCCGCCCGGAATGATGGATAATCAGGGGCCACCACCTACAGAGTAATTTATGAAAAAACAAGTAGCAATTGTTGTGATTTTTGCTTTGGCATGTCTTTCTTTTCAGATTAAAAAGAATCAGAAAGACGTTACAGTTTTATTGCATCTTAATTTTAATAATGAACCCTTGGTTTTGAAGGATAAAAAATACGTCACCAAAACAAAGGATACGGTAATAATTACCAAATTGAAATTTTACCTTTCAAATGTTGTGTTAGAATTGGGAGATGGAATCCAGTATAAAGAAAGTAAAAGTGTTCACTTGGTAGATGCAGAAACTTTGAGTTCTTTAGAGTTTAATTTGAAAAATGTACCGGATATAAAAATTAAAAAAATAAGATTTAACATTGGGATTGACAGTCTAAATAATGTTTCTGAAAAATTTGATGGTGATTTAGATCCAATAAATGGAATGTATTGGGCTTGGAATACAGGATACATTAATATGAAATTGGAAGGTAAAAGTTCTAGTTGTGTAAATGTGAAAAAAGAATTTCAGTTTCATATTGGAGGGTATTTGCAAAAGCAAAATGCAATTCAAGTAATAGAAATAATAGTTCCTGAAAATAAGGGATTAATTTCTATTAATGTGGAACTTAGTAAGTGGTTGGATACTATTTTTTTAAAAGAAACAAATTCTATAATGATTCCAGGAGAAAAAGCCATTTCAATGGCTGAAAAGTATAAAAATATGTTTCAAATAACTCAATAAATATATAGATTAACCAATAAAATAAATATGAAAAAGAAATTGCAATTATTTTCGCTTATCCTGATAATTAGTAACGGTATACAGGCACAATACAACACTATGTCAATGCCAGAAGCACTTTATGGCACTACTTTTAATTTGAATATTCACGAAAGCACTAAGCAGTTAGTTGCTGGTAACCAAACTATTACAGGATCTATTAATAACGAGAGTTTTTGGGGACCTACTTTATTCGTTAATAAAGGCGATTTAGTACACATGAACGTTACCAATAATTTAAATGAATCTACAACTTTGCATTGGCATGGAATGCATTTACCATCGGTTATGGACGGAGGACCACATCAAGTAATACCTTCAGGAACCCTTTGGGAACCTTATTGGACAGTTATGAATCAAGCAACTACTTTGTGGTACCATCCTCATTTGCATGAAACTACACAAGCGCAAATGACTAAAGGTATTGGTGGTTTTATTATTGTAAAAGATCCGCAAGAAGCTGCTTTGGCTCTACCAAGAACCTATGGTGTTGATGATATTGTGTTGGCATTAACTAGTAGAAGTTACAATGCTACAACTAATACTTTTGTTAGTACTGCCAGAGTTTATGGTGATTACATGTTATCTAATGGAACTCCAAATGCTCAAATTAGTTTGCCAAAACAGTTTGTACGTATGCGAATTTTGAATGCCGAAATTGAAAGAGGATATAATTTAGGCTTCAGCGATAATAGAACTTTTTATGTTATTGGTAACGATGGAGGATTATTAAATGCTCCTGTTGCCGTAACAAGATTGCCAATTCATGTTGGTGAACGTTATGAAATTATGGTAAATTTAGGTAATGATGCAGTTGGATCAAGCATCGACTTAAAAGCTTATAATTCAGGTCAATCCAATAGTTTTCCTGGAGGAGAGCCAGGAACTACAGGAACATTTGGTAGTTTGTTGAATAATACAACTTTCAACGTTTTGCATATCAATGTTGGAGCCACTACTACAGCTTCAACTCCTGTTACATCCGTACCAACAACTTTAGTCAATAACACTTATTGGACAGCGTCAGATGCAAATGTAACCAGAGCAACTATTAACATAACTAATGGAACTCCAGGTCCAGCAAGCGTTCCTTTTAATTTCGATAATACTACTTATTCCTCAACGATGACTCCAAAAGTGGTTAATTTAAATGACATTGAGAAATGGACTATCGCTAACACTAGTCCGGCAGTTTTCGGGCACGCTTTTCATCTTCACGATGTAGAATTTAAAATTATAAGCAGGAGTTCAGGTGCTGTTGCAGCATATGAGTCGGGATGGAAAGACACTTTTTTTATTAGTAGAAATGAATCGGTAAGTTTTGTAGCAAAGTTTGATGATTTTGCCGATTCCGATGTGAATCATCCCTACATGTATCATTGTCATTTTGGTGGTCATGAAGATGCCGGAATGATGGGACAATTTATTGTTACAGGAACCATGGCAAACAACCAAACAGATGCTTCAAGCACTGAGTTTAGTTTATTTCCTAATCCAACTACGGATAAATTATTTGTAAATTTAAAGGATGCCTCGACCGAAATATATTATGTAACTATTTCAACAGTTCAAGGAAGAGTTGTAATGATGTTGCCACAACCAAATTGGCAAAACGGAATTGATATTTCTTCTTTAGATGCAGGAGTTTATACTTTTCAAATGATGGATAAACAATCCAAGAGTGTAACTACTAAAAAATTCATAAAAAAATAATAAATGAAAAAGTTAGTATTCTTTTTCTATGCTATTGCCCTTTTGGTGTTTTCTAGTTATACGATTTATGAAAAAGAAAAAACGATCTCAAATTTTAAATTAAAAAGTGCAACTAATAACCATTGGGTTTCTCTTTCTGATTATAAGAATGCTAAAGGTTTTGTAGTTGTTTTTAGTTGTAATAAATGTCCGATGGCTAACTTTTATTCGCAACGATTAAATCAAATGGATATCAAATATAAAAAATTAGGAGTTCCTGTGCTTGCAATAAATTCAATGGATACCTTGGCTTATGCTGAAGAATCTTTTAAATTAATGCAAAAAAAAGCCAAGAAAGACCAATTTCAGTTTGCTTATTTGCAAGATAAAAAACAAAATATTGCTAAAGAATTTAAAGCAACTCATACGCCACAAGCATTTGTAATTTGGAAAAATAAAGCAGGAAAATATGTAATAAAGTACCAAGGGGCAATTGACGATAATGCTGGAGAGCCTTACAAAATAAAGCATCATTTTTTAACTGATGCTATAGATGAATTAGTACAAGAAAAAAATGTGACCACACCAAAATCGGAATCTTTTGGGTGTAGAATATATTTTAGAGGCGAAATTCAAAAAATGGATTAAAAGCAAATTAATTGAATAAAAAGAATATAAATATTGTATTAATAGTGTTATTAGCATGCTGTTTTCTATCTTTAAAAAACGTAGAAAACTTTGTGTTTTATAAAGACATTATTATACCTAAAGGATGGCCAAAACCGGTTTATAATTTTAAGGAAAATAAACTTACTAAAGAAGGATTTGAATTGGGGAGGAAATTGTTTTACGACCCCATTCTTTCTAGAGATAGTACTATTTCCTGTTCCAGTTGTCATTCGCAATACACAGGTTTTGCTCATACTGACCATGCATTAAGTCATGGAATAGAAGGAAGAATAGGAACTCGTAATGCAATGCCTTTGATTAACTTGGCGTGGGCGAAAACCTTCCATTGGGATGGCGGTGTACTTAGTTTAGAAGCACAAACTATAAACCCAATAACTAATTCGCAGGAAATGGATAATACATTAGTAAATGTTTTAGGAAAATTAAACCATTCCAAAAAGTATAAAAGTCTATTTAATAACGTTTTTGGAGATAGCATAGTAACCACAAAAAAACTATTACAAGCAATTGCACAATTCACGGTTTCGCTACAATCCTGTAATTCTAAATACGACAAAGTAATGCGTCATGAAAAAGATATTTTCTTTACAGATCAAGAAGAAAATGGGCATCGATTGTTTAAACGAAATTGCGAATCTTGTCATAAAGAGCCATTGCTAACCAATAATAATTTTGCCGACAATGGTTTGCCTATTGACCAAGATTATAAAGATTACGGAAGACTAAAAATCACACAAAACCCTAAAGATAGTTTTAATTTTAGAGTTCCAACCTTGCGGAATATTGAATTCACTTATCCATACATGCACGATGGACGATTTATGAAGTTAAGAGAGGTTATTAATTTTTATACCGATGGGAAAATTAAGCGAAAAACTTTAGCCAAAGAGTTGCAACAACCAATTCTATTAAATGAAAATGAAAAGAAAGATTTAATAGCTTTTTTAAAGACATTAACTGATAAAGAGTTTTTATTTAACCCAAAATTTAGTTTTCCTAAATAATAATAAGAATGCAATTTAATTATAAACAAAAAAACAACAACTATGAAAAAAACAAGTACTTTTTTAATTTTATTCATGACATTCCTTTTGAATGCACAAACTAACCCAATTATTACAAGTTGGTTGCAAAATACAACTGGCATTACTGGAAGACATTATGTTGCTGGGAACTCAACAGCTATAACAGATGCTGTTCAAGCAAATGTGCAAACAGTACAATACAATTCTACCAATGTGTATGTTTCGGCTACGGGAATTCCGGCATATATTACGGGTCCTTTTCAAGATGGTAATCCATCTTTAGCAACTGCTCAAAATAAGATTTTCAAGTTTCCAATAGCACCTACTCAAAACACTGGAACTGCAACAGCAACTTCAGGTGGAAATATTGGGATTTTCAAAAATGGAGTGGCTTTATTTGATTATCGTGATGGAGTAGCTTGGAATAATACTACTCAGTCACTTTGTGGAGGGCCAGGATTCACTCCATGTCCAGGCGGACCTGGAACAACACAAGCATGGAATAGAGATGCAATTCCTGCAGAACGTGCAGGTTTTGATTGTGCAAAAGCACATCCAGCTATGGGAAATTATCACCACCACCAAAATCCAAGTGCTTTTAATTTAGATTTAAATGTTTTATCTACAGTTTGCAACACTTACCCTTCAGATGGATTATATGTTGTTAATGCGTCTGAACATTCACCACTTTTAGGTTTTGCTTATGATGGTTTTCCAATATACGGAGCTTATGCATACACTAACACAGATGCAACCGGTGGGATCTCAAGAATGAAATCAAGTTATCAATTAAAAAATCAAACTACTAGAACTAATGGACCAACTGTGGGTCAAGTTGTTGGTACCCAAACTTTATTTAATGGCTACTTTAGAGAAGATTATGAATATGTTGCTCACCCTGGAGATGCTACCTATTTAGATATTCACAATGGACGTTTTTGTAAAACTCCAGAATATCCGGATGGTATTTATTGTTATTTTACTACTGTTGATGCGAATCATAATTCAAGTTATCCTTATGTAGTAGGACCTACTTATTATGGAAATGTAGTTGCAGCCACCGTTACAACCGTTCCTGCCGGAACAACAACTTACACACAACTTTCTAATGATTTGTTTGAAAATAAAGAATTTAAAGTTGTTATAGCTCCAAATCCAGCTCAAGATTTTATAGCAATACAAACTCAAATGGCCGAAAAAGATTATAAAGTTGAGCTTATTGATGAGTTAGGTAAAACAATTAAAACATTAAAGATTCTTCAAGGAAGTACACTTTCAATTATAGAAACAGACACAGTTCACAGTGGCGTTTATTTTGTTAGAATTTCCGATGGAATAAATAATAAATCAACTAAAGTCATAATTGAATAATTTTTATTTTAATATTTAAAAGCCAGTTTTATGTTTATTTGAATTCACTTATTTTTTTTGAGGAATTTTATAAGAATTCAACATGCTTAAATTAAATTTTAAACTAAATCGTAATAGTAGAATACAACATTGCCACAACATTAATTTAAATTACTAATTTTGGTATTTGTAAATAAGTTGTTTGTTTCTATTAAAAACGCTTATCATTCAGTTGTTTAGTAGTAGTTTGATTGAATAAATAAAATAATTAAAATGTATAGTTTTTTTATATCTTAATTAATCTGTATGATTTAATTTATTTATAAATTTGAAATATAACAAAATCTTAATATTATGAAAAAAATTACTTTTATTTTTCTTTTTTTAACTTCTGTAATAGGTTTTTCTCAAAATCTAGTGACAAATGGAGATTTCCAAACAGGATTTTCAACACCATGGTATGGTAATGCAGCAAACGCAGTTGATATCGATACCAATGGAGGCGGTGCATTTGTAAATCAGGCAAACGTAACAGCAGTAAGTAATCCTTGGGATGTAAATTTAAGTCAAGAAATTTTATTGGAAAATGGTAGAACTTATGCATTGACTTTCGATGCTTTTACTGATGCAATAACAGGAACACGAACTATTTTGAGTGGTTTAGGACAAACTGGTGCTCCCTATACTTCTTTAACTTCAACAACAACTTTGACATCTACTCCGCAGACATTTAGCTACCAAATAACAATAAGTTATGGCAATACGGTTGCTGATAGAGTTTTATTTGATATGGGCGCAGCTACTGGGTATGTTTTTATTGACAATGTATCTGTTGTAGAAGTAACAACCACTTGTAATAATGGTGTACAAGATGGTGATGAAACAGGTGTAGACTGTGGTGGATCTTGTCCTGCATGTGCAGTTTCACCTACAGTAGCCGCACCAGTACCTACTCGTAATGCAGTAGATGTTGTTTCTCTTTATAGTGATTCATACGTTAGTGTTGCAACAGATTTTAATCCTAATTGGGGTCAATCAGGAACTGTAAATACTACTTTTAACCCAACAGGAACTGGAACTAACTATGCAATGGCATACACTAATTTTAATTACCAAGGTACTTACTTAACTCAAACAAATGCAGCTAATATGGAGTATTTGCATATAGATATTTGGACCAATAATGCTACCTCTGTAAAAGTATCTCCAATTAATAATGGAACTGGTGTTGGAGAATACCTTGTTAATATTCCTTTAGTTAATGGTGGATGGAGTAGTGTAGATTTGCCTAAGAGCGCTTTTGTTGGTATGACATGGGATTCAGTATTTCAATTAAAATTTGACGGACAAACAGGAGTTTCTCCTTCAACTATTTACTTAGATAATATTTATTTCTGGAAAACTGCTGCGCCTTCTGGTACTCCGTTAATAGGAAACTTTATAGTTCCAGCAAAAAATCTTGGAGATGCAGCATTTGCTCTAACAGCACCTTCAAGTAATAGCACAGGTTCTTTTTCATACACAAGCAGCAATTTAGCTGTGGCAACAATTTCAGGAAGTACAGTAACAATTGTAGGAGCCGGTACTTCTATAATAACTGCAACACAAGCAGCAGCAGCTCCATATATTTCAGGAAGTGTTTTTGGTAATTTAATTGTAACAGAAGTGCCATTAATAGCTGCACCAACTCCTATGGCAAGAAATGCTTGGGATGTAATTTCTCTTTACAGTAATGCTTATTCTAATACAACAATTAATGATTGGTCAGCTGGAATTGGTTGGGGTGGTTTAGCGCCTATAACTGATTTACTAATTGCAGGTAATGATACTAAAAAAATTGCTTTTGGTAACTTTATTGGTGTGGATTTTGGTGCAGGTAATCATTTTGATGCAACTAATATGACAACTTTTCACATGGATTTTTGGATACCAAGCGCAACTGATTTGACTGGTAAAGTATTGAACCCTAAATTTTCTTGTTGGACATCTGATACTTCTGGAGAAACATCAAATTTCTTGTTAACTTATCTTCCATCAGTTAACGGTTCTTGGGCTTCAATAGAAGCGCCTATATCTACATTTACTGCGGGAAGTAGCAATCCAAATATTAGAAATAACGTTGCTCAGTTTTTACTTTCATCTAATTTAGGAGTTGTATATGTTGATAATATTTATTTATACAGACCGGCAACAGCAATGGCAACCGATACTTTCAATACTTCAAATGTAAAATTATATCCAAATCCAGCATCTACTAGTTTAACTATTGAGGCTAACAATTCTATAGAAAGCATAGCTATTTACAATATTCTAGGTCAAGAGGTAATTAGTAAAACCCCAATGTCAAATTCTACGATAATGGATGTTTCAAATCTTGAAAATGGACTATATTTTGTAAATAGTACAATAGATGGTAAATTGTCTACTACAAAATTCGTTAAAAATTAAGTTAAGTTTTTTTTTTTTGAAAGCACGTTATTTAATTATAACGTGCTTTTTTTTACTTTATATTTTATATTTATTAGTATAATATATATCTTTATTGCTGTTAAATTTTTAATTACAGATAAAAATATGCCCCAGATATTTTCTTTTAATAAATTATTACTATTCAGTTTATTATTTTCATTATTTGGATTCTCCCAAGAATTACCTCCAATAATAAAATATAATCCTATTACCTACAATGCTGGTAATCAAAACTGGATGGTATCTCAAGATAAAAACCATATTCTATATTTTGCGAATAATGAAGGATTATTAGAATATAATGGTTCGGTTTGGAATTTATATAACTCACCTAATGAGACAATAATTAGATCTGTTAAGGTTATAGACGATTTGATTTATACAGGTAGTTACATGGAGTTTGGTTACTGGAAAAGAATGACTAATGGTAGGTTATCCTATTTTTCTTTGAGTAAAAAGATAAAAAATAAAATTATTGACGACGAGCAGTTTTGGAATATTTTAAACTATGACAAATGGGTAGTTTTTCAATCTTTAAATAGAATTTATATTTACGACTTAGAAAGTAAAAATTTTAAAATAATTAATCCCAGTAACAGTATTTCAAAGGTTTTTAAAACAGAAAATGCTATTTATTTTCAAGTATTAAATGAAGGATTATTTGAAATTGAAAATGGTAAAAGTAAATTAGTTTCAGATGATTTAATTTTTAAAAACAATAAAATTGTCAATATTTATCAGGACAATAATGGTTTAATTATTCATACTCAAACAAACGGTTTTTTTAGATTTAGTAATAAAATAATTTCTGCTTATAGTACTTCGGCAGATGCGGAATTAAATCATTCAAGTGTTTATAGTAGTTGTCAACTAAATAACGGTAATTTCGCGGTAGGAACTATCTCCGATGGTATATTTATTATTTCAAAATCAGGAAAAATAGAATATCATATTTCCCAAAACAATGGTTTAAGCAATAATACGATTCTTTCTTTATTTGAAGATTTTGATAAGAATTTATGGATAGGTTTAGACAATGGAATAAATTGTATAAATATACAGTCTCCAGTGAAAAGTTTTTCTGATGACACAGGAAAACTAGGAACTGTATATGCTTCTATACTATTTAAAGGAAAACTATACGTAGGTACTAATCAAGGATTGTTTTGTAGAGATTATAATAGTAAGGATTCTTTCCAATTTATTGCAGGCACAAAAGGTCAAGTATGGTCTTTATTTGTAAACCAAGACACTCTTTTTTGTGGCCACGATTCAGGAACTTTTATAATTGAAAATAGTACTGCTAAATGCATATTTAATCAATCTGGAACTTGGAAATTCCAAACAGTCCCAAATAAAAATTTATTGCTTCAAGGCAACTATTATGGTATCTCAGTTTTGGAAAAAAACAATAATCAATGGGTTTTCAGAAATAAGATTAAAGGATTTGATTATTCGTCTAAATATTTTGAACTAAATTCAACTAACCAAGTTTATGTTAGTCACGAATATAAAGGAATTTTTAAATTCACTACTGATCTTAATTTTACCAAAGCCGAAAAAGTCAGTAAGCTTAATTCTCCTAAAAAGGGTAAAAATGCAAGTTTAATTAAATATAACAATATTATTTATTACGCCTACAAAGATGGTGTCTATAAGCTAAATAATAAAAATAATATTTTTGAAAAAGACACTATTTTAAGTACTATGTTTACTCAAGATGAGTTTACTTCTGGCAAAATGATAGTAGATAAATCGAATAAAATTTGGTTTTTTTCTAAGAATTATATCTATTATTTTTATAGAAATAAATTAAACTATAAACTAAAGCAAAATACAATTCCAATCCCTTCCAAATTTACCAACTCATTAACTGGTTATGAGAATATTTCGCAACTTAATGACTATGAATACTTTATTGGAACTACTGATGGATATTATACCATTAATTTAAATGAATTAAGCTTTAAAAACTACACTGTTTTTATCTCTAATGTAAGTAGTAATAAATTAAATGAAAAAGCTAGAGATATTTCTATTACTGATTCAGTAGAATTACATTACGATGAAAACAATGTTGCTTTTAATTATTCTGTAGCAGAATTTAATAAATATATTAACGCCGAGTACCAATATAAATTAGAAGGTTTTCAGGAGAATTGGAGTCAATGGAGTACAAAATCTAGTATCAATTTTAAAAATTTATCTCCGGGAGATTACAAATTTATTGTTAGATCTAAAATAGCAAATTCGAATCTTGAAAACAGTGCGGTTTATATGTTTACAATTTTAAAGCCCTGGTATTTAACTAATTTTGCTTTATTAATTTATTTTCTTGGGCTAATTTACCTAGCTTTTTGGATAAATAAAAGATATAAAAATTACTACCATAAACAAAGAGTAAAACTCATTGAAGAAAATAATTTGTTGCTTGAAATAAAAGAATTAGAAAACGAACAACAATTAATGAAATTAAGAAATGACCAATTAGCATTGGACATGGATGCAAAAAATAAAGAGCTTGCATTTTCAACTATGAGTTTATTAAAAAAAGATGAATTACTTTCTGTTATTAAAGAGGATTTAAAGAAAACAGCAGATGAAGGAAATAAGAGCATGAGCATTAAATCGGTTATTTCTACCATCACAAAAAATATTAATCATGAAGATTCTTGGAATATATTTAAGGATGCATTCGATACTGTAGATAAAGACTTCTTGAAAAAATTAAAAGTCCTTCATCCTTTACTAACCCCTAATGATTTGCGACTTTGCGCTTATCTTAGATTAAATCTTTCTTCCAAAGAAATTGCCCCTTTACTCAATATTTCTGTTAGAAGTGTTGAGATAAAACGATATCGTTTGCGTAAAAAAATGAATTTAAACCACGAAAACGGTTTAGCAGAGTATATTTTGTCTGTTTAGCGCCCAATCAACCAATTATTTTGCCTATACATTAGTACAACATACTTAATAGTAATAGTATAATTAGTATTGATTTATCTTCTATTTTTATAAATAAATATCTGTATTTAAGTGATTTATACTACAAAATCTAATGAAGTAATTATATTTCAACTTTGTATGTTTTTTGTTGTAATTGTTTTTAATTTTTATAAAACGATATACTTTACTTTTAACATCAAATTAATATAAATTTTAAATAATTTCCTTACAAAATTTACTTACTCCAACTTTACATTATTTTTAGATTAACATTAAAATTAAGATTTAACTTATGAGAAAAATTATCATTCTATTATCACTTTTCATTTACTCTTATTCTGCATATTCTCAAGCAGATAGAGTAGTTGTTGAAAAGAATAATGCCGGTTTTAAATTGAAAGTCAATGGAAATGACTTTATAATAAATGGAATGAATTGGGATTACTATCCAATTGGAACAAACTATTCCTACAGTTTATGGAAACAATCGGATGAGGTTATCAAGGCTGCCTTGGATACAGAAATGGGTTTGCTGAAAAATATGGGTGTAAATACTATTAGGCAATACACTGGGATTCAGCCTAAATGGATAACTTATATATTTCAAAAATATGGTATTTATACAGTTTTAAATCATTCTTTTGGTAGATATGGACTTACATTAAATGGTACTTGGGTACCAAATACAGATTATTCTAATGCACTAACCCAAGAATTGTTACTTAAAGAAACTAAAGAACTTGTTTCTGAATATAAAAATACACCAGGTTTGCTACTATTTTTATTAGGAAACGAAAATAACTATGGTTTGTTTTGGGATGGAGCAGAATCAGAAAATATTCCATTAGAAGATAGAAAATCTACTGTTAGAGCTAAAGTAATGTACAAATTATTTAATCATGCAACTCTACAAATGAAAAAAATTGATAGCTCACATCCAATAGCTATTTGTAATGGAGATTTACTTTTTTTAGATATAATTGCTAAAGAGTGCAAGGATGTAGATATTTTAGGAACTAACATGTATCGAGGTGTTTCATTTACAGATGCTTTCCAAAAAGTGAAAGAAAAATTTGATAAACCATTAATGTTTTCTGAATTTGGTGCAGATTCTTTCAATACTTTAGATAATGCCGAAGATCAAAAATCACAAGCATATTATATGGTAAACAATTGGAAAGAAATATACGAAAATGCTTCAGGTCTAGGTAAAGCTGGTAATTCAATTGGAGGTTTTACTTTTCAATTTAGTGATGGATGGTGGAAATTTGGTCAAACAAAGAATTTAGATATTCATGATAATAATGCTTCTTGGTCTAACGGAGGTTACAATTTAGATTTTCAACAAGGAGAAAATAACATGAACGAAGAGTGGTTTGGTATTTGTGCCAAAGGGCCTACAAATGCCAGAGGTTTGTATACTTTATATCCACGTGCAGCTTATTACGCTTTAAAAGAAGCACATAATTTTAATCCGTATCAAGCTGGAACTACAGTTGAAAGTACCGAAAAGTATTTTAGTACTATACAACTTATGGATGCTGTATTAAAAGCAAGAGGCGATAAAGCTGCTTTAGGTTCTAATGATACCGATATGCTTAAAGTTAGTAATTTGAGAGCAGAATTTACAACCTTTAACACTGGCGGAAGCTTAATCACCACCCCTAAAATTGCAGATCCAAATTCAACCTCCTATCCTAATAAATTAGGTTTTGATCACATGCAATCCTATTTTATTGGTGTTGAAGGGAATCCTGCACCTAATATGAAAGCCAATGTTAATGTAAGTATTCTTGGTAATGTTGCATTAAATCCAATAAATGAAATTTTCTACGAAAATAGAGGTAGAAGTCAAAATGTAAAAACCGAAAATGGAGTTGTAACTCAAAGCGATGTCAATAGAGTTCAAGTGTATAATGCCTCTTACACTTGGAATGAAAAATATTTTGATCTAAAAGGGTTTTATAGAACAGGTCATTACCATTGGGGCTATGAAGGGGATTTCTTCGGATTATATCCAGAAGCAAATTATGGTCCAAATTTAGATCTATATAATGGAGAAACTTCTGGTTTTGAATTTGAAGGGAAAAAATCTTTTGAAGGTTTAAAAGGTGCTTTAGGACCTCAATTATGGTGGGGAGCCAATCCAGCTTATCTTTTAAAATACAGTAAAAAAATCTGGAAAATAGATGCTACTGCAGTTTATCACGAAGATATATCTGATGCTAATGCGGCAACAACATCAATTGCAATTCCGCTTCCTAAAACTAGACGTGCAACTATTTATTTTAAATCAAAAATTGGTAATGTTGGTTTGGAAGTTGGTGGTATGTGGGGAGGTCAGCCATTAAATGGTAGAGCTTTTCAATTTGCAAAAGAATTAAATGGAGTTTATACTGTTTATGATGACAAAATCACAAATCAAGATAATTGGGGAGGTAAAGCAAAAATAACCTATTCAAAAGGGCGTTTTAACATGTACACACAAGGGGCAATAATGGGATTAGTTGCTAATGGTGGTGCAGATAATACTAAAACATTCACAGGTTGGAGACTTAAAGATAGCGGAAGCGGAAACCAAACTAACTTCTTAACTGGATTTACTTACAGCATAGGTAATCTTCAAATTGCGCCAAACTTCTTATGGCAAAAACCATTAGTTGGTGCTATGCCAAACGATATTAATGCACCTGGAAGATTAAGAAATATTCAATCGGATCCTTTTGTTGTGAGATCCAATAGAGAAACTTTGGGAGGAGAATTGTTACTTACTTTCGATCCAACACCTGCAACTTGGTATTACGAATGGGATAATGATATTGCAGAAGATGCAAAATTCGCCATTAATGTTGATTTTGTTTATCGTCATTTGCCAACCACTCAAGATGCAGCAATTGGATTCTTAGTAAACCGTACTGCATTTGCTTTTCCAAATGCAACACCGGCTCACGATTTATGGGAATTAAATTCAAGAATTGTTTCTAAAATAACTCCTGATTTAGGATTTATTACAAATCTTTATATGGGTAATGCGCAAGCAAACGGGAGCGACACTAGACTAATTGAAAGAATGGGTGGCGATATTAGATTAATCTATAAAAAAGTAAAATTAACTACCACATTAAAACTTAATGATTGGGGTCCATACGATTACCACCGTGATTTTAACTTGACTTATCCAACTCAGTTTTCATTAGATTTATCTACTTCTGTAGGAAAGCCAAATTGGTTTATCTTACCAAATACAAAATTAGGAATAATGGGAACTTGGAGATCTTTAGACAAATATTCTCCAAGATTTCTTCCAAATCAAACTGCCTCTCTTTTTGCAACACAACCAATTATAAGTCCAGTTGGATTTAGTAATGGGTCAGAGTGGGAAATTAGAACGTATGTTCACATTAATATTGGAAAATAATTAAAAATATGAAAAATATGAAAAATATAAAAATCAATTATTTAAAAAACGTATTTGTATTAGCATTGCTGTCAATTGCTAATTTGAGTTGTGAAAGAAATATGTCTGATGACGCAAAACTAGCAACTTTTTCAAAAAATGGCGATGTTTTCATTGACACATTTAGTGCTGGATTAGGTTATGGAGCTTTTGGAGGTTCAAATTATACTGCTTTTACTGTAGATACGGATGTTAAATACCAAGGATCGGCTTCCATGAGATTTGATGTACCTAGTGTTGGGGATCCAAAAGGAGCTTACGCAGGTGGAGTATTTATTGATGGCTCAGGTCGTAACTTGACCGATTATGATGCATTAACTTTTTGGGTTAAAGGGTCTCAAGCAGCAACAATAAATGAATTTGGTCTTGGTACTGATTTCGGCTTAAATAAATATAAAGTAACAATGCAAAATGTTCCGATTGACACCAATTGGAAAAAAATAATTATTCCAATGCCCGACGCATCTAAATTAATTCAAGAAAAAGGAATGTTTTGGTATTCTGAAGGTGCAGAAAATAATTTGGGTTATACTTTTTGGATTGATAATGTTAAGTACGAAAAATTAGGAACTATCGCTCATAATCAACCTAAAATTATGGACGGTTTAAACTCTACTCAACAAGCATATATTGGCACTTCAATTAACTTAACAGGTCTTACAGACACCTTTAATATGCCAAATGGGATAAATCAAACTATTTCAATTGCGCCAAGTTATTTTTCATATTTATCTTCTAACCCTAGTATTGCTTCTGTTAGCGACTCAGGAGTTATTACTGTTTTATCAAGTGGAACAGCTCTAATTACAGCTTCTCTTTCTGGCACTACTGCAGTAGGTTCTCTTACAATAAATTCCTTAGGAGCTTTTATACCCGCAACAACTCCTACACGTCCTTCCTCAAATGTAATTTCACTTTTTTCTGATAGTTATCCAAATGTTCCTGTAGATTTCTTTAATGGTTACTGGGGCGGGCAAACAACACTAACAAGTCTTTTTAGTATTAGTGTAAATAATAATATAGACAATATTCAAAGTTATACTTCTTTAAATTATGTAGGTATTCAAACACAAAATCCTCCAATTAACGCTTCTACTATGGGTTTTTTACATTTAGATATTTTGCCAAGAACTGCTGCTACTTCAAATTTTACAATTAAAATAAGAGATAGAGGTTCAAATGGTGTTATTGATTCTGATAATAATGGAAATGCCACTGTAGATGATAAGGAAATATCTTATCTAATTCCGGCTAATCAGCTAAGTGTTGGAACTTGGAAATCGATTGATATTCCATTAACAGGAAATATTTTAAACCAAAAAAATAATCTTGCATTAATAGTTTTTATTGGTAATAATAATTTCTTTTTAGATAATCTATATTATTATAAAAACTAAAATTTAATAATTAAAAAAAATATAAAAATGATTCTAAAAGACATAAAATTATTTGCTTTATCTGTATTTAGTATTGTCATTGTAGGTTGTTCTACAAATGAAAAACAAACCGTAACCACCATGACGCAATTGGTAAAACAAGATGAGTTTGATGTAGATGGTGCTCCAGATAACTCGATGTGGAGTTATGATATAGGAACAGGGAATAACGGCTGGGGAAATAATGAATTAGAATATTATACTAGTAGACCTCAAAATGTAAAAGTAGAAGGAGGCGTATTAAAAATAACCGCTATTCAGGAGTCCTATATGGGTAAAGGATATACTTCTGCTAGAATTACTTCTAAAAATAAGTTTGAACAGAAACACGGTCGTTTTGAAGCTCGAATTAAAATGCCTTGGGGAAAAGGTGTTTGGCCAGCTTTCTGGATGTTAGGCGCCAACTCTAGTTCAGTTTCGTGGCCTCAATGTGGCGAAATAGATATAATGGAATACCTTGGAAATAACCCTACATCTTTTTTCGGTACTGTTCATGGTCCAGGTTATGCAGGTTCAAATTCAATCTCTAAAATTTTCAATTTAACAAACGATAGATTTGATACTGATTACCATATTTTTGGGATTGAATGGGGAGAAGATTACATTAATTTCTATGTAGATGATGTATTATACAACCAAATTACTCCGGCAAAAGCTCCAGGAGAATGGGTTTTTAACCAGCCTTTTTATATAATATTGAATCTTGCCGTTGGCGGTAATTTGCCTGGTTCCCCTAATGCTGAAACGACTTTCCCGCAGACAATGCTGGTAGATTACGTAAGGGTATATAAATAGAATAATCAAATAAATACAAGACTTTTTTATCAAGAAGTCTTGTATTTTTATTATTAATAAAAAATAGCATTATAATACATTCATGAATCAGGATTCAGATATCTTAGTTAAAAACAATTTGAAAAACACCAATAAATTTGTTTCCATGGAAATGGAAACCATTAATGGGGAGCACTACTATAAAATAAAAAATAATGATGCAATGCGTCCTTTTTTTATGAGTATTGTAAGCGACTCTAATCATTGGATGTTTATTTCTAGTAATGGCGGACTTTCGGCAGGAAGAAAAAATTCAGAATTTGCTCTTTTTCCTTATTATACGGATGATAAAATTACCGAATCTTCTGATATAACAGGAAGTAAAACTGTTTTTCAAATTTTAATTGAAGGTGAATTATTGATTTGGGAACCTTTTTCAGAACGCTTTACCAATCAATATTCTATTACCAGAAATTTGTATAAAAATAATTATGGTAATAAAATAATTTTTGAAGAAATCAATAATGACCTACAATTAACTTACAGATACCATTGGAATTCTAGTAATAAATACGGCTTTGTAAAAAAATCGGAACTCCTTAATCATTCTAATAAAGAATATGAAATTTCTATTTTAGATGGACTTCAAAATATTATGCCATATGGCGTTAATACCGATTTACAGGCAACAACAAGTAACCTTGTAGATGCATACAAAAGAAGTGAGTTACACCAAGATTCTGGTTTAGGAATTTTTGCTTTAAGTGCAATTATTGTTGATAAAGCAGAACCTAGCGAAGCGTTAAAAGCCAATATTGTTTGGTCTTTAGGTATGGATAATCCAACGCATTTGGTTTCCTCATTACAACTTTCCAATTTCAGAAAAAAACAAAAAGTAGCTCCGGAAAATGATATTAAAGGCGAAAAAGGAGCTTATTTTTTAAATTCAGAAATAATATTAAAATCCAATTCTCAAAAAGGTTGGATGCTAATAGCCAACGTTAATCAAGACCATTCGGATATTGTTCAAATTATTGATACGATTAAGAAGGATAAAAATATTGAAAATCTAGTAATTGAGGATATTGAACTGGGAACTCAAAAACTAATAGCAATTAATGCATCTTCGGATGGACTTCAAGCAACAGCAGATCATTTAAGAGATACCAGACATTTTTCGAATACCTTATTTAATATCATGCGCGGCGGAATATTTGATTATAATTATCAAATTGAAAAGCCCGATTTTATTAATTATTTAAAAAAAGCAAATACTATTGTTTTCCAAAATTTTGAAAAACAAATTAATATTCTTCCTGAATTATTATCCTTACAAACATTAAAAGAATTTGCAACAAAACAAAATGATGCTGACTTAGAACGTTTGTGTTTTGAATATTTACCGTTAAAATTCAGCCGACGACACGGAGATCCAAGTCGCCCTTGGAATAAATTTTCCATCAATACCCAAAGCGAAATTGACGGTTCTAAAATATTAGATTATCAAGGAAACTGGCGTGATATATTTCAGAACTGGGAAGCTTTGGCGCACTCGTATCCTGAATTTATTGATAGCATGATTCATAAATTCTTAAACGCTTCTACATTTGATGGATACAATCCGTATCGTGTTACTAAAGATGGATTCGATTGGGAAACTATTGAACCAGACAATCCTTGGTCTTACATTGGATATTGGGGCGATCATCAAATTATTTATTTGTTGAAATTTTTAGAATTCATTGAAAAACATGAGCCAAATAAGTTAGATTCTTATTTTGAAAACGAATGTTTTGTATATGCTGCTGTTCCTTACACAATAAAGCCTTACAAAGATATAT
Organism: Flavobacteriaceae bacterium; assembly: GCA_947457615.1. GTDB lineage: Bacteria > Bacteroidota > Bacteroidia > Flavobacteriales > Flavobacteriaceae > Flavobacterium. Next base: position 47,835 of record CANGWK010000004.1, read on the forward strand.
TGAAAAATCCTAAGGATACTGTGGGTTATAATCACGAATGGGAAAAACTAATAAATCAAAGAAAACAAGCAATAGGTGCCGATGGTGCTCTATTAAATAGTAATGATAAGGAAATTTATCATGTGAATTTCATCGAAAAGATATTGGCTACGGTGTTAGCAAAAATGTCCAATTTCATTCCGGAAGGTGGTATTTGGATGAATACACAACGCCCAGAGTGGAACGATGCCAATAATGCTTTGGTAGGTAACGGGGTTTCAATGGTAACGCTTTATTATTTGAGACGTTTCTTGAAATTCTTCCAGCACATATTAGAAAATTCTAACTTAGAAAACATTAAAATTTCGAATGAAATGGTAGAATTTTACCATGAAGTAAGAGAATGTTTAGTTGAAAATAAACACTTGCTTTCAGGTAAAATTGATGATAAATCACGCAGAATAATTTTAGATCGATTAGGAAAAGCGGCTTCTGATTATCGTTATCAAATTTATAATAGTGGGTTTTGGGGTAAAAAAAGAACCCATTCTATGGCCGGTCTAAAAACATTTACCCAAGTATGTTTGGACTTTATTGATCATTCTATAGACGCCAATAAAAGAGTAGATAATTTGTACCATGCCTATAATTTAGTTACCATAAAAAGCGATAGCGAGATCTCCATTTCCTATTTAAGTGAAATGTTAGAAGGTCAAGTTGCAGTGCTAAGTTCTGGTTATTTAAGTTCTAAGGAAGCATTAAAAGTGTTAGATAGTTTAAAAAACAGTAAATTATTCAGAGAAGATCAATATAGTTATTTACTGTATCCAAATAAAGAATTGCCTAAATTTTTAGCAAAAAATACTATTGCAAATGATTCAGTTTCTCAATCGGAATTATTAACTCTGTTGGTTGCAAAAAAGAACACACAAGTTATAAAAATGGATTGCGATGGGAATTATCATTTTAATGGTAATTTCAATAATGCAAACGATTTGAAAAAAGCTTTAGAGCAATTAAAAAATATAAAAGAATACCAAACTTTAGTAGAAAAAGAAGCTGATAAAATAACTGAAATTTTCGAAAATGTTTTTAATCACAAATCATTTACTGGAAGATCTGGAACATTTTATGGCTATGAAGGATTAGGTTCTATTTATTGGCACATGGTTTCGAAACTGCAATTAGCAGTGCAGGAATGTTGCTTTAAAGCCCAAGACGAAAAAGAATCTCCAGAAATTATAGGACGTTTATTAGAACATTATTATGAAATAAATGCAGGAATTGGATTGCATAAATCACCTGCTCTACATGGAGCATTTCCAACAGATCCTTATTCGCACACACCTGCAGGTAAAGGTGCACAACAACCCGGAATGACTGGGCAAGTTAAAGAAGATGTATTAAGTCGTTTTGGTGAACTTGGAGTTTTTGTAAAAAATGGATGTTTAAATTTTGCTCCTTACTTGTTAAGAAAAGAAGAATTTTTGTCCAATGATTTCACATTTAACTATGTAGATGTGTTCATGAATCAAAAATCTATTGAGTTAATTAAAAATTCACTTGGTTTTACTTATTGTCAAATTCCTGTTATTTATAAAATAGGAGAAAAAAGAAATATTGAAATTTATTTTAACGATTCAACAATTAAAAAGTTAGAGACTTTATATCTGGATAATGAAACAAGCCAACATTTTTTTGCACGAACAGGTCAAATAAATAAAATCATTGTGAATATTGTAGACAATGAATTAAAATAAATTGCAAGTTGTAAATGAAATTAAGATATAAACATATTATTTTATTAGTTGTGTTATCTTTTTTTTATGCAAATAAAATAGGTTCACAAACCAATAATAGAAGGCCAAAAATAAAAATTGTGAATGCAAAAGATATTCTTGGAAATCCTAACTATATGGCATTATGTTATGGCGGTTATAGAACAAGTTCTAGAGAAGTACAACCTTCAATAGATCAGATAAAAGAAGATTTAAAAATCATGTCTGCCATGAACATTAAGTTAATTAGGACTTATAATGTTCATTTTGTTGAGGCGGCTAACATATTAAAATCTATTAATGAATTAAAAAAGGAAGATGCTAATTTTGAAATGTATGTAATGCTTGGTGCATGGATAGATTGTAAAAATGCTTGGACAGATAAAATACTAGATCACGATATTGAAAGTGAAAGAAATCCAAAAGAAATTCAAACTGCTGTAGAATTAGCTAATCAATATCCTGACATTGTTAAAATAATTGCAGTTGGAAATGAAGCAATGGTAAAATGGGCAGAAAATTATTATGTGCAACCAAAAATAATTTTGAAATGGGTAAATTATTTGCAAGATTTAAAAAAGAAAAATAAAATATCCAAAGAGTTATGGATTACAAGTTCTGACGATTTTGCTTCTTGGGGCGGAGGAGATAAAATCTATCATACTAAAGATTTGGAAGATTTAATTAAGGCTGTAGATTATGTTTCGATGCATACTTATCCTTTTCATAATACGCATTATACATCAAAATTTTGGAAGCTACCAAGTAATGAAAATTCATTATCGGATATAGATAAAGTTAAAGCAGCAATGACAAGAGCTCAAGAGTTTGCCGAAATGCAATACACTAATGTAAAAAATTATGTAAATAGTGTTAGCCCAAATAAACCAATTCATATTGGCGAAACGGGATGGGCTTCTAGTTCGGATGGATTTTATGGAAATGAAGGTTCCAAAGCTTCTGACGAATACAAGCAAAGGCTATATTATGAAAGCATGCGAAATTGGACAACAAAACAAGGAGTCAGCTGTTTTTTCTTTGAAGCTTTTGATGAAACATGGAAAGACAATGCAAATCAAAATGGTTCTGAAAATCATTTCGGACTTTTTACAGTTGATGGAAAGGCAAAATATGCATTATGGAACCAAGTAGATGCCGAAACATTTAAGAGTTTAAAAAGAGACGGAAATTCCATTGTAAAAACATTTTCGGGAGATGAAGAATTGTTAAAAAAAACAGTTTTAACACCACCAAACTAATTTAATAAATGAATCAAAAAAGTTCTTAAATAATAAAAAATAAAATTCTTTAAATATGTCAAATAATATTACAAAAACAAAAGCGATTGTCCCAATGGGACAAAAAATTGCCTTTGGATTAGGTATGTTAGCCAATCAAATGTTTCCTGCTGCTTTAGGTATTTTTATGGTTGTCTTAGTTCAAAATTTAGGTTTTCCAGCTTGGATGTGGGGAATTTTATTCTTTTTGCCACGAATTTTTGATGCTTTTATCGATCCTATTATGGGTTTCATCTCAGATAATACTAGGTCTAGATGGGGGAGAAGAAGACATTATGTTTTTTTGGGTGCAATAATAATGGGGTTTTCGTTTGTAGCAATGTGGCAATTATACGGAGAAAATGGAGTTCAATATAATTTTATTTACTTTCTTTTATGGTCGTTTATTTTTTATTTAGGACTTACAATATTTAGTGTGCCCTATGTAGCTATGGGATATGAAATGAGTGATGATTTTCATGAACGCACAAGTATTATGGCTATCTCACAATGGATAGGGCAATGGGCATGGGTAATTGCTCCTTGGTTTTGGGTTATTATGTACGATCCCAATTGGTTTCCTAGTGCACATTCTATTAATCCTTTAAAACCAGATGCAGATACAGCACTCGCAACAAGAACTTTGGCAGTATGGGTAGGTGTTTTATGTATGTTTTTAGCTATGATTCCTGCTATTTTTATTAAGAGTAAGTCTACCAAAAATGAAGATAGTTTTTCACCACTAACTTTTAAAACTATCAGAGGTAGTTTTAAAGAAATATTAAAAAGTTTTAAAGAAGCTTTTAGTAACAAACCTTTTACAAAACTTTGCATTTCTACGTTCTTAATTTTTAATGCTTTTAATACTGTTGCGGGTTTCACTTTCTTTATTGTGGTTTATTACCTTTTTAACGGAAGCACTGTTGATGCTGGTATTTGGCCTACACTTTTTGGATGTGTAGGTGCATTAGCAACTACATTTATTGTGATTCCGATTGTAGCTTTTATTTCAAAAAAAATGGGTAAAAAAGATGCTTTTTTATTATGTCAAGGGATTTCTGTTTTTGGTTACATTTTACTTTGGTTTCTTTTTATCCCAGGTAAACCTTACATGTTTTTGTTTGCTCTTCCTTTCTTTTCTTTTGGTATTGGAAGTTTGTTTACTTTAATGATGTCAATGACAGCAGATGTTTGTGATATGGATGAGTTAACTTCTGGTAAACGAAGAGAAGGAATATTTGGTGCTATTTATTGGTGGATGGTAAAATTTGGTTTTGCAATAGCGGGATTATTAACTGGTGTAATTATGTCAGCGGTACACTTTGATCCAAATGTATCTGTTCAAGCAGATGGAGCAGTTACTGGATTAAGAATTTTTTTCTCAGGTATACCAATATTAGGAACATTAATAGCTATGTGGATAATGAGAAATTATGACTTAACAGAAGATAAAGCTAAAGAAATTAAAGAAGAGTTAATGGCAAGAAAACAACAACAATCGCCTAGCCATTAATTTTTTTCAATTAAAATAAAAAAATAATAACTAGATCATAATATGAAAAATAGTATACTTTATAAAATTGTTCTTTCTTTTTTTCTTTTTTGTCAGATCGGTTTTTCTCAGGTTGACGTTGTTTATTCTGATTTAGTCTGGTCAGATGAATTTAATACGAATGGCGCTGTAAATTCAAATAATTGGTTTCATCAAACCCAATTGCCTGCAGGTGGAAGTTGGTATAATAATGAAGAACAACATTATACCAATCTATTAACTAATTCATTTGTAAATGCGGGAATGTTAAATATCGTTGCTAAAAAAGAAAATTTTACTGATCAAGGGATTACTAAAGAATATACTTCAGCACGATTAAATTCTAAATTTGCTTTCAAATACGGACGAATAGATGTTAGAGCAAAGTTACCAATTGCGTCTGGTACTTGGCCAGCGATATGGATGTTAGGAAAAAACATTAATGAACCAGGAGGTTATTTTTCATCTTCTTTTGGTACCACAAATTGGCCTGCTTGTGGTGAAATTGATATAATGGAGCATGGAATTTTTCCATCACAATCTATAAATTATGTGCAAAGTACCTTGCATACACCCTCTTCATATGGAGGTTCAGTAAATAATGGCGGTACAATCGCTTCCGATTTAGCTAATAATTATCATGTGTATTCTTTGAATTGGTCACCATTTCAAATGTCCTTTTTATTAGATGGAGTTGTTTATTACACTTATAATCCATCCATCAAAGACGCAACTACTTGGCCATTTGATAATGAGCAATATATATTATTAAATGTTGCTTTGGGAGGTGTTGCAGGAATAATTCCCTCTAATTATACTCAATCTTCAATGTTGATTGACTATGTTAGAGTATATCAAAATACAATCGTAGACGCGGAGCCCCCTCTAAATTTTACTGCTTCCATCGGTGCTGTAACTAGTACATCAGTTGAGTTATTATTAAATGCAACTGATAATTCAGGAACAATTGGTTATAATATTGCTTATGGAACTTCTTCTAATGGAATTTCAGGAACATCCGGAATTCAAAAATCGGTAATTATATCTGGTTTAAATCCTAATACACTATATGATTTTACTGTTACAGCAAATGATTTATCTGGAAATTATGCAGCAAATAATCCAATTGTTGTTAGCACTACCACTTTACCAAACTCCACTTTAATTTGTTCTGGAACTTCTAGTTTGGCGCAAAATGGATCTTTTACTTCGGGTTATAATTATGAATTCCAAACTAACGGAAACGATGTAAAAATCACCTACGGATTATTAGATACAGATAAAGTAGGGGTAGTTGCTTTTTTATGGAAACAATCTCCTTTTTCTGAGTTGCAAATGACTAACGTTTCAGGTAATATATTTACTCGTACAATTACGGGTCAAACGATTGGTTCTACAATAAATTACGGAGTTAAATTTGCTTTTGCTGGCGGAATGTCGGTAACCAATTACTATTCTTATGTTGTGGGGAGCGCTTGTATGATGGGTACATCCCAATTTTCAGAATTAAACGAAATTTCTTTTCCAAACCCTGTTTCAGATAGAGTTAATATCAACTCTAATATAACTTTAGATAAAATAGAAATTTACAGCATTTTAGGCAATCTAGTATTGAAAACCGAAACTAATACAAGTTCAATAGATGTATCTAGTTTATCAACTGGAGTTTATTTAATAACTATTTACTCCGGTTCTGAAAAAATAACAAAAAAAATTATTGTTCAATAATCAATAAAAATTTTATCAGAAAAAGTGTTTGAAGGCTTTGTTTTTCAAAGACTTCTTTATTTTTTACAATAAAAATAATTTCATATTTTTTGTCGTTATTGTGTAAAAAGTGTTAAATTTTATTTTTTTATTTGGATATTAAGAAATTATTAAGTTATATTTGGCTATAATTTATTAAACTTTAACAGTCGCCTATCGAATAAAATTACTTTTAGATAAATATTTAGATTTTTAACACAACACTAAAAGGTAATTTTATGGCTACTATTCAAATCCCAGACGCTTTATTGGTAAAGAATTATATAGCAGGAGACGAAAACTCTTTGTCTATATTAATTAACAAACATCAATCTAAAATTTATGGTTTTATATATTCCAAAATGCCAGATCGCGATGTTGCTGACGACATTTTTCAAGATACTTTTATTAAAGTAATTAAAACCTTGAAATCTAATTCTTATAATGAGGAAGGTAAGTTCTTGCCTTGGGTAATGCGAATTTCTCATAATTTAATTGTAGATCATTTCAGAAAAAATAAAAAAATGCCAATGCTTAGAGAAACTGAAGATTTTTCAATTTTCTCTATTTTATCTGATTCGTCTCCAAATGCAGAGTGCAGGATTATCACAGATGCCATTGAAAAAGATTTGCAAAAAATCATTCAAGAGCTTCCAGATGACCAAAAAGAAGTATTGCTAATGCGAATTTATCAAGACTTAAGTTTTAATGAAATTGCAGAACTAACCGGCGTAAGTATTAATACTGCATTAGGAAGAATGCGATATGCTTTAATGAATTTGAGAAAAATAATAGAGAAAAATAATATTGTTTTAACTAATTAAACAATATTAGAGTTGCTATCACGTTATATATATCATATAACTTAACCCATGGCAAAAATCTACTCTAAAAAAGCATTATCAAGCGCTAAAATGTTACCTAAAAAAGAAACAATTAGTTTTATTCTTAATTATTCAAAAGCATTGAATATTATGAAAATAGGTAACCGCAACTTTGAAATTATTGCTAATTAATTAATATCCCGATAAATTTATCGGGATATTCTTTTTGGTATTGTTTTCTTCAAAATTGATTTTCTTCCAATAGTTTGGGTAATGACATCTTTTTCAATAATCCAACCTCTAGCAGGTGAGTATTCTCTACCATACCAAATAATTTGAAGATGCAAATCATTCCATAATTCTTTTGGAAATAATGCTTTAGCATCTTTTTCGGTTTGTACTACATTTTTCCCATTACTTAAATTCCATCGGTACATTAATCGATGTATGTGGGTGTCAACCGGAAACGCTGGAACACCAAACGCTTGGCTCATTACTACACTTGCTGTTTTATGTCCAACAGCAGGAAGTGCTTCAAGTGCCTCAAAACTTTGGGGTACTTCGCCATTATATTGGTCTAATAATATGTGAGATAATCCATGAATTCCTTTGGACTTCATTGGAGATAAACCACAGGGACGAATTATTTCTTTTATTTCTTCCACACTCATTTTCACCATATCTCTAGGGTTATCTGCTTTGGCGAATAGCAATGGGGTAATTTTATTAACCCTAACATCTGTGCATTGAGCCGAAAGCAAGACAGCAATCAGCAAAGTATAGGGGTCTTTATGATCTAAAGGTATTGGAATGGATGGATATAGTTCTTTTAACGTATTTATAACAAATGTTCCACGTTCTTTTTTGTTCATTTGTAGTCTTATTTGAGTTGTAAAATAAGTCAATTTCATCGACAATTGCAATACCAATAAAACTGTAAATTGAAAATAATTCATAAACTAAATTATAAATGACTACATTAAAAAAAGGAGATAAAGCTCCTAATTTTTCAGGAAAAGATCAAGACGGAAAGCTTTATTCATTAGCAGATTTTGAAGGAAAAAAATTGGTAGTGTTTTTCTATCCAAAAGCAAATACAACTGGTTGCACAGCTGAAGCATGCGATTTAAGAGATAACTTTAGTCGTTTTCAAGGTGATAATTACGAATTACTCGGTGTAAGTGCCGATACTGAAAAAGCACAATTTAAATTTAAAGAAAAATTTGATTTACCTTTTCCTTTATTAGCTGATGAGGATAAATCTGTTATACAAGCATTTGGAGTTTGGGGACCGAAAAAATTTATGGGAAAAGAATACGATGGTATCCATAGAACCACTTTTGTGATTGATGAAAATGGTTTTATTGATAATGTAATTTCTGATGTAAAAACTAAAGCCCATGCAACTCAAATATTGGGATAAACTTTATAAATTATAATTTATCAAGCATAATTCTTTTATTAAAAATATTACTTTTTTTGAAATCGCGAGGAGTCATTCCGGTAATTTGTTTAAATTGTGCTGATAAATGCGCTACACTACTATAATTTAGTGTTTGCATTATCTCATTTAAGCTAAGTTCATCATACAGAATTAATTCTTTTATTTTTTCTATTTTATTCAGTACAATATAATGTTGGATCGTTTTTCCTGTTACTTCTTTAAATAGATTGGATAAATAGTTATAGTTATGGTTTAGTTTTTCACTTAAAAAAACGGAAATTTTTTCTTTAGGAATTTCATCAGAGTAATGAATCATTTCAACAATAATATTCTTTAATCTTTCTACCACGGTAGACTCTTTTTCATCCATCAACTCCAAACCATAACGATTTAGTAATTTTTCTAATTCTTTTCTTTTTTCTTCTGAAATTTGATTTTCTGAAATTTTAACTTCTCCTAAATCAACACAAGTGTATTGAATACCTAACGAACTTAAGGTGTCCTTAACTACAATTTTGCATCGCAGTGAAACCATATTTTTAATGTGTATTTTCATACTACTTTTCGATTAAAAAAATAAATAAAACTTCAGAAATTATTTCTGTAATTAAAAATCAATCTTTTAGTAGGTAAAAATTAAAATAAGTTTCCAATTATTTATGAATTTGGGGATATGGAAACGGTAACAAAAAAATAACTCTCCGTAGCTTTACGTTATTTAATTTCAATAAAGGTAATTTAAAAAAAATTAATTCACATAAAATCTCATCAATATTATTAGGAAGAATTTTAAAGTTATTAATTTGATATTTTCTCTATTTATATGAGGTTAAATAAGGTTTATCAAATTACACATAAAAAAAATATCAGAATATCAATATCATAAATTAAAATTAGGGATTTAAAAATGTTGGGAATCAATAGTGTTGTTCTAAAAAAGATCAAATTTTGTAAGTTGTATTTTTAAAATCATTTAATTTTAATCAAATAGAAAGTAAAAAAAATCCTCAATTTTTAATTGAGGATTTAATAAATTATTATTTTTGTTCTACTAAAATTCTATTTGGATCGAAGCCAAACAAATGGTGCAGTTTAATTAATTCGGCTGTTCCCTCGGGTAATAATCTTTCCCAGCCAGTATTTCCTGTAGCAATCATTTTTAATATTTCCCTTGAAAAGATTTTTAAATTCTCTTTGTCGTATTCGGAAACATCGATTACTTTACCGTTATATGCAAAGAATTTATATAACTCTTTCATTCTAGGATGTACTTTTAAGTTTTGAGAAGTAATAACTTCCCCATCTTCTATCATCGGATATAAATATACTTTTAAATCGCGATAGAATAATTTTCCGAAAGCTTCTAAAATTCCACCACTTAAATGACGGTAGTATTTTTCGTCAAAAATATCAACTAAATTATTTACACCCATTACCAATCCCATTCGGGCTTTGGTATAACTTGAGAAATATTCTACAACTTTATAATATTCTTGAAAATTCGAAATCATTACCGTTTGCCCAAGTGAACATAGTAATTCTGCACGATCCATAAAATCACGCTCGTCAATTTCTCCTTCAGATCGTAAATTAGAAAGAGTAATTTCAAATATTACAAAAGTATTATCTTTTTCAACCTTATTTTCTTTTACAAACATCTCTAAAGAACGATCCAACATATCCATATTAACTTTTGTAACTGGACGGAAGCTTCCTCTTAAAGCCAAGATGTTTTTCTTGTATAATACTGCAGCGGGTAAAATGTTATGTCCATTCGGACTAAACATTACAGCATCAGTCATTCCATTTTTTACTAATTGTAAACTCATCAGTCGGTTATCTACATTAGCGAAACGGGGCCCTGAAAAATTAATAGTATCAATCTCCAATTGGTCTTTTTCTAAATGATCATAAAGATAACGAAGTAATTTCTTAGGGTCATTGTATTTATAGAATGCACCATATATAAGGTTTACACCAAGAATACCAAGTGTTTCTTGTTGTAATCTTGCATCGGTTTCTTTAAATCTAATATGAAGTATAATTTCATTGTAATCTTCATCGGGCTCTATTTGGTACTTAATTCCAACCCATCCATGTCCTTTAAATTGTTTTGCAAAGTCAATCGTAGCAACGGTATTGGCATAACTAAAAAACATTTTATTAGGATGTTTTATTCGATCCAAACGCTTTTCAATTAAATCTACCTCGTGGGATAGCATTTTAGTTAAACGACTTTCAGTTACATAACGGCCATCTTCTTCAATACCATAAATAGCATCACTAAAGTCTTTGTCGTAGGCTGACATTGCTTTCGCGATCGTTCCTGACGAACCTCCAGCTCTAAAAAAATGACGAACAGTTTCTTGTCCCGCACCAATTTCCGCAAAAGTTCCATAGATATTTTCGTTCAAGTTAATTCGTAACGCCTTATCTTTAACAGATGGAATTTGCTCTATAACTTTATCACCTTTTAATTTTATGTCTAATCCTGAATTTCCCATAATCATTTATATACATTGCAAAGTTAGTAAAATTGATGATTTATAAAACGATAATTAATGCTATTTTTGTATTAAAATAAATAACAATTAATATTAACTATTTACTATCCAAAATCATAAAAAATGGAGGTTTATTTTTTAGGAACTGGCACATCTCAAGGAATTCCCGTTATAGGGAGCCACCACTCTGTATGTCTTAGTGATAATCCTAAAGACAAGCGTTTGCGTGTTTCTGTATGGATACATAATAAGGACACTTCTATTGTTATAGATTGTGGTCCTGATTTTAGGCAGCAAATGATTACTTCTAATTGCAAAAAAGTAGATGCTATTTTGTTTACTCATGAGCATTCCGATCACACTGCCGGAATTGACGATATTAGGCCTTTTAATTTTAAACAAGGAAAAATCCCAATATATGGCCATGCAAGGGTAATTCAAAATCTGAAAAAACGTTTTGAATATGTTTTTGAAACCGAAAATAGATACCCAGGAGCACCCTCGGTTGAACCTATAGAGGTAGTGAATGATGTTCCTTTTAAGGTTAATGATATAAATATAATTCCTATAAATGCCTCCCACGGTAACCTACAAGTTTTTGGCTATCGAATGGATAATTTTGTCTATTTAACCGATGTAAAAACTATTGAAACTGAAGAAATAGAAAAAATAAAAGGGGTAAATATATTGGTTATTAATGCGTTAAGAGAAGAGCCCCACCATTCACACTTTAGTTTGCAAGATGCTTTAGATTTTGTAACTTTGGTGCAGCCAAAAACAACCTACTTAACCCATATTAGTCATTTATTAGGCTTTCATGATTTAGTAGAAAAAAAGTTGCCACCAAATGTATTTTTGGCTTATGATAACTTAGAAATATCTATTTAAAATGAAACGACAATTATACTTATACTTATTTATTATCTCTGCTTTAGTGGCCGGGTTTACGTATATGTATTTTAGTAAAGCACTAGCATTTGAAAAGAAAAAAAATGAAAGTGAATTAAAATACTTTAAAGATAGCATAAATGGCATTTATGATAAATTAGAAGATGCCAATCATTTTTCTCTTGAATATAATGATAATGCCAAAGAATATTTTGCAGATTATGACGTTATAAAATTGATGCCTCAAATAAAAGAAGCATTGTTAGCATTTAATGACGATCCCAAAGGAAATATTTATACTGGACAAGAAAAACTAGGAGAACAAAAATTCATTATTAATAAAATTAAAATATTAAACCACCGTTGGATTGTTGCCGACTATAGTGACGGAAAATATTGGGGTGATGTAGTATTGAAATATTTTGTTGATAAAGATGGAAAAATCACTTTTCAAATAATGGATTCATTTATTTATCCTAAACAAGAATATTAATATAAATAAAATTTTAAGCCCAATAAAATTTTAAATTCAATGAAAAATCTACTTTTATTATTCGCAATATCCTCAGTTTTCATTTCTTGTAAGTTAAATGATGCAACTGAAGAAAACACAAAAGCTCAAGCTAAAGACTCGACTATTGTAGGTGTCGATAAAGATACTAATGGATGTTTGGCTTCAGCTGGATATACTTGGTCTAAATTAAACAAAGAATGTGTAAAAGCCTTTTCTGGAATTCAGTTAATTCCTGCTGAAAACACCACTACAATAGATGAAACTTTGTGTGCTTATGTATTATTCAATGAAAATGCTGACAAAGCAGAAATTTTTTTACCAGACGATAAATCCTTTATTGTTACTAAAAATAACCAAAGCAAAACTTGGAGTTATAGCGATTACCAACTAATCGCTCATAATGGATATGAGCTAAAAAAAGCAGGAGTTATTGTTTATTCTGGCGATAGCGAAATAGGTAACAAAGTGTCTGGATCAAGTGATTCAGATGTTCAAGAATAATTCACTATTTTATTTGGTGCTGTAGCCAATTTTTGAAATCATAAAAATTTTGTGGAGCTACGCCATGGCCAATTGGATATTCTTTATACACCACCTCAATACCTAATGCCATTAATGCAGGTGGAGCTTTTCTAGCCCAATCTACAGGAACAACTTGATCTACGGTGCCATGAGAAGCAAATATTTTCAAATTGCTAAAATCATTATTTTCAAAATTTGGTATTGCCATTTCAGTATTTAAATAGCCACTCATTGCAACTAATCTTTGAATTTTTTCAGGGTAGGAAAGTGCAATAGCATAGCCCAAAATAGTACCTTGGCTAAAGCCAATTAAGGTTATATTATTTAAATCAATAGGATAATTCGACACCAATTCATCAATAAAATTTCCAATTAAATCTCTAGATTCTTGTGCTTGTGGAATGTCGGAAAATTTATTTTCATCAGCATCAAAATTAATAGCATACCAAGCATAACTTCCATAGCCCAATTCATAAGGGGCTCGAACAGAAACCACATAATATTCTTCGGGAAGTTCAGATGCGAAAGAAAACAAATCTTCTTCGTTACTGCCATAGCCATGTAATAAAAGCAATAAAGGATTTTTATCTGATTTTATTTTTGGCTCACGAACTAAATGGTGGAGTGTCATAAATAATATTTAAAAATTACTAAACCATTTTTGAAACCATTTGCCCAATAACGGCAAAGCAATTGTTTCGCCTTTCGCAGCAGAAAAAATTCCGTAGATAGTTAAAACCGATATGAAAATCCACATAGGGGCTGCAACCATAATGCTTTCGAAATAACTTATGGAAATTCCTAAAGTAATAAAGGTTAAAGTCAGTCCTAATCCTTGGCGGATGTGAAATGAAGCAAAAGGATTTTTGTTTTCAGAATTCATCGATAAGGCAATTAAAACTCCAACTATTAGTATGTAACTTGTAATTGCCGCCGATTTTCCTTCGTCTATAGTTTGTTTATCCATTAGGACAAAATTAAAGTTTTGTTATTGTAAATTCCAACTACTTTTCCTTTCATTTTTGCTCCCAGAAAAGCCGAATTTTTAGATTTTGAAAGTATATTCTCTTTTGCAAATATCCACTCATTTTCAGGAGTAAATAAAGTTAAGTTTGCTTGTTTTCCTTCTGAAATTTCTGAATTTTCAATATTGAAAACTGATTTTGCATTAGTTAATTTAGAGATAATAATTTCTAATGGTAGTAGGGTTAACAAGGCTCCAAAAGTACTTTCTAAACCAACAGTTCCATTTTTTGCTCTATCAAATTCCATATTCTTATGCTCAATATCCATCGGATTATGATCAGAAGTAATCAAATCAATAGTATTGTCCTTTACTCCTTCAAGAAGTGCAACTCTATCTGTATCCGTTCTTAACGGTGGTGCAACTTTATATCGTGTATCAAAACCATCTAGTTTTTCATCGGTTAAAACCAAATTATGAACTGCAACGCTACAAGTAACTTGCAATCCTTTGGCTTTAGCCTCCCGAATTAATTCTACCGATTTAGAAGTAGAAATAGTCGGGATATGTAATTTTCCACCTGTATATTCCAATAAAAATAAGTTTCTAGCTACAATTACTTCTTCGGCAAGATTCGGAATTCCTTTTAATCCCAATCTGGTAGAAACCACTCCTTCATTAATCACTCCACTTCCTTTTATCTTTTCGTCTTGGCAAAAAGTAATTACTAATCCATTAAAATCTTGAACATATTGCAATCCAATTTTTAACAAATTAGCATTTGACAAACTCTTTCCATAATCACCAAAAGCAATTGCTCCCGCATTTTTCATATCGAATAATTCGGCTAAATCGCTACCGTCGCTATTTTTAGTTAATGCTCCAATGGGGAATAAATCGGTTGCTGTAGTTGCAGCTTTTTGTTTTACAAATTGAATCTGCGATTGGTTATCTAATATAGGGAAACTGTTGGGTTGCAAAGCAATTGCTGTAAAACCACTTTTGGCAGCAACATGTAATCCGTTTTTAATTGTTTCTCGATCTTCGTATCCGGGCTCTCCTAGAGATACACTGCTGTCCATCCATCCTTGTGAAAGGTGTAAATAAGGATGCGCAATTTCTTTGTAATCAGAATCTTTATCTAGATTTTTTCCTATTTTCTCTAATATTCCTTCATTAATTTTTACATCAACTACTTGGTTGTGAAAAGGACTTTTTGGGTCAATAATCTTGGCATCTCGAATTATAATTTTCATAACTTTTAATTTTAGTAGTTCCTTAATATATAGGAGTTAAAAATCATTTTACAAATTTTTGAATTAAAATTTCTAGAGCTACAAATAATAAGGTTAGTAGTAAGAACCATTTCCAAATTTGATTGTCGGCTCGGTTGGCTTGCAGAGTGTCAAAAATAGAATTCACATTATTTATTTCCTTAAAATCACTAATAGCCCCTGTGTTTATATTTTCTAAATTACTTTCGGTGCGATTATAATTAAAACTAATACTTTTAATAAGTTGATTCCTGTTAAACACATTGAAATTACCTGCCATTTTTGGATTATCGTTACAGGTTATTTTCACTTTATTATTTAGTATTTGTTGCATCGGAATAAAACTTTCTTGGTCGTTTTTCACGTTTACAATTTCGTCTTTCCCAATTTTTGTTTCTATCACAAAAGGTTTGCTTTCGCCAATGATTAATGCTGTAATTCCTGCTTTTTGAGCATTTTGTCCCATGTTATAAAATGCAGGAACTATCAAAGGGGAATTTTGAAAATTACTGTTACTAATATTTATTGGTGCAGCAAAAACATAAACACTTGCAATACCGTTTTGAATTGCACTCAAGAATGCCGATTGATCACTATAACCTAAAACCATGGGTGAAGAATTGCTAATTTCAAAAGAAACTTTAGTTTTTGGGTATTGAAAATTAGTTATCTTTTTCTCGAAAACACTGCTGAATAGGGGATGGCTGAAATTTATTTTGGCAATTAGTTTCTCAGTAGAACCCGTTGCTTTGTATTGTATACCTCCAATAGTTGCTAGAAAAACATTCATATTTGTTAATGAACTTTCGGCACTTGGAATAACAACCACATTTCCACCTTTTTCTACAAAGGATTTTAGAGTTGTTTGTAATGCTTGCGGAATTTCCTTTAACTCATTTAAAACAATAGCATCCTGTTTATCCAATAAATTGTAATCTAAAGATTGAAGTGAATAATTGGAGTAATTAAATTCGGATGCCGTGTAAATACGTGTTAGAAAATCACTTTTTTCTAGATCTCCAATACTAATTACGTTACTCTTTTCAGGTTTGGAAAGACTAAAATGATAAGTGTTATCGTATTCCAAACTATTGTCCGAAATGGAAACATATCCGTGGAAATCCTCTTTTGGAATGGTGAAATTGACTACTTTACTTTTGGTTTCAAAATTCACTAAAGTTTTAGCAATTAGTTTATTTTTATTATACAAAGCAATTGGAATATCCTTAAAATCGTCGCCATAAGCATCTAGCTTCACACCAATTTCATAAAAATTATCCATCGTTTGGTTAATGAAAACACTGTCAATTGCTAAGTTATTGGTTTTTTCGGCTTCAGGAAGTATGAAATAAAGATTTTCATTTTCATTACTCTTCTTTAAGTCGTTAGCATTCAATCCAACAGCGTCCGTAATGACAACAATATCTTTTTGAAATGCTGATTTATGTGCTTTGATTTTGGCTAAAAGTTGCTCTAATTGAAAAGGGCAGGCACTGTATTTTAAATTTTGTAATTCCTTTTGAATAGATTTAATGTCGGTATTCCAATAATTATCCGAGCAGGTTATTAAAGAAAAATTAGCGTTTTCAGGAGTATGTTCTAATAAATCCTGAACTGCACGTTTAAGTAATTCACCTTTTTTCCCTTTTGCTTGCATACTAAAGGAATTATCTAGCACGATATACAATTCATTGGTAGCGTCTTTGTGGTCTTTGGCTTTAAAGAAAGGCTTTGCAAAGGCAAGAATTAAGAATGCCAACAAGAGCATTCGAGTAGCAAGCAATAAATATTTTTTTAATTTGGAACTTTTTCGGGTTTGTAGTGCAAGTTCTTTTAGGAATTTTACATTAGTGAAATATTCGGTTTTGAATTTTCGCAATTGAAAAAGATGCACCAGAATTGGGATTACCAATAAGAAAAGAAAATAAAGAATTTCTGGATGTTGGAACTGCATTTTTATTTTAATTTGTCAAAAGTAATAAAAAGTTTAAAGGTTTTAAAGTTTAAAGGTTTAAAAATTTGATAAAAAGCATATTGTATTTACAATTGCCAATAAAAAAACCTTCCAAAAAAAAAGGTTTTATAAATTTATTTAATCAAAAACAGAAAACTAAAAAAACGGAACACTGAATATTATTTTTTCTTTTTCTTAGCATCTCTTTTTCTTTCAACTCCACGGTTACGAGATTCGGTTTTTCTAGGTTTTGTTTTAGCAGGACCTCCAAGATTAACCTTCTGATTTTTCTTAGATTTTTCATGAAATGCTTCTCCACCTTCTTTTTTAACTCGTTTTAAAAGCTGTTTTACTTTCTTTTTATCTTTTTCAAATTCCAATAATCTAACGGCAACTTCTACACCTTCAGGAAATTCTAAAAAGGCGATTTCTTTTTCCATTAAAACTTCCGCTTCAATTTGAATTTCTTCTTCACTTGGACTAATAAAACTAATTGCTGTCCCTGATTTGTCTGCACGCCCTGTTCTTCCAATTCGGTGAATGTATTGCTCCGGAATTTCGGTAAACTCAAAGTTTATTACATGTGTTACATCGGAAATATCCAAACCACGCGCCATTACATCTGTAGTAACAATACCACGCAACTCTCCTGCTTGAAACGAAGCCATGGTATTTAATCGGTAATTTTGCGATTTATTAGAATGGATTACTCCAAATTGTTCTGGGTAGGTTTCTTCAATACTACTAGCAATTAAATCGACGGTTTTTTTATTATTTGCAAAAATCAAAACACGAGAAGTGCTTTCATCGGAAGCTAAAATATGATTTAAAAGATTTATTTTGGTTAAAAAATTGGGAGTGTAGTAACCCAATTGCTCAATTTTTTCTAAAGGAGTTCCAGATGGAGCTAAAGTAATTTCTTCGGGAAGTTCAAAATATTCTTCTAAAAGCGCATCCACATCATCGGTCATGGTTGCCGAGAATAATATATTTTGGCGTTTATTGCTCATCATCGTTAATAACGAAGTCACTTGGTATCGAAAACCTAAATTAAGGATTTCATCAAATTCGTCAATTACTAGTTTTTGGAGAGAATCAAATCTAACTACGTTATCCAAGGCTAAGTCCATAGTTCTACCTGGTGTTCCAACTAAAATATCCACTCCTTGATACACCGCTTTCTTTTGGGTATTGATGTTTACTCCACCATAAATACCTAGAGTTCGCACCGACATGTATTTGGTTAAACTTTCAATTACGTCTACAATTTGCACTACTAATTCTCTTGTTGGTACTAAAATCACCAAACGAGCCGAATCGGTATGGACAAATTTCCATTGTTTTAATAATGGTAATAAGTACGCTAAAGTCTTACCAGTTCCAGTTTGAGCAATTCCCATTACATCTCGCCCCGACATGATGGAAGAAAAGGATTTCTCTTGAATTGGGGTTGGTGTGGTTAAACCTAAATCGTCGATTGCTTTTTGTAAAGATTTAGGAAGGTTGAATTGCTCAAAAGTATTCATTGCGTATTATTTTTTGCAAAGGTAGGGAATTCTTTCTTGGGTTAGTAGCAGGGTGTATTCCTTGTTATTAGAGTTAAATTTATTTATAGAATTTAGTATTATAATTTTTATTAAACATTTTTATTTTTCGCTTTAGCAATATTAGTTTAAGCTTCCAATCATTGTATGCAATACCAATAAGTAAAGTTGTACCCGCAAGGATTAGAACATGTAATTCAAATAATCCATAGAAAATCCCTCCGATAATCCCTCCCAAGAAGAAAAAACTAATTATAGTTAATCGCAATTTAATTGAAGAGTATAATCTATTTTTTTGTTCAGCTAGTTTGTAAAAAAATAATTGGGATAACTCAATTCCTAAATCGGTGAAAAGCCCAGTAAGATGTGTTGTTCTCACTGTGGCTTTAGAAATAGAAGTTACTAAAGAATTTTGAAGTCCCATGGCAAAAAGTAAAGATAAAGCAATAGTATTTGGGTTTTCCACGATAAGAAATTTGCCAAATATTCCTAACGAAAACAAGATAAAACTTTCTATAATTGTGGGAATTATATAGATGTAAATGGCATTTTTTCTGGAAATTAGTTCGACCAAAAAATTAGAAACAAAAGAACCAAGAAAAAAGAAAAAGATAAATAGAAAGTAAATAACTCCTTCCCGAAAATGCAACTTTAATACTTCGTCTACAAAAAATGCAAAATGGCCGGTAACATTTGTGGTTAATCGGTGTACTGCTATAAATCCGGCTACATTAACAATTCCTGCAACAAATGATAATAAAGAAGCAATTCTTAAATTGTGTTTTGCAGTTCTTGTTTTACCTATATGTTTAAACATAATAAATTTTACTGGTAAGGTACGACATAAGGTTGACCTATATTAAAATCGTGGAATTCAATGTTAGAATTTTGAAAAGTATTGGTCTTAATTATATTACTGCCATCAATTGGTAGAGATGGATAATAAGAAAATGAAAACTGAAAACTACTAAACACTAAATAGCTGTTGTTTATTAGTACTCCTAATCCAATTTGGGAGTACATTTTATTGCTGAAAAATTTATAATCTCCTTGATCTAGAAATCCGATAGTGAAATTCAAATAAGGACTAAAATTAAATCCATACCAATTTTTTTGGTTGTAGGATTGGGTTTGAAATGTTGCTAAGAATTTTTTGGTTCCAATTAATGGAGCACTATTAAATCCTGGAATTCCATTAACATCAATTAAATTTAATCGGTCTTGATTAGTATTTAATCTGTTGGTACCCAAAACCAATACAGGCTTAATAAACTGCCGAAACTTCCAAGAACCAATTGGAAATAAATGAGTGAAATAGTTGGCTTCAAATTTATAGATGCTTTGTTCGGATTTGCCATTATTGATGAAACTTCCAGCTTCAATATTTGCTTGTAAATAACCAAAATCAAAATAATTGCCATACGAAAACCTTCCCCCAAAATAGGCTCGATTTACTTTATTTTTATTTTCAACTCCGCCAGTAATTGAAAATACTTTTCCGTAAGGGATGTCTTCAATTACACCAAAACGAAATAGATATTTATCTTGAAAAAACTTTTGACTAGATATTCCTATTGTTCCTAAAACAGATTTTGTAGAATTATTATAAAGAATTGGATCAAAAGTAATGTCTGGTTTTTCAAGAAATTCCGACTGGTTATATCCCGCTGCAACTATTAAGTTTGTTGTTCTGTCAAATTCCGTTTGACTTCCAAAAACACTAATTGCATGAGCACCCCATAATGAATACGTTTTTATCTTATAGTTTTGAGGAGTCTTAACAGCATTGGCATCCGTCATAATTTGGGTGTAAAACTTATAGTCAAAATACATTCCGCCTGCCCAATGGGTTAGTGTAGAATAAAATGGTCGATCTATTTTTGCTGTTTTATAGTTGTTATTGTTTAAATCGTTTTTAGCAGAAAAAGAGGTGTTGATAAAAGTGTTTTTGAAATTTGGTATTGTGTATTTAGTATCATAACCATAATTGTTAACCGTACTATTATTAAAGTTCTTCAAATAATTGAAACCAAATTCGTGACCAAGTCCGAAAAAATTGCGTTCGGTAAGGTCTAAATTTCCTTTAATGCTTGAAAATGCTCCCGTCACAGTTGAACTCCAAGTGTCTAAAACCCGCACCGAAACATCTACCGAATCAACACAGTTTGCTATTGGAATGGGTTTGATAAGTACACTTCTAACAAATCTTTGACCTCTTATTAAACGTTCCGATTCCTTAATTACTAATGGATCAAATTCTTGATTTTGTTTAAAAAGCAAAAAATTTCTAATGGTCCATTTTTTTGATTTAAGATGTAAGGCGTTACCAAAACGTTCTAATTTATTTCGAGAAATTTGATGCTCATTATCAGATGAAAATCCAAAAGGGTCGTGGGTTTCAATGATAATATTTCTAATAATTTTACATTTGTATTGCTCGAAATTTATTGGCAATGAATTACTATTTTTTAGTCTTTTATTATTATTTGAACTTGAAATGCTACTATTTCGAAACATTAGTTTATATAAGAATTTTAAAAATTTTTTATCTTCAGAAAACCGATCAATTTTAGTATAAACACTATCCGATTTAGGGGATACAGGTATTTGAGCCGTCATTCTAGGAAAGCTAAAAAGTAAAATAAGTAATAGTAGATGTAACCGCAATGCAATTAATTTAATTTATAAAGGTATTATTTTCGCTTTCCATAATATTATTCTTTAACAAAAAAAAATCCCCAATTGTTCTTGCAATTGAGGGATAATTTAATTTTAACTTATTTCGAACATTACGACTTCTGCTCTTTATTAAAGTATACAAGATAATAATACATTTGTTTTTCTTCATCCCAACCTTTTTCTACAAATTTTTCGGCACTTTCAGGGTTAATAAAATCTAATTTAATTTGGATATGTGTATCTAAATTAATAACATTTTTTATTGATTTTCTAACGTCTGAAACCGCTGCATTAGCAATAGGGAAGGAGGTTACGTCCTCAATACTGTATTTTTCGCCCCGATCAACTTTGTAACTTTTAAACTCCGGAATCAAATCGGGGTTTTCCATTACATCGTTCAAGAATGCTGTTTCTTCAAAATTGTCGTTTTTAGCAAAATGATTTACCGCCCGATTCATGAACATTACTTCTTGCTTTTTATCTTCGGCAGGAAAAACAACTTCTTTAGCAAACTCCTGACAGAATTTTAAGTATTTCTTCGTCATGAAGTTTTCATCTTGAAAAGCATCAACAGACAGAAAATGCTCCAACCAATAACGCGCATCGTATCGGTTACTGTCAATAGTGAGAATTTTATAGCCTTCTTCTTTTTTATGGTTGAAAATTAAACATCCTTTATCTAATTTATTCAAATTTATTCCTTCTTGAAGAACCATTTCTAAGTTGCTTTCTTTTTCTTCAAATTGTAGAAAATCTGTGCGTAACTCACTTTTAAAAACTCCAACGGCATCTACCAGATTATTGTCTATGGAAACATTGGTTAAATAGGCTATATAAACCTCACCATTTTTAATATGCGGATGATTAGATTGCTCAAAAAGGTGTTGGGTGATTTTTTTAGAAATTTCGTGAACCGAACTAGGATTAGTGAAAATTTCAGTCGCTAATTTGAACATGTCGTTGTATTCTAAATCTACTTCGTGAGCAAATTGGAAGTAATTTTCTTCTTTTTCACGAAACGATTTAAAGAAATATTCTTTTAATATTGGTACAATTTCATCGTTTAATCCATATTGGTTTTCCGATAAGAAAATAGCCTCATTGCGGCTTTTATTTCCAACTCTATGGATGGATAAAGATTCGATGTGCGTATTGAATAGGTTGATCATTTGTTTTTGTTTTAGAACAAAGAGCAAAGAATATAGAACAAAGATTAGTCAATATATTTCTATGCTTCTTTATATTTTAGGAAGTCTCTTTTCTTTTTTTCTATTCTCTATATTCTCGTCGAATCAATTCCAATTCTCCTCAAATCCATAATCTTCAAAACTATCATCGCCACTAAACATGTCCAGATCTTCTTCATCCAAATCATCTTCAAATTCGTTATAATTTTCTTCTTCTTCTAAGTCAGAAACAAAGTGTTTTTCCATTGCATCAGCAGGCATTTCACCATGAGAAAACATCAAGTTCGGATATATTACCCCAACTTCCTCGGTTTCTTCAATAGCGGCAAGTTCAACAAGAAATGTCCACATATTGATGAAATCGTACACATAAATTATCTTGGTATTTTCGGCGTCCACAATTGCATCCAAAGAATAATCACTCATAATTTTGTTTTCTCCAGGGATGTCACCAGAATCAAACATAGGAATTTCGTCTTCTTGATTCCATGTATCGTCGCAAGTATAAAACGAGGCAACTTCCAATCCGTCAAAGCCAAATGCATTAACAATTGCGTTATGCAAATCTTCTAAAGTGTCACTTTCCAGGATGGCGATATCTCTAAACACATCTTCTTCTGCATCTAGAATTACTCTAAATTTATAGACCATAGGTTGTAATTTTATTTGAGACATCAAATGTAAAATATTAATTAGGAATAACGAATTTTGATTTGCTAATTGTTGATAAGATTTTGTTTTTAAAAAACGGTTGTTGCATTCTGAAAAAGGAATTTGTATTTTTGAAATTTGAAACTCATTTATTATGAAAATAGTTATATCGCCCGCTAAATCTCTAGATTTTGAAAGTCCGTTGCCAACTAAATTATATTCGCAATTTGGATTTCAAAAGCAATCTTTAGAAATAGATAAAGTTTTAAAGAAAAAAACACCAAAACAATTATCCGATTTAATGTCCATTTCCGATAAATTATCCGATTTGAATTGGCAACGAAATCAAGAAAGAAATGTTTCTGAAATTACTGCCGAAAATGGGCGTCCAGCAATTTTTGCTTTCAGTGGTGAGGTTTATGTAGGTTTGGATGCATATTCTTTATCAGAAAAAAAAATAAATAATTTACAAGATAAATTAAGGATTTTGTCAGGATTGTATGGATTATTAAAACCGTTAGATTTAATGCAGCCTTATCGATTGGAGATGGGAACCAAATTGCCTATTGAAAGTCAGAAAAATCTATATGAATTTTGGAAATCTACGATAACCAACGAATTGAATTCACAATTGGAAAAAGACGAATTGTTTGTTAATCTTGCTAGCAACGAATATTTTGAGTCTGTGGATGTAAAGAAACTGAAAGTACCTGTTATCACACCGGAATTTAAAGATTACAAAGATGGTAAACTAAAAACAATAAGTTTTTTCGCTAAAAAGGCTAGGGGAATGATGGTTCGATACATAATAGATACAAATGCTCAAACAATTGATGACTTGAAAGGGTTTAATTACGAAGGTTATGCTTTTGATGCTAATTTGAGTAAAGGAGATAGGTTGGTTTTTACGAGGTAAACTTTCTTTAAATTTCTTTAAATTTTAATTACTTGCAGATTAGGAATTCAATTCCTAATCTGCAAGTAATTAAAGAAAAAAGATATAATTACCTTCTAATGCCCTGCCTCTGCAGGATTTATTTTGTTTTGCCCTTTTTTGATTAAAAATATAATCGGAACACAAAATAAAAACAATACTCCAAGAGACATAAATATATCCATGTATGACAAAACAGTGCTTTGTTTTAAAACCGAATAATCTAATACTTGATACGCTTTTTTTAAGGCTTCATTAGCGCTAAATCCTTTAGACATAAATCCTTTTTGGAGCATTAAAACTCGTTGCTGAACTTCAATACGGCTGCCGTCAAGATGCGCTAGTAAATCTACTCGGTGTTTTTGGGTATAACGGGTTATGAATGTTGTGATAATTGCAATTCCAAACGACCCCCCAAGTTGTCGCATCATCCCTGTAAAAGCTGCCCCTTCGCCTATATTTTTCCCTTTTAGAGTAGAAAGCGATAGCGTAGTTATAGGAACAAAAAGTAATCCCATACCGATTCCTCTTAATATTAAAGGCCAAAAGAAATGTTCCTCGCCAGTATCCGGTGTCATGGCATCTCGCATCAAGAAGGTGAAGAGAAAGAAAATTACAAAACCCAAACCAACCATATAGCCTTGTGGAATACCTCTTTGTATCATTTTACCAATAAATGGCATCATAAAAGCGGTTGTAATTGATCCGGGAATTAATAATAATCCGGCATCGGTTGCTGTCCATCCTAAAATGGATTGTGTGTAAATTGGAATTATAAGTGTGGAGCCGTAAAGCCCAAATCCTAAAATGAATGACATGAGGATTCCGATTCTTAAATTTCCATCTTTTAGAACACTTAAATTTACAATTGGAAATTTATAACTTAATTCCCTCCAAACGAATGCCAACAATCCAAACAAAGAAACAACACTCAAAATTAAAATTAAATTATCATTGAACCAATCGTCTTGCTGCCCGTGTTCTAAAACAAATTGCAATGAACCAATAAAGGACGCCAAGAAAAATATCCCCCACCAATCTACTTGATTTGCTTTTAGTTTTTCTCCGTATTTAGGACTTCTAACAAAACTTAAAGTAAGAATTGTTGCTACAATTCCGATAGGAATATTTATGTAAAAAATAAAAGGCCATGAAAAGTGATCCACAATATAGCCTCCTAATGGCGGTCCTAATGTTGGTCCAACAATAACTCCCATTCCGTAAATAGCTTGCGCCATTCCTCGTTTCGCTGCAGGGTAGCTTTCGGTAATTATGGTTTGAGCAGTTACTAACAAAGCACCTCCACCAAGACCTTGTATAAATCTAAAAGCAACTAATTCCCATATATTAGTGGCGTTTCCGCAAAGGAAAGACGCTACCGTAAATAAAATGATGGAGAAGGCAAAGTAATTTCGTCTCCCGAATTGTTGTGATAACCAACTCGTCATAGGAATTACGATAACGTTGGCAATTGCATAAGCTGTAATTACCCATGCCACATCCGTAAGTGTAGCACCAAGGCTGCCTCGCATGTTGGTAAGTGCCACATTTACAATAGTAGTATCTACAATCTCCAACAATGCACAAAGCACAGCTGTTATTGTAATAATAACCCTTCTGTAGCCATATTCTACTAAATCGTCTGCTTGTACCATTTTTAATATTAGATTTTAAATTTTAGATAGGATTTACAGATTTTAAAATATTTAATTTCTGATATATAAAATTTAATATTATTTTAAATGTACATCCACATCTACATTCATGCCTGGTCGAAGCAATTTTACTTTTTCGGCATCATTGTCCGCGTCAATTGCAATTTTAACAGGCAAACGTTGAATGGTTTTTACAAAATTACCCGTTGCATTATCTGGAGGTAAAATAGAAAATTTAGCACCTGTTGCGGGAGAAAAACTAGTAATAGTTCCTTTAAATTCAGTGTCAGGATAAGCATCTGCTTTAATGATTACTTTTTGTCCAATCACCATTTTGTTCAATTGGGTTTCCTTAAAATTAGCAGTAACCCACGCTTCCGAATTGTTAATGATGTAAAACAAAGATTGCCCCGGCTGAATAAACTGTCCTGGTTGAATTGCAATTTTTGAAACTTGCCCGTCAATTGCGGCCGTAACCACGGTATAATCTGAATTTAATTTTGCAGCATCCAGCATTGCTTGCGCTCTTTTTATATTTGCAGCAGCAACATCAGCTTGCTTGTTAGAAACATTCGTTCTTGCAGCCGCAACATTTTTTTGAAAAGAACTTGCTTTTTGTTGTTCTTGCAAAATACGCAATTGGCTTTGTGCTTCTAGTTTGGTTGCCTCTGCTTGCTCGTATTGTTGTTTAGTAATGGTATGATTTTTGTAAAGATTTGCATATCTGTCAAAATCATTAGCTGCACGATTCAATCTAATTTTGGCTGTTTCTATAGTGCCACCAGCCGATTGCATGTTTGCATCCGAAACCGAAACATTTGCTTGTGCGGTTCCAATATCTGCTTTAGAAGCCTCGTAACTTCCCTCTGCAGATATTAAAGCTGCCTTAGCGTCTTCTATTTTTACTAAATAATCTTTGTTGTCAATAGTAAACAAAGTATCCCCTTTTTTAACAAAATCATTATCTTTTACATAAATTTTAGTTACATAACCTGAAACTCTAGGAATAATAGGATTCATGTTTTTTTCAATTTGAGCATCATCAGTCGTTTCATGCTCTAGAGAATGTAAATACTTATAGGCACCATAAGATCCTCCAACAAGTATTAATGCTGCAAAAATGAAAATAAATTTAGTATTAGTTTTTTTCTTTTCCATGTTGTTATTATTTAGTAGTAGATAAATTGAATGAATTAATTAATTTTCCAGATGCGAATTGTAGTTGGTAGTATTTTAAGGCAATATCTGCTTGACAGAGCGACAAGTTTATCTTGCTTTGTAATTGTTGAACGTCGGCTTCTAATAAATCGTTTGTATTAGCTAAACTGTTATCGTATTTGTCTTTTATGATTCTGTAATTTTCACTTGATTGTTCCAATGCCAAGGAGTATACTTTGTTTTGCTTTAAAGAAAGCGCATAGTTTTCTTGTGCTTGTTGGGTTTCTTCATTTATTTTGTCCGATAAAATTGCAATTGCCTGTTTGGTTTGTTCGGTTTTACTTTTAGCAAGTTCCACTTCTTTTCCATTTTTAAAAATAGAAGATAAATCGTAGCTAAAACCAACTCCAAAGTTCATGGCGTTACTAACTGAAATCACATTTTTTAAATCTAAAGCAATATATCCGCCAGTTAATGCAAGAGAAGGGTAGTAGCCAGCTTTAGCAATTTTAATTCCTGCTTCGGATGCTTTTTGTTGGAAGGATAAAGCTTCTAAATCGTTTCGGGTAGCGCTAGTAGTAAGTAATTGGTTTTTAGCCATGTCACTTTTTACAGTTTCAATATCAATATCTATAATAGTATTTTCTGGTAAATGAAGCAAAGTTGCCAATTGGAAGTTAACCACATTTACGTTTTTCACGGCGGTTGCCATCGAAAGTTCCAA
Organism: Flavobacteriaceae bacterium; assembly: GCA_947457615.1. Classification (GTDB taxonomy): domain Bacteria; phylum Bacteroidota; class Bacteroidia; order Flavobacteriales; family Flavobacteriaceae; genus Flavobacterium. Next base: position 75,566 of record CANGWK010000004.1, read on the forward strand.
GTTAGATTCTTGTAATTGGGCTTTTAATAAATCGTTTTTTGCTAATAATCCATTATCTACCATAGCCGAAAAGTCTTTGGTGCGTTGTTGGGCACTTTTTATATTCTCATTCAGCAACTTAACCATCTCCTGCGATTTGAATAGATTTGCAAACAATTCAACTACTTCAAGTGCAAGTCTTTCTTTAGTATGGGTTGCTGTAAAACCCTGTGCTTGATACAAATTTTCAGAAGCAGCAATGCTGTTTTTTAATTTAAATCCACTAAAAATAGGCATCGAAACATTGGCTTGGCCGAGAAGTAATTGACTTACATCAAGTCCGTTTCCAGATCCACCCAAATGTGAATTAACTTTGGCTCCTGCCAGTCTCAAGTATTGCCCCGAAACTTTTACGGATGGGTACTGGTTATTTTTCATAGTTTCCATTTCCAGTTTGGAAGTAGCAACTTTGGTGTTTGCCAAAACCGCTTCATTACTGTTAGTGACAACTATGGAAACCCCCTCTTTTAGCGACATTATTTTTCTATTTTGAGCGTTTATTAAAGCGCTTCCGAAAAGAGCAAACAGTAATAATGCAATTGATTTAGTCTTCATATATAAGTAGAGCTTTAATGGTTTTCTGTATGTGTTTTGTTAATTCGTCTGCAATGTAATTTTCATATTTTTCATCCGAATCTAAATGTAATAAATCTTGAAAATAATGTTTGTTCAAATGAAAATGGGTTGTTGTTCCAATTATTATTGGCGGAATTAATGCTATATTTACATTAGGTTGAAAAAGGCCTTGTAATTGTCCCTCAATAATAATATTCTCTAATAATTTTAAGTTATTCTTTTTTACTTGATTAAAAGGATCTAAGTTGATTTCTCTTTTGGTAGAAGTAACTTCAAAATGTAAAATCTGATAAATACACCGATTGGAATTTATTAATTGTATGTAATATTCAATTAACTTATCTATTTTTTCAATAGGGGAGATTTCCTCTATAGAAAGTGATTCTAAATGTAATTGCATTCCTGAAATCCGATACAGCACTAAAGCCTCTAAAAGTTTTTCTTTAGAACCAAAATAATAAGAAATCATCGCCACATTTATATGCGCAATTTTAGCAATTTCTCTTACTGAAGTTCCATTAAAACCTTCTTCGGCAAAGAGATGCTCAGCCACCAAAAGAATCTCAATTTGTTTCTCATTAAATTCCATAGGAAAATAAATTTTCTAAGTCGCAAAATTAAACAATTGTTTAAATTAAACAATTGTTTAAATTGAAATTAACGATTTATTAACGTATTTTTTGATATAGACAATATCTATAGTATACGTTTAACTTATTTAAATTCAGATTTATAAACTAATTTATATAAATAATTAGTTTAATTAATATAAAATTAAAAGTTGTGAAAAAAAATAGTAAAATTTAAAATAATAGAGTAAATTAATCCTGAATCCAATTAGCTAAAATAGTTTTCCCTAGTGGTGTTAGGATGCTTTCAGGATGAAACTGAACCCCTTTTACATTGAATATTTTGTGTCGAATTGACATTATTTCATTCTTGTCAGACAGTGAAGTAATTTCTAATTGTTCAGGGAAATTAATAGGGTCTATTGCCCACGAATGGTATCTGCCGACTTCAATTTGAAGAGGTAAATTGCTAAACAAAGATTCTGTGGGGCTGGTTATCTTGATTATAGAGCTTACGCCATGAAAAACATTTTCTAAATTCAATAGTTTTGCTCCAAACGCTTCTCCAATGGCTTGGTGACCTAGGCAAATTCCAAGTATTTTTTTAGTAGAAGCATAGGTTTTGATAACATCTAGTAATAATCCTGATTCTGAAGGAGTTCCTGGGCCTGGAGAAAGTATTATTGCATCAAAATACTGGAGTTCTTCTATTTCAAATTCATCGTTTCTAAGAACTACAATTTCGCAATTTAGTTCTTCTAGATAATGAACTAGATTGAAAGTAAAACTATCGTAATTGTCTATGAGAACCATTTTTTTCATTAGGCAAATATAATATAACTCACAATTGAATAACATAAAAAAAACCTTAAAGATTTCTCCTTAAGGTTGTAATAGTAGATAACAGAAAGTCATTAAAACTTTAAGTTCACATTTAATTCAAACTCATCTGCAATAGCTTTATCTCCTAGGCTGTCAAAAAAGCTTCCAGAACCATATTTGATGCCAAATTTAGTTCGGTCAATTTTCAAGGTAGTATTTGCATTAGCACCTTTAACGTTAATTGTAAAATTAATTGGAGCAGTTACATCTTTTAAGGTTAAATCTCCAGTTACATTGTAAATACCATTTCCTTTGTCAGCAATTTTTTTGAAAACCAATTTAGAAGTTTGGAATTTTTCAGTACCAAAGAAATCTTCTGATTTTAAATGACCATTAAGACTCATTTGAGAATCACCAGTCAAATCAGTAGCAGTTAAACTTGTCATATCTACTGCAAATGATCCTCCTGTTAATTTTTTTCCTTTAAAAATTAAGTTTCCTTCTTTCAAGTTAATAGTTCCGTTGTGTTGTCCAGTAACTTTTTTTCCTATCCAAGCGATGTTACTTTTAGCAACGTCTACTTTTTTTAATTGTGCGCTAGCAATGGTAGATACAGTTACTAATAATGCAATTGCGATTGTCTTTAAATTTTTCATTTTTCTTAATTATTTGGGGTTAAATAGTAATAAATAAATCTTCGTTTGATTTTCTAACTTTTGCATAATGTTGCGTAGCGTCTTCTTCATGACGGTAACCAATAGGAGCAACCAAAGAAGCATTTAGGTTTAATTTATCTAAACCTAAAATCTCGTTGTATTTAGCAGGAATGAATCCTTCCATAGGAGTTACATCAATTTTTAATTCGGCAGCAGCATTTAAAAGATTGCTCAAAGCAATATAAGTTTGTTTTGCATTCCAAATTGGTTTAACCTCTTCAGGAATGTTACTGATAGCACCTTTCATGTAATCGCCATAACCGTCTAAAGCGCCTTGAGGTAAGTTTCTTGTTACAACTGCATTATCTAAATAAGCATCAACATCAGCTGCAGTTGCTGTAGTTTGGTTAGCAAAAACCAATAAATGGGAAGCCTCAGTTACTTGAGTTTGACCCCAAGATGCTTCTTGTAATTTTGCTCTAACTTCTGGATTTTCTACAATAATTACTTTGTATAATTGCAATCCGAAAGAAGAAGCAGACAAGCTAATTGCTTCTTTTAAAGTGGCTAAATCTTCGGCAGATACCTTCTTAGAAGTATCGAATTTTTTAGTAGCATAACGCCATTTGGCATTTTCATTAAATTGACTCATTTTAAATTTATTTTAAGGTTCTATATTTTTCTAAAAGCGTAATTAATTGTTCTTTTTCGGAGGAAGATAAGTTTGCTGCAAATAAATCTTCGTGTTCCATTATTTTTGGATCTAAAATAGAAAGAAGGTCTAAACCTTTTTCGGTGATAAGAACTTCAATTTTTCTTCTATTTTCTGGACAAACTTCTCGGGTTACAAGCCCTTTCAATAAAAGTTTGTCTATCAATCTAGTAGTATTACTATTTTTAGACAACATTCGTTCTTGAATGATACACATGTTGGCAGGGCATCCTTTTTGACCTCTTAAAATCCGTAACACATTATATTGTTCACTAGATAAATCATAAGGCTTTATGAGCTCGTTAAATTTATCACCAATTACGTTTTGAGTGTAATAAATATTTAAGATGATTTTTTTAGAATCTTCTAGGTTACTATTCGTTTTTATTACATCTTCAATTTTCATGATGGAACGTGAAATAATTTGATTACAAATATAATTCATTTTTATTTGTATATACAAATGTTATGTTATTTTTTTGTTAACTTAATTTTGAATAAGGCATTTATACAAGTGAAAAAAATTAGTTAATTTTGAAAAAAAATAAAAAAATCATGAATTTATCTCAAGAAGATTGGGCTTCACGTTTAGCAGATGACTCCAATGCAGCAGTATTAGATGTTAGAACAGAAGACGAATGGCAGGACGGAATAATTCCCGGAGCAATATTAAACGATATTTATAAAGGGCAAGGTTTTATTTACCGTTTAGAAGAATTAGATAAGACCAAAAATTATTATGTTTATTGCAAAGCAGGCGGAAGAAGTGCTCAAGCTTGCTCAATAATGAATCAAATGGGATTTGAAACTACCTATAATTTAGAAGGGGGTATGATGCACTGGGAAGGCGCTGTGGTTGCTCCAGAATAAGTACTCAATAAAAAACCTCAAGCCTAATAAAATATAAGGTTGAGGTTTTTATTTGTGGAGCAGAGAGGAGTTATCTCGAACTATTTTGAGTTAGATTTACGGACTTTATTGAATATTAAACTCTAAATTTAAATTACAATTTTCCGACCCATTTGCTGATTTCATCAAGAATATCATTAAAGTTGGGTTGCCCTTTATAGTATAATGCAGCTGTCTTTTTAAAGCGTTCCGTAAATCGTTTCCTAAGTTCGGGGTTGTTTAGTAAGAACGCTTCGTTATTAGCAATTGGTAACTCATAGTCCTTATTTGGAAAGCGCTCTATTTTGTGTTTCTTATATTCTTCTGTACCAATGAATGTTTTTACTTTTTCCTCTTTGAGTAGCCAATAGACATCATAGTATTGCCTCATTAAATTTTGTTTTTCTACTTTTTCTTCTTGTTCTTGTCTGAATTTGGTGGCAATTGTTTGTAATTTTTCAACAAAAGTGTAGCCAGGGTGATAACATATTATGTCAATAGCACGATTGTCTATTATGGATACTTTCTGTTGAATGGCTTTGTCATAAGCCCATGATGATATTGTTTTTTTGTTGTTTGGTGTTACAGTGTCAAATCCTACTTCTAATAAAATACCTTCTTTGACCCCTTCAATAACATCTGTACTATTTTCATAATGTAGTCTTATGCCACCACTTCGGTATTGTTTTAAGTCGTCAAATTCTTTATCTCGCGTTACCGATAAGATGCCATTTATGTCAATTTCTTTAGCCAACCCGTCGTAAAAGTTTTTTCTTTTTTGAATGTTATTTGGGTTATTATTATTTGGATTTTCATTAATTTCCATTTCAGTTGGTTGCTTGATATGGATGTCGATGTCTTCGGAAAATCTATGAATTATTCCGTAGCCTTTGGATAGTGATGTGCCTCCTTTGAGTTCGAATTGATATCCTTGTTGTTTTAATCCATACAAAACATGCATAATCCAATAGTCTTTTTCTATAAGTCCTGGTTCAATATTTAATTCTGCTCCTACAATTCGTAGTAATTTATTAAACTCTTTGTGGTTATGTAAATAGTTAGACATTTTGACCTGTTAAAAAGGGTTCTAGTGTTTTTTTTGTTTTTATACTTCCGTATTCTTGAAGTGTTTTTTTTAGTTTTTTGTTATCCATAGTTTTTGCTTTGGAGAGTACTTTTAAAACTACTTCTTTTGAATCTTCGGCAAGCTGGTCTATGTTGTTTAATAGGTCTACCAGAAGAAATTCTTGTGAGACTTTGTTTGGAAAATGTGGTTTTACTCTAAATGAAAATGTTTTTCCACCTAGTTTAAAGTCACCATGACGTTTGTGATTGTATACGGTTTTTTGGTTGTAAAGTTGAGTAGTTCCAACTCCTAGTGTATTATAAGCATTTAAAGAAGTAACCAAGAAACGATTATCTTTCAGAAAAGAACGCACTAATACTTCTTCTTCCGGAGGTGTTTCTCCAAAAACAGATAAATTAGGAAAGTAATACAGCCCTTGTGAAAGCTTCTGTAAAGTGCCATCTTTCACCAATTCATCAAGATGACGGTCAACGGAAGTTGACCACATAGACAAATCAGCTCTGCGGTATACTTTTCCTCGTGTTAAATGTTTTTTTAATTCTTGTAACTTGTTCATAAAGCAAATTTAATAAATATAATCAAATTGCATGTATTTTAATTGAAAAATCATGCATATATTTTAAATTAAATAATTATTAGAAAATATATCAATATTTTTTCAATAGACAAAATAAAAAAAGTGGACAATTATCGAAAAAAATCGAGTTGTCCACTCTAGTGGAGTCGCCGAGAATCGAACTCGGGTCCAAACAAGCAATCAAAGAGCTTTCTACACGCTTATTTTCTGATTGAGTTTTCGTCATTTTGCAAGGCCAAAAACAGCCACAAAACACTTATCTCCTTAAATTTTCGTAACAGCTCCGAAGCTTTACTGTTCTTAGGTTCGTTTTTACGATTCACCTATACCGACCGCCACAAACCAAAGCTTTCGAGGTAAATCCTGCTTTCCTACCTGGTAGGAGCGTGGCTAATCTTACTATGATTCAGATTATGCAGCAAGAGCGTAGTTTCCTTCGCCGTTTATGTTTTTTGAAAATTGATATTTACGAGCCAAAATTCAATGCTCGACGTGCTTACTGTTCAATTCCACTCGCTGTCAAAACCAGTCGACCCCATTTCACAATCTTCATTACAAATACCGTGCCTGCAAATATACTCACAAATACAGATGCAATCCAATCTAATTTGTAAACAAAAAAAGACGACCGCTAAGTCGTCTTTGATATTAGTAAATAATTGGTTATCCCAATTTCACATCTAAATTTTCTTTAATTGCGGCTAAAAAACCTTCGGTAGTTAAGTAATCCGATGAAGTTAATCCTTCTGGTTTTACTAACATTGCTAAGTCTTTAGTCATCTTACCGCTTTCAACAGTTTCAACGCATACTTGTTCTAATTTCAAACAAAAATCAATTAATTCTTGATTTCCGTCCAATTTACCTCGGTGCTCTAAACCTCTAGTCCAAGCAAATATAGATGCAATTGGGTTGGTAGAAGTTGCTTTTCCTTGTTGGTGTTGTCTGTAATGACGCGTTACTGTTCCGTGGGCTGCTTCTGCTTCAACAGTTTTTCCATCCGGAGTAACCAAAACAGAAGTCATTAATCCTAAAGAACCAAATCCTTGTGCTACCGTATCCGATTGAACGTCACCATCGTAGTTTTTACAAGCCCAAACAAATCCACCATTCCATTTCATGCAGGAAGCAACCATATCATCTATAAGTCTGTGCTCATAAATCATTCCGTTAGCCTCAAAATCTGTTTTGTAAGTCGATTGGTATACTTCTTCAAAAATATCTTTGAAGCGTCCATCATAAGCTTTTAATATTGTATTTTTTGTAGAAAGATATAAAGGCCATTTTTTGGTAAGTGCCATTTGAAAAGAAGAATGTGCAAATCCGTAAATACTTTCATCGGTATTGTACATTGCCATTGCAACGCCATCTCCTTGAAAATCATACACTTCCCAAGATTGTGTTTCTCCCGTTTCCGATACAAAACTCATTGTTAGTTTTCCTTTTCCTTTAATAACTGTATCGGTTGCTTTGTATTGATCTCCAAAAGCGTGACGACCAATAACAATTGGTTTAGTCCATCCTTGAACATAACGAGGTACGTTACTCATAATGATAGGTTCTCTAAAAACAGTTCCACCAACTATATTTCGGATAGTTCCGTTTGGAGATTTCCACATTTTAGATAAGCTGAATTCTTTTACACGCTCCTCATCTGGAGTGATGGTGGCGCATTTAATTCCAACATTATATTTTTTTATTGCCTCAGCAGAGTCAATCGTGATTTGATCTTTAGTAGCTTCGCGGCTTTCAATTCCTAAATCGTAGTATTTAATATCTAAATCAAGATACGGAAGGATTAATTGTTCTTTAATAAAGCTCCAAATAATTCGAGTCATTTCATCGCCATCCAATTCAACTACTGGATTGGCTACTTTAATTTTTGCCATTTTTATAAGATTTAATCTTTGTTTATTCTAAATTTTTGAGTGTGCAAATATAATAATAAGATACCAATTTCATAACGGTTACATAACGAAATCGATTGAATTATGAATTTAATATTTAAAAGCAGATTAATTAGGAATTTGATAATTTGAACACACATTTTTCAGTTCATAAAAAAAGTCCCAAATAAATTGAGACTTTTTTTATGAACTGAAAGTTTAGAATTATCTTCTTCTTTCTTTGATTTTTGCTTTTTTACCAGTAAGTTCTCTAAAGTAGTAGATACGAGCTCTACGAACTTTTCCTCTTTGGTTAACTTCAACTTTTTGTAAAGCTGGCATGTTTACCGGGAAGATACGCTCTACACCAACTGCACCAGACATTTTACGAATTGTAAAAGTTTCAGTCATTCCTGAACCTTTTCTTTGAATAACAACTCCTTTGAAAAACTGAGTTCTTGTTTTTTCACCTTCTTTAATTTCGTAGAAAACAGTGATAGTATCACCAGCTCCGAATGCAGGGAAATCTTTTTTTGTTGATAATTCGTTATTAACGAAATCTACTAAATTTGCCATTTTTAATGCTAATTATGGTTTAAAATCTGAGCAACATTCACGGTTTTCGCCAGAGGTTAGTCAAATGTGGGTGCAAAGATAATTAATAATTGATAATTAACAATTAATAATTGATATTTTTCCAGTTATTAAAGGTCTAATAAATCGGGTCTTCTATTTTTAGTGTGTTCATACGCCATATCATCCCGCCATTGGTCTATTTTAGCAAAGTGTCCGCTGGTTAAAACCTCGGGTACTTTCCATCCATTATAATTTGCAGGTCTTGTATAAATTGGTCCTGAGAGTAATCCGTCTTGAAAACTATCCGTCAATGCCGAAGTTTCATCACTTAAAACCCCAGGAATTAATCGGATTATAGCATCGCAAAAAACGATAGCGCCAATTTCACCACCACTTAAAACATAATCTCCAACAGAAATTTCTTTAGTAATAAAATGATCGCGAACCCGCTGATCCACCCCTTTATAATGTCCGCAAAGAATTATAATATTTTCATACATCGAAGCGGTATTTGCCATTTTCTGATTCAAAGTTTCTCCATCCGGCGACATATAAATGACTTCGTCGTATTCTCTTTCGCTTTTTAAATGGCTAATACAAGCATCTATTGGTTGAATCGTCATCACCATTCCTGCGCCACCACCAAACGGATAATCATCCACCGATTTTTGTTTGTTGGTTGTATAATCCCTCAAATTATGAAAATGAACTTCCACTAATCCTTTTTCAATAGCGCGTTTCATGATTGAAGCTTCAAAAGGACTGTGTAATAATTCGGGAAGTATAGTAATGATGTCTATTCGCATTTGGCAAAGATAAATATTTATTTTTTAGGAGCTATTCCCGCTATTCATTGCAATCTTTTCTTTTTTGAAGAAAAAAAGAAAAGGATTTCCATTTCTATCGGGGCTAAAAGAGAAAAATACTTTTGGATTTATTTTTTAGTCCCTTTTATAGAATAAACCATTGGGATTTTATTTTCAAAGCATTTAATTCGGAATTTATTTGGTTCGAATTCTTCAGTTTCATTAAAACAATTATAAGGCGAATAATTATATTCGTTAAAACAATTTATCTCTAAACCACTATTAATTAAACTATTTAAAATATCCGAAATTGGATGATTCCAGCCTATAGATTTCGCATAAAGGGCAGCATCTCTCTCAGCATAAGTCCCGGTTTCTTCTTCTATTATTGGTTCAACATTAAAATAATTATAAAAAACTTCCTTAAAATGATTGTCGTACATCCAAACAACCGGATGAAAATCGGCCATAATAAATTTGCCATCAGGCTTTAAAAAATGCGAAACCACATTTGCCCATTTATCCAAATCAGGAAGCCAACCAATAGTTCCGTAACTGGTAAAAACAATGTCAAATTTCTCATCAATAAACTTTGGAGTGTCATAAATATCACAGCAAACAAAAGAAGTATCTAAGTTTAATTTTGCTGCTATTTCTCTGGCTCTATCAATAGCTTTGTCTGATAAATCAATACCTGTTGCTTTTGCTCCCATTCTGGTAAAGGTCATGGTATCTTGGCCAAAGTGGCATTGTAGATGTAAAATCTTTTTATTGGATATATCACCCAAAAGTTCTAACTCAATAGAATTCAAAGTGGACTTTCCCTCCAAAAAGCCTTTCATGTCATAAAATTCGGAAGCAATATGCACGTCGGTTTTGTTATTCCAAGTTTGCTTATTAATGTTTATGTAATCCATCTTTTCTTTCACTTTTTCTATTTATTAAACCTAAAACTGCGGTTATTTTAGTTTATTCAAAGGTACAATTTTGAAGTTTATATTCAATAATATATTAAATTTGCATCCTAATAAAAAAAATAATAAGAAATGGAAAACGGAATATATGCTAAATTCAACACCACTAAAGGTGCAATTATAGTCAAATTAACACACGACTTAACCCCAGGAACTGTTGGAAATTTTGTAGGTTTGGCCGAAGGGCAACTTGAAAATTCAGCACGACCAATGGGAAAACCTTATTATGACGGACTTAAATTTCATAGAGTAATTCCAGATTTTATGGTTCAAGGTGGTTGCCCACAAGGAGTTGGAACTGGAGGCCCAGGATATAGTTTTGAAGATGAGTTTCATCCAACTTTAAAGCACGATAAACCAGGAGTTTTATCTATGGCAAACTCAGGCCCTGCGAGTAATGGATCGCAGTTTTTTATTACCCACGTACCAACTAATTGGTTAGATAATAAACATACCGTTTTCGGAAATGTTATTGAAGGTCAAGATGTGGTAGATGCAATTGGTCAAGGCGATAGCATTGATACCATCGAAATCTTAAGAGTAGGAGCAGAGGCTGAAAAATGGAATGCAATTGAAGCTTTTCGAACATTTGAAGGATCGAGATTAAAAAGAATAGAAGAAGCTAAAAAACTAGCCGAAGAAACGATGGAAAAACTAGCCGCTGGTTTTGATAAAACAGAAAGTGGTTTACGATATAAAATGATTCAAAAAGGGTCTGGAAAACAAGCAGAAAGCGGTAAAACTGTTTCCGTTCATTATGAAGGTTCTCTTGAAAGTGGAAAGGTTTTTGATTCTTCTTACCCAAGAAAAAAACCAATTGAATTTCGTCTTGGTCAAGGCCAAGTTATTGAAGGTTGGGATGAAGGTATTGCTTTGTTGCAAGTTGGAGATAAAGCACGTTTTGTTATTCCGGCTTATTTAGGATATGGAGAAAGCGGTGCTGGTGGTGTAATTCCTCCTAATGCTACTTTGATTTTTGACGTTGAGTTAATGGACGTTAAGTAAAAGTCTTAATAAATTATGATTACTAAGTTAAAATCAATCCTGATAGATAATTCTATTGGGATTTTTTTATATTTACTTTATTAAATATAATTTATGATTAATTGGAATGATTTTGAGAAAGTAGAAATGCGAGTAGGGACGATTACTGCAGTTATTGATTTTCCAAAAGCTATAAAACCAGCTTACCAATTAATTATTGATTTTGGTGAAGAAATCGGAATTAAAAAGGCTTCGGCGCAAATTACCAAGCGCTATTCTAAAGAAGATTTAATTGGTAAACAGATTATTGCAGTTATAAATTTTCCCAAAAAACAAATAGGCAAATTTAATAGTGAATGTTTGGTTCTTGGTTCTGTAAATGGAGAAGATGTTGTTTTAATAACTTCCGATTCGAAAGTCAAAAATGGCTCGCGAATAGAATAAAAAAAAGTCCAAAACCTTTTGATTCTGAACTTAATTATTTTTCAAATGATACCCTAAATATCATCAAAATTAATATCAGTAAAATTTTTTTCTACTTGTGGGGTTTCCTCCTGATTATCTGAAGTGTAATCTCTTTTAAAATCTTTTTGGTGTCTTTCTGAGATTACTTCTTCCCCTTTATTATTTAAAACAAACGATGTCATTTCTTCTAGAATTTCTTTAAAAGCAGTGAAATCTTCTTTGTACAAATAAATTTTATGCTTTTTAAAATGAAACGAACCATCTTCTTCTGTAAACTTCTTGCTTTCGGTGATAGTGATGTAATAATCTTCGGCTTTGGTAGCACGAACATCAAAGAAATAAGTTCTTCTTCCTGCTCTTAATACTTTAGAAAAAATCTCTTCGTTTTCTAACATGTCGTTTTCTCTCATAATCGTTCTGTCAATTAGTAATTTTTCTAATTCCAAAAATGCTAAAAAAAATAGTACTATGCAAGAATTATATTATTTCTTTTTCAGAAAGTTGTTTATTATACAATTCTTTATAATAACCTTCTTGTCTTATCAATTGATTATGAGTCCCTTCTTGGATAATTTCTCCCTCTTCCAGTATAATTATTTTGTCGGCATTTTTAGCAGAAGAAACTCTGTGGCTAACAATTATGGTTGTCTTATCTTTAGAAATTTCAAGTAAATTATTCAGGATAGTCTCTTCGGTTTCAGTATCCACAGCCGAAAGACAATCGTCTAAAAGTAAAATTTCAGGATTTTTTATTATTGCTCTTGCAATAGAAACGCGTTGCTTTTGTCCTCCTGAAAGCGTTATGCCACGTTCTCCTAAGATGGTTTCGTATTGCTGGTTGAATTGGATAATATTATCGTGAACTGCTGCTTTGGTAGCCGCTTCAATAACTTCTTGGTCACTTGCATTTTCTTTGCCAAACTTTATGTTGTTTATAATACTATCTGAAAATAAAAAAGCATCTTGTGGTACTATTCCAATGCTTTCTCTAAGGTCTGTTAAATTAACTTTTGCCAAAGGAGTTCCGTCCATAGTTATAGAACCCTGTTTCACATCGTGCATTCGAGTTATTAAAGATAGAATACTTGATTTCCCTGAGCCAGTTTTACCTAAAATCGCTAATGTCTCCCCTTTTTTTACATTAAATGAAATATTTTTTAATGCTATAATGTTGGTGTCTTCATAAATAAAACTAACATTTTTAAATTCAATATCTCCTCTAATGAAAGTTTTTTCAGAAGTTGTATTTTTAATTTCTGGTTCTGTCTTTAAAAATTCATTAACTCTTTTTTGTGAAGCTTCTGCTTCTTGAATTAGCGATGAAACCCAACCAATAGATGCAACTGGCCAGGTTAGCATGTTTACATATAGAATAAATTCGGCAATAATTCCAATGTTTTGAATCTCCGGATCGTGTGCGATATACATCATTCCTCCAAAGTAAATAACTATCAAATTACTAATTCCAATTAAAGTAACCATTAAAGGACCAAAAAGCGATTGTATTTTTGCCAATTTCAAGCTTTTAGCTTTACTCTCTTGGGCTAGTTCGGTAATAATATCTTGATTTTTTTTTTCTAACGAATAGGCTTTTATTACTCGAATTCCAGAAAAAACCTCTTGGGTGTAACTTGATACTTTTGATAAATATTGCTGAAAAATAGTGCTACGTGTATTGATTTCTTTACTTAATTTATAAATAATATAAGATAAAATTGGTAACGGTAGTAAGGTGTACAAGGTCAATTTAGGCGAAACATTGTACATATAAATTATTACAACTGTAAAACGAATTACTGTATTAATAGTGTACATAACCGCAGGACCTACATACATCCTTACTTTGGCAACATCCTCACTAATACGGCTCATTAAATCACCTGTTCGATTGCGTTTGTAAAAATTTTGATCTAAAACTTCATAATGTTTAAAAACTTCATTTTTTAAATCGAATTCTACATGTCTTGACATCACAATTAATGTTTGGCGCATAATAAAAGTTAGTAGCCCAGCAATAATTGTAGTTCCTATTACAAGTAATATATTTTCAATAAGTTGGCTTTTCACGCTATCCAATCCTATAGCGTTTTTTTGAAATTCTTCAATAGCTTTGAAGGATTTGCTAATTAGTTTTGGAGTGAAAAGAGAAAATATTTGTGCGACAATTGTGATAAAAATACCCAATAAAAAACGGTATTTATATTTGATAAAATATTTATTTAAATATTGTAATTCCTTCATTTTATTATTTTATCCTAGATAATTATAGTTCTTAATTTGTTAATTACGTAAATATTATGCAATTTGTATTGTTCAATAATTATTTAATTGATTTAATAATTTGCTAATTAAAACTAAAATAGGCGAATTATTTTGAATAATAATTTAAATTTACACCGACTTATTGATAAAATCGCAATCCAAAAATTTTTTATGACTACAGAAATCACTACAGCTAAAGAACTTCAAAAAATGGATCCTGTATTTGGTCAATTATCTTTTGATAATCATGAACAAATTGTTTTTTGCAACGACAAAGATACAGGATTAAAAGCAATTATTGGTATTCATAACACTGTTTTAGGACCTGCATTAGGAGGAACAAGAATGTGGGATTATACCAACGAATGGGAAGCATTGAATGATGTTTTGCGACTATCTCGAGGAATGACCTACAAAGCTGCAATTACTGGCTTGGATCTTGGCGGTGGAAAAGCAGTAATTATTGGGGATTCTAAAACCCAAAAAACGCCTGAAATGATGCGTAAATTTGGAGAATTTGTAAACTCACTTTCAGGAAGATACATTACTGCTGAGGATGTTGGTATGGAAACTGCCGACATGGATACTGTTAGAGATGTTACACCTTATGTGACTGGAATTTCTGAATCTCGTGGTGGCTCAGGAAACCCATCACCTGTAACTGCTTACGGCGTTTATATGGGTATGAAAGCAGCAGCAAAATACCAATTTGGATCGGATAATCTTGACGGAAAGAAAATTCTAGTTCAAGGTATTGGACACGTTGGAGAAACTTTAGTAGATTATTTAACTAAAGAAGGTGCTATTATTCAAATTGCTGATATTAATAAAGCAAGAATGCAGGAAGTTTGTACAAAATACGGGACTACTATTTACTCTGGAAGCGATTTATATACAGCCGATGTTGATATTTATGCACCTTGCGCTCTAGGAGCTACAATTAATGACGAAACAGTATTTAAAATTAAGGCTAAAGTGATTGCAGGTGCGGCTAATAATCAGTTAGCAAATGAAAATGTTCATGGTCTAATTCTCCATGAAAGAGGCATTATTTATGCTCCCGATTTCTTGATTAATGCTGGAGGAATTATTAATGTTTACTCTGAAATCGCTAATTATGATAAAGTAGAAGCAATGCGTAGAACTGAAAATATCTATAATACAACTTTAGAAATTTTTGCTTATGCTAAAGAACATAAATTGACTCCTCAAAAAGCTGCTATGGAAATTGCTGAAATTAGAATTGCACAAAGAAAAAAAGAAAAGGACAATATATAGTTTAATGTTTTAAAAATAGTTTTATTTTTGCAAAGCGAAAGAGTAATCTTTCGCTTTGTTTATTTTATACAAATTAAAAGTTCTTATCCGTGCTAAACAGAAGACATATTAGAATTAAAGTCATGCAATCCATTTATGCAATGCACCAAAGTGGATCTGATAATCTTGAAAAACAAGAAAAGTTTTTACAAGCCAGTATAGAAAACATAGTTGATTTATACTTAATTATGCTGTCTTCTTTAGTAGAAATACGTAAAAAAGAAATGGAATACCAGATTCTTGCACAGCAAAAACATCTTGCAACTCCAGAAGAACGAAACCCCAATTTGCGGTTTATAAATAATCCAATTTTAGTGGCCTTAGATGCTAATAATTCGTTGAGTATAGCTCTTGAAAATCGAAAAATAAATAATTGGCAAGCTAATGATGATACTATTTTAATGCTTTTGCAAATAATTAAGCAAAGTGAATTGTATCAAAAATACATGACTAAAAAGGCGGTAACTTTTGAGGAAGAACGCTTTTTTGTTGCTGATATGTTTTCAGAATTGATTGCGCCAAATGAAAAATTATATTCTTACTTAGAAGATTTTAAACTTACTTGGGTAGATGATATTCCGGTAGTGAATACCCAAATATTAAAGCAGTTAAAACAAATTACTCCGGAAGAGCAATCGCTTAAAGTACCTCCAATTTATAAAGATGCTGAAGATAAAGACTTTGCAGTTGATTTGTTTAGAAAAACAGTTTTAAACGAAACCGAATTGGCTAAAGAATTTATTGATAAAACTCCAAATTGGGATATTGATCGTATTGCCGAATTGGATACAATAATTATGAAAATGGCAATCTGCGAGTTCTTGAAATTCCCATCCATTCCGTTAAAAGTTACAATAAATGAATATTTAGAATTGGCAAAAGAATATTCTACGCCAAAAAGTAGTATTTTTATCAACGGAATTTTAGATAATTTAGTAAAAGATTTCCAATTAAAAAATAGAATTAATAAAGTCGGAAGAGGCTTAATGTAAATCAAAATTTAAAAACAAAAATTAAAAGTTATGGAACAAATAAGTCAGTTTTTACCGTTTATTTTAATGTTCGTGGTTATTTATTTCTTTATGATATTACCACAACAAAAGAAGGCTAAGAAAGAAAAAGAGTTTGAAAGCACTTTAAAAGTAGGAGATAGAATTATCACAAAAAGTGGCATTCACGGGAAAATTTCTGAATTAGCAGAAACTACTGTGGTTCTTGAAACAATGTCTGGAAAATTAAAAATGGAACGTTCTGCAATTTCGTTAGAAATGAGTGCTTCGTTGAATAAGAAAGCTTAGTCAATTAGGAATTAAGAATATCGTAATTCTTAATTTATTATCGGTAGTTATCATTTAAACCAATGTTTTAAATTCATTGGTTTTATTTTTTCCATTCCTTTGGTTTTCTCTTGTTTGGAATTTTATTTTATTACAATACCATAACCGTATAGCCCTGACAGAAGCGGAAATCCTTTTTTAACTCCAACAGAGTTTTAACTCTGTCGGAGTTTAAAAAGATTGAAACGGATGGCAGGAATTGCAATTACTGATACTGCCCGAAAGTTTCGCTTCTAAAAATTTATTAGTATAAAAAAATCCACAAATTTCAGTTTATGAAATTTGTGGAATTATTATAAAAATCTTTCTACTTATTTAGAGAAATCGGTTGTTGCAGTTAATTCGGCAATTTTTACAATTACATCTACTGCTTTTTGCATGCTTTCTACAGGAACATATTCATATTTTCCGTGGAAATTATGACCGCCAGCAAAAATATTTGGGCATGGTAATCCCATATACGATAATCTGGATCCGTCGGTTCCGCCACGAATAGGCTTGATGAGTGGCGTGATGCCTAATTCTTGCATTGCTTTTTCAGCCAAATCTACTATGAACATCATCGGTTTTACCTTTTCGCGCATGTTATAGTATTGGTCTTTAATTTCAGCAATACAAATATCTTCTCCGAATTGTGCCGCAAATTGAGCATTGATTTTTGCAACGATTGCAAGAACTAGTTCTTTTCGTTTTTCAAATAATTGCATGTCGTGATCACGGATAATAAGATCTAATTTGGTTTCTTCTAGGCTCCCAGAAAGACCGGTAACATGGAAAAACCCTTCGTAATCTATAGTCTCTTGTGGGATTTCATTTTTAGGTAATTGGTTGACAAAATCATTTGCAATGAGCATAGAGTTTATCATTTTGCCTTTGGCATATCCTGGATGCACACTTTTTCCTTTAAAAATTATTTTGGCACCAGCAGCATTAAAATTCTCATATTCTAATTCGCCAATTTGACTTCCATCCATAGTGTAAGCCCATTGTGCACCGAATTTTTCGACATCAAAAATATCGGCACCGCGACCAATTTCTTCATCGGGAGTGAAACCAACTCTAATTTTTCCATGTTTAATTTCAGGATGTTGCACTAGGTATTCCATTGCAGTAACAATCTCGGTAAGTCCAGCTTTGTCATCGGCACCAAGAAGCGTTAATCCGTTTGTAGTGATTAATGTTTGTCCCTTGTACAACAATAGATCTTTGAAATAACTTGGAGAAAGAATAATGTTATGTTCTTTGTTTAAAACGATATCACCACCATCGTAATTCTTGATGATTTGAGGTTTTACGTCTTTTCCTGTAAAATCAGGAGAGGTATCGTAATGCGAGACAAATCCAATAGTTGGCACCTCATGGTCTACATTGCTTGCTAAAGTTCCCATTACATAACCATTTTCGTCAATGGTAACTTCGGTTAAACCGATAGTATTTAGTTCTTTCACTAATAAATTAGCAAGAACTAGTTGTTTCGACGTACTAGGAGTTGTTGGAGAATCGGCATCCGATTCGGTGTCTATAATTACATAACTTATGAAGCGATCAATAATATGTTGCATGAAGTTTAATATTAAATTAGTGTTGCAAATATACGAATTGGAAGTGTTTTAAATCAAAGATTTTGATAAACCAATTCTTTATTTTTTGTGTTTTTTTCTTCCCTGATAAATTTTAGGATTTCCCTGTAATTATAAAGGATAAGCCTTCTATGTTGTTATTTTTAAAGTAGTAGCCTTATTTCAAGTTTATAAGAATTTTATGTCTTTTTCTAAAACAAAAAATAAAAGTTTGTGCTTTGGGAATAGTTTGACTTATATGTAATTCCCCATTAGACTTCCTTATTTTATTCAAAACTTATTTCCGGGTTAGAGTCTGAATTATCCGATATAGTTGCCCTGTTTATTATATTTTCAGGAAGTGATTTTTTTGCTTTGGCTCCCATTTTTTTTAATTTTTCTACACTAATTACAAGGTTTCCTTTCCCATCTATAAGTTTGTTCATAGCCCCTTGGTATTCTATTTTTGCTTCGTCCATTTTTTTTCCAATTTTAACTAAATCGGAAACGAAACCTTCAAATTTATCATATAATGCTCCTGCTTGTCTTGCAATTTCTAGTGCATTTTCTTGTTGCTTCTGATTAGTCCACATGCTGTCAATAGTTCGAAGTGTAGCCAATAAAGTAGACGGTGTAACAATTATAATGTTCTTCTCAAAAGCCTTATTATATAGAGCGGTATCTTCATTTGATGCTATTGCAAATGCCGATTCAATAGGTATAAAAAGCAACACAAAATCTGGGCTTTCTATTTGATATAATTCGTGGTAATTCTTGTTTCCTAATTGCTCCACATGGCGATTTATAGAAATTACATGGTCTTTTAGATGTTGGGCTTTTAGATTGTCATTCTCTTCATTAATAAAACGTTCGTAGGCTGTTAAAGTTACTTTCGAATCGACAATCATTTTCTTGCCATCGGGTAAATTAATAACTACATCCGGAAATACCCGATTGCCATCTTCAGTTACAAAACTTTGTTGTACAAAATATTCTCTGTCTTTTTCTAATCCTGATTTTTCAAGAACGCGCTCCAAAATAAGTTCCCCCCAATTTCCTTGCATTTTGCTGTCGCCTTTTAATGCTTTGGTTAAATTGACAGTCTCTTTGCTCATTTGCTCGTTCATTTCTTTTAAACCAAGTATTTGCTGGCGTAAAGAGGCATGGTGATCGATACTTTCTTTGTGAGTATCTTCGACTTTCTTTTCAAAAAGTTGGATTTTATCTTGTAAAGGAGATAAAATATTTTTTAAATTTTCTTTGTTTTGCTCTGTAAATTTTGAAGTTTTTTCTTCCAAAATCTTATTGGCTAAATTCTCAAATTCTTTGGTGAATTTTTCCTGAAGTTTTTCTACTTCTTGTTTTTGCTCTTTATTACGTTCCCAAAGATTTTCAAAATCAGTTTCTTTTTTAGATAACTGAATGGCCAAAGCTTCTTTTTCCGATCGGATTGATTCCTTATCTAAATTGGATGCTGTTACTTGTTTTTCAAAATCAGCACGGTCTATTTGAACCTGATCTTTCATCTGATTTATTTGCGAAAGCAATCCTTTGTTTTTCTCTTCTAAAGTTGCCTTTTCCGTTTTAGAGTTGGCAGTAAATAATAATTTTCCAAGGAAAATTCCTATAGCTAAGGCGATAATAAATACTACTAGAATAGGGATGGTTGCTGTCATAAATGAATAGGTATTGGTAAGTAAATATACTAAAAAATGTAATAGTTCATTAACAGATTAATAGTATTTTTGTTGCAAATTGATTAAATGTCCATCCAGCATCATTTTATTATTTATAAACCCTATGGCTATTTGTCTCAGTTTATTTACAAACTAAAGCGACCTAAAAAGTTACTAGGAGAATTGTATGATTTTCCGGATAATACTATGGCCATTGGTAGATTAGATGAAGATTCGGAAGGTTTACTTCTGTTAACTACTGACGGTATGATGAGCGAAATAGTTCGAAGTAAAAAAGTAGAAAAAGAATATTACGTTCAGGTAGACGGGATTATAACTCCAGATGCAATTGAGCAATTAAAAAAAGGAGTGTTAATTGGTTTTGATGGTAAAAAGTATCTAACTAAAGAATGTCAAGCTTCTATTTTAAATGAAATTCCGGATTTCCCGCAGCGCGCTAAGAAAATTCGTGACGAACGTCATGGTCCAACTTCTTGGTTAACCGTAACAGTAAATGAAGGGAAATTTCGACAGGTTAGAAAAATGACTTCGGCAGTTGGATTTCCTACTTTGAGGTTAGTTCGTGTTCGAATTGGTTCAATCCATTTAAATAATTTACAACCCGGAGAAGTTCTTGAAGTAGGTGATTTTTTAAATATCAATGACAATAGCAACATCAAAAATCAATAATTAATGTTAAATATCGTTTTAATAGAGCCCGAAATACCAAATAATACAGGAAATATTGGCCGTTTGTGTGTCGGTACTGAAAGTCGCTTGCATTTAGTACATCCGTTTGGTTTTATTATAAATGATAAGAATTTAAAACGTTCGGGTTTAGACTATTGGGTGCATTTGGATGTTACTGAATACCAAAATGTTGCCGAATGGAAGGCTAAAATTTCTGATAAATCTAGAGTTTTCCTTATGAGTTCAAATGCGAATGTTTCTATTTATGATACGAAATTTCAAGATGGCGATTGGTTGGTTTTTGGTAAAGAAAGTGTCGGGTTGAGTCAAGAAGTTTTGGCACAATTTGAAAATCATTTAACCATTCCAATGTCTAATTTAATCCGGAGTTTTAATATTGCTAATTCTGTTGCTTTTGTTGTTGGAGAGGCAAAAAGGCAAATAAATTTAATAATTTGAAAAAAATAATTTTATTATTACTGTTTTTTTCTATCAGATTGAATGCACAATGTTTTACTATTGGTGCTGATTTATCTTACACAAATTCAGTTCTATCAAATGGTGCAGTTTATCGAGATACCAACAACGTTGAGGTAAATCCATATTCACTTTTTGCCCAAAAAGGTGCGAATATGGTTAGAATGCGTTTATTTCATACCCCGCAAAATATCTCCAGTAATTGTGGAAATACTATTGCAGCAAATGATATTAACGATGTAATTATTGGATTTACAAACGCCAAATCAAATGGAATGAAATTAAATTTAGCCATTCATTATGGAGATTATTTTAATGATCCAAATAAACAAAAAATGCCTCAAGCATGGAATGGACTTACGGGAACGGATCTTCTTGATTCAATATACAATTATACTTTTTCGGTATTACAAATTCTAAAAAACAATAATGTAACTCCAGATATTGTTGCAATTGGTAATGAAACTACTTGGGGATTTATAGATAATACCAATACTACAGATGGTTGGAGTTGGCCTGAAGACTCTAATAAATTTAATGTTGCATTAACTGCGGTTGATGATTTCAATTCTTCAAATAGTACCTCAATAAAAAAAGCTGTTCATTTTACCGATACTACTGCCACTTGGCTTTCGGCATTATTTAGTAACCAAAATATTACCAATTATGATATAATAGGTATTTCCTATTATCCTTTTTGGTCAAATTTTACTTCTCTAAATCAATTAGGTAATTTAGTAAGTTCTCTAAAAACTACTTATAATAAAGACATAATGATTTTTGAAACAGGCGCTCCATGGACAACTGAAAGTTCCGATGGATATTCAAATATTGTAAATTCTTATGGAAATTTAAATTACCCAATCACACCTCTCGGTCAGAAACAATATTTTTCCGACTTAGTAAATACGGTGTATAATGCAGGAGGTAAGGGAGTTATTTATTGGGAGCCAGCTTGGATAAGTTCCTCTCTGTGTGACCAATGGGGACAGGGATCTTCTTATGAAAACATGAGTTTTTTTAATTTTTCAAATGACAATTCTGCTTTGCCAATATTTGATGTTTTTGACTTTTGTAACGGACTTTCTTTAGATAATCAGAAGGAAAGTAAAATTCAATTATACCCTAATCCTGCTCATGATAAAGTTTTTTTTGATGGAGTTCATGATGATACAAAAGTTGTTGTTTTTGATGTGTTTGGAAGAATAATATTAAAGAGTGTTATTAAAGAAAATTTTCTTACTATTTCCGAATTAAATTCAGGAGTATATTATTTTGTTTTTTATGATAATGATATTAGGGTGGTAAAGAAAATAATTGTGGATTGATATTTTATCCTATCACAAACTTCCCTTTTTCGCTATCAAATTTTATGCTTTCATCCTTGAAAAGTGTATCAAAAACTCCTTTTGAAATTAAATTGCATGGTTGGTCCTGAATTAGAAAATCCTCTTTCATAACTATAATTTCGTCAGATAATTGAATTGCTAAATCAATGTCGTGGGTAGAGAAAAGTATGCACTTATTGGATTCTGCTGCTAGTTTTTTTAATAATTTAAAAAGCGAAACTTTATGAAATAAATCCAAATGTGTTGAAGGTTCATCTAAAATTATTAATGGCGTATCTTGTGCTAGAGCCCTTGCAATAAGAACATTCTGGAATTGACCATCGCTTATTTCGTAGTATTTTTTATCTGATAAATGCTCAATTTGAGTTAAGGAAATTGCTTCGTTTACTTTTTCTAAATCTTCGGGATTTAATTTTCCAATCCAATTGGTATAGGGATGTCTTCCTAAGGCAATTAATTCGAAAACGGTTAAATTACTTGTGGGTAATTTTTCGGTTAAAACCAAACTTAAATTTTGTGCTAAGTCAAGAGGCCTATATTCTTTTAGGTTTTTATTGTTTAAATAAACATCGCCAGATAAAGGTTTTTTTAGTCCCGAAAGGGTTCTTAATAGTGTTGATTTTCCAATTCCGTTTTCTCCGATTAAAGCAATTAATTTCCCAGCTTCTAGTTTAAGATTTATGTTTTTGGCAATAACATTGTCTTTTGATTTGGATTTGTATCCAATCGAAAGGTTTTTGGTAGTTAGTATGTTTTTGTTATCGCTCATAATTTTTTTATAAATCTATTTTGTTATGTTGAAAAACCTTCCGCCACAGATTTCACTGATTTTCACAGATTATTTAGAAAAATCCTTTTAATCTTTGCTTTTAAACTAATCTATTCTTTCTCACCAATAACCAAATAACCACTGGTGCTCCGACAATAGATGTAATAGCGTTTATTGGTAATGTAAAATCAAACCCTGGCATTTGGGAAACCATATCGCAAAAGAGCATAATAATCGCGCCTATTAATATGGTACTCCAAAACAAAATTCGATGGCTGCTCGTTTGAAAAAGTAATTTCGATAAATGCGGAACTGCTAATCCAATAAAAGCAATTGGGCCTGCAAAAGCAGTAATGCTACCCGCTAAAATACTAGTTGCTATTATAATTAATCTTCTTGATTTTTTCAATTTTAAACCTAGACTTTTGGCATAATTTTCTCCTAAAAGCAGGGCGTCTAATGATTTTATTGAAAACAAACTTAATAGTAATCCGATAGCAACAGTTACTAACAAAATAAGGATATTATGCCAAGATAAATTCCCTATACTTCCCATACTCCAAAAAGTAAATTTTTGTAATTTTTCCGCGGAGCTAAAAAAAGTTAATACTGAAACTATAGCTCCTGCAAAACTACTAAACATTAATCCTGCAATCAATATGGTCATAGTGTCTCGCAAAAATTTGGATATCAAAAGCACCAACAGCAATACAGAAAAACTACCCAAACAAGAGGCTAAAATTATTCCATAAGACGACAATAAAAAAGTTGAAACTACAGCAGGTAATGCTCCAGCTCCTAAAATCACAAAGGCAACTCCTAAACTGGAACCCGAACTCAATCCCAAAACATAGGGTCCTGCTAGAGGGTTTCTGAATAAAGTTTGCATTAGTAACCCACTAATTGATAGTCCAATACCAACTAAAATAGCGGTAATTGCTTTCGGTAATCTAAAATTAATAATTATATATTCCCAAGTGTCTTTGCTTGCTGTAGCCCCAAATAAACTTTTTATTACTTCTTTAAATGGAATTGCAACTTGTCCCAAAGAAATATTTAACAACAAAGCCGTAAGCAATAGCAAGGTTAGTATTGAAAATAGAATAGTATTTCGGGTTTGGAACATTTTCGATATTTAAAACCAAA
Organism: Flavobacteriaceae bacterium; assembly: GCA_947457615.1. Taxonomy (GTDB): domain Bacteria; phylum Bacteroidota; class Bacteroidia; order Flavobacteriales; family Flavobacteriaceae; genus Flavobacterium. The sequence continues at coordinate 99,763 of CANGWK010000004.1, forward strand.
AAGAATTAAGATTCTCTAAAGCTGGAATAGTTTGCAAAGTTAAAAGAAAAATCCGTGTAATTTTAAGTCCTTTTTTTTGTTCAAATTATTGTAACTCGTGTCTATTTCAATTTTTCAAAAAAGTAAGGTTTATAATCCACTAACAATTCTGGATGCAATATCTTCACAATATCTTTCAATACAATATCTGGTCTGTTAGGTGCCAATTCATAATATAAAACTCCCCCTGTTTTTCCTTTTCTTCCGCTAAATGAGTATACATTTTTATTTTGGAAGGCTTTAAATTGTGAATAATGAGGGTTGGATTCTAGCATTTCTTTTAACGATCCAAATTGCCCTGAAGTTATCCAAAAATCGGCATTTTTTCCTTTTTCTAAAACCGTTTCAAAGGATAATGAAAGGCTACCAGTTCCTGTGGTTGTTGCCCATAAATAATTGCCTTGCGCTTCTTTTAATAACTGACAACCCCAGCTAGTACCTTGCGGCAAATACCATTTATCTTCAAACATGTCTCCCGCTAAAATAGTTGGATGGATAGTAGCACTTTTGGCAATTCTCAAGGTGTTTAAATAGTCTTTTTCTATTTTAGAAAATAGCTTGTTTGCTTTATCTTGTTTTCCATATAAAGCCCCAAAAAACTTAATCCATTCTGCTTTTCCTAACGGAGTTTGTTCATTCCAGTCGCCATTTAATAAAACTTTCAAACCGTTTTTTTGAAGATTATCTAGCGTTGGATTGTTGTTATCAATGCCATAACCAATGATGACTTGTGGTTGTAAATCGATTACGACTTCAGTGTTTAATGCTTGATTAGAACCTAACTCTTTTAACTTTTTGCCATCAATTAAAGCACGAACTTTCTCTGAAGAAATGTAATTCAAATTTGGAAATCCAACTAACGTATTTTCAACGCCTAGCATCTCTAGTGAAGGAATATGGGTGGTTGAAGTCACTACAATAGTTTTTACAGGAACTGAAATTGTTAGAAACTGTTTCAAACTATCTGGAATAATTCCATTTTTTTCTTTCAGAATATAGGTATATGATTTATCGGCTTTTGGCCAAGGATTGGAAACGGTTACCACAGAATATCCCTTTTGGTTTAGTATAGAAAATCCTTTGGCATAGTGAATTTCGTTTTTCGTAACTAAAGTTGTTTGGTCTTGGATTTCCTTTTTGCATTGCACAAATGGAAAAACAAGTAGAACTAATAAAAAGGATTTTAAAAATCGCAACATGGAATTATTTTTTGCAAAAGTAAAACAATGTTTCTATAAATTGTTGCGAATGTAACATTGGATGTTCAATAGTTTCAATTTGTTATATAAACTAATTGTATCAATATTCTTATTTAACTAGTTCAACTCATTTTTCTATATATTTGCATTCATGGAAGAAAAGAATCTATACATTATTGCAGGATGTAATGGCGCTGGTAAAACTACAGCTTCATTTACAATTTTACCTGAAATTTTGGATTGCAAAGAGTTTGTTAACGCAGATGAAATTGCAAAAGGACTTTCTCCATTTCAGCCTGAAAAAGTTTCATTTGAGGCAGGAAGGATAATGCTTAATAGAATTTCAGATTTAGTAGCACAAAACGAAAATTTTGCATTTGAAACAACACTTTCAACAAGAAGTTATAAAAATAGAATACTTGACGCAAAAAAGAAAAATTATAATGTAACGTTGCTTTTCTTTTGGCTAAAAAATCCTGAATTGGCTAAAGAAAGGGTAAAAACTAGAGTGCTTGAAGGGGGACATAATATTCCAGAAGATGTAATTGAAAGAAGGTATTATAAAGGTATTAATAATCTTTTTGAAATATATCTATCAATAGTTGATCAGGCATTGCTATTTGATAATTCGGAAGGAATACCTGATTTAATTGCAGAAATATCTGCAAGTGAAGAATTACATATTCTTAATGAAATGAAATTTAACGAATTAAAAAGTTACTTATGACACCAGAAACTAAAATAGAAAAAAGAAATAAAATTGTAAAAGGTCTTGAAAGAGCCTATGAAAAAATGCTTATTTTTAAAAAACAGCATAACAGTGACTTGGTCATAATTCAAAACAACAAAATCGTTAAAATTAAACTTTAATTTTTCTATCAAGCTTTTTTTATTAGTGGTAGTTGTAATCTCTAAATAAACTTAAATCAATATCCTTATAACATTAAATAAAATATTACTTTTATTTTAAATGAAATCTTCTAAAAATAAATTAAATAAGGATCAATAAATTCCACTACATTTACAAACGTATTTCGGTTGTGACTTTGATTTTTCAGAGGAACATTAAAAGGGAATTAGGTTAAAAACCTAGGCTGTACCCGCAACTGTATGCTATTATGCTTGTTGTTATCTACAAAGTCACTTTTCGTTACGGCGAATGGGAAGGCAAACAACAAGACGCAAGCCAGGAGACCTGCCATTTTACATTGAGTATCAAACTTTCGGGAAAAAAGGTTTGGGTATGGGTAATTCTGTGCTTTTCTCCCATGAATAAAAATTAGTAGTAACTAAAAAAAATGAAGAGAAATTTCATTCGTTTCAGTGCATGTATTGCATTGGCGACCACTTGTGGCTATGCCCAAGTAAAAGATTCTGTAAAGGTAAAACAATTAGATGAAGTAGTGTTTTCAGACACTAAATTTGCTCAAAGCAAAGAAAAATCAGGAAAAGTAATCACCAAAATTACAGCTGCTGAACTTCAAAAAAAATTAGGGCAAACTTTAGCCAGTGTATTAAATTCAGTGGCAGGAGTAGAGATTAACGGAACCCAATCTGCCAATGGAAAAAACCTTGGCTACTACATTAGAGGCGGAAAAAACCAACAAGTTTTAATTGTAATTGATGGAAATCCGGTTACTGATGCTTCCGGAATTAGTTTTGAGTACGATTTGCGTTTGCTTCCTATCGATCAAATTGAAAGTGTTGAAATCATGAAAGGTGCTGCAAGTACACTTTACGGATCTGGCGCTGCAACGGCCGTAATCAATATTACCTTGAAAAAATCGAGTAAAAAACCGCTTCAGGCTAATGCATACATAAATGTTGGTTCTTATAATACTGCAAACAATCCTAAGTATAATGGACAAGATTTTAATCAAGGGTTTTCGGTTAACGGAACGGTTAGTAAAGTGAATTATTTGGCTTCGATAAACAGTACCGAAACCAAAGGAATGTCGCAAGTAGCAGAGCCAAACCCTGATTCGAATTATGATAAAGACCGATTTTCAAGAATTAATTATTTGTCAAAATTAGGATTTAAAGTAAACGATAAATTGACTTTAGATTTCTTCGGAAATTACGATAAAGTAAATAACGATTACGATTTCCAGTATGATAATACGGGCTTAAATGATACTTATTTCAATAAGTCTAAAACCGAACAATTCCGTTTTGGATTTTCTCCAAAGTATATTTATACCAAAGGTGAATTTAGGTTGAACTCTAATTTCACCAAATTGCAACGAGCATATCAGGAATTAAATTCTGGTGCCAATGGCATTGATAATTCTAGCTATGGCTCGAGAAGTGTAACAATAGATGCTTTTAATAAGAATATTATATCTACTAATTTTTATTTAATAACGGGTACAAATTACCAATTTCATGATATGAAAAGTGAAACACCCTATAACATAATTACCAAAGAAGTTGCTAAATTTAACATGGTAGACCCCTATTTTACAGGAGTTTTCACTTCTGATTTCGGTCTAAATATCAATGCAGGTGCACGATTGAATATGCACAGTCAGTATGGCAATAAAATAGTGTACAATGTAAATCCGTCGTTTAATTTTGGGAAGGAAATTCCGGTTAAGTTGTTAGCTTCTTACAGCACTGCTTTTGTAACGCCGAGTTTGTACCAATTGTATTCTGAATATGGAAATGCAACTTTAACTCCCGAGAAAAATACTACTATCGAATCGGGTATTGAGGTTTCTTTAGCTCAAAAAAAACTTACTTTTAATATGGTTGCATTTTATAGAGAACAAAACAATTCTATAGGATTTGATGCTAATTACAAATATACCAATGTAGAGGGTTTAAACAAAGCCAAAGGAATTGAAACTATTGTAAATTATGCTCTTTCTGCAAAATTAAATTGTAATGCCAATTATACTTTTACACAAGTAGATGAAGCCTTGAACCGATTAATTCCAAAGCATAAAGTAAATACTTCTATTGATTTTTCGGCAACCAAAAGATTATTTTTAAATGCTAATTATCAATATATTGATGCTAGACAGGACACTTTTTTTGATGGAAATACGTATGCAATTGTCTCCACAAAATTAGGTTCCTACCAGCTTTTAAATGCTCTAATAAAGTATGAATTAGTAAAAGATCGATTAACTATTTTTGGTAATGTTACTAATATTTTCAATGAAGATTTTGTTGAAAATAGTGGGTATTCTGCAAGAGGAAGAAATTTTAAATTGGGATTAAATGTTAAACTTTAACCTTTTTTTATAAAATCCTTTTTTTAGTTTCTGTACTTTTGGATAAGAAATAAGAAGTGTTATCTTTTGTATTCATTAAAAAGTAGATCATTTGTTAATTAAATAACAGAAATCATGAACGTAAATAGAATTTTAATTATCGCCTTGGTATTACTTTCTAATACTTTTTTTGCACAATCGGTTTTCGATAAATATGAAAATCAGCAAGACATTAATACTATTTTAGTGAATAAAAAAATGTTCTCTATGCTCAGTAAATTAGATGTAAATGATAAAGAAACCCAGCAATATTTAAATCTGATTAAGAAATTAGACGACCTAAAAGTTTTTGTGACTTCTAGTGTAAAGAAAAGTGAAGACATGAAAGCAGTTTCAGAAAAGTACAGTAAAACTGTTGGTCTAGAAGAATTAACGCAATTTAATGAAAAAGGAAAAATTGTAAAAATATATGTAAAACCTGGTGCTTCCGATTCAGAGGTGAAAGAGCTTTTACTATTTATGGATGGTTTTGGAAAAGAAGAAAGCGTATTGATGTCTTTATCAGGAAGTTTCAACTTAAATGAACTCTCTATCCTAACGGATAAAATGAAACTACCTGGTGGTGCCGAATTAAAAAAAGTGTCTAAAAAGTAAATTTAGTTTCTAATAAAATTCCCGATTTTAATCGGGAATTTTTATTTTTTATAATATTTAAAGGGAACTACTAGCATCCCAAAACATTCTCCCTGACTTTTTCCTATATTCTTATGGTGCATTTTGTGTGCTCTTCGCACTGCACGGGAAAATCGGTTATTAGCATTTCTAAAAAGTTTGAAACGTTGGTGAATAAAAATGTCGTGCACCATAAAATAAGCTAATCCGTATGCAAAAATACCTAGTCCAACAGCTATTCCAAAATTAAAGATTCCTTTTTGCCATAATAAGAAACACCCAATACTTAACACGGCGTAGAATATAAAAAAAGCATCGTTTCGTTCAAACCAAGAATCGTGGTCTTTTTTATGGTGGTCTTCGTGCAACACCCAAAGAAATCCGTGCATGATGTATTTGTGGCTAAACCATGCCATAAATTCCATGGTACAAAAAGTTAATAAAAAAACTAATATTTGTAAACCCATAGTAATTTTATTTTTTTTTAAATGCTGTTAAATTTATAAGTGAAATAACATTTAGCAAATAATTGAAATTTTTGATAATCGGACACCCGAATTCGAGTGTTTTTTATTTCTGCGGAAGGGGTACTTTTTAATTTGGAAAGTAATTTTTTGTAATAAACATAAGCAGTATAAACTCCAAATTTTGCTTCTATTGGTAGGTTTACAATCCCAAGGTATCCTGCTTCAAAATCAGCTTCTATCTCGGTAATAATGTTGTTTTTAGAGGCTTCATCTAATTTATTTAAATCGGTATTAGGAAAATAGGTTCTATGCAAATCTTCAAAGTCTGCTTTTAAATCTCTTAAAAAATTTACTTTCTGAAATGCCGATCCTAATCTCATAGCAGACTGTTCTAATTCTTGGTATTTTGCTTCATTTCCATTAACAAAAACTTTTAAGCACATTAATCCAACAACATCTGCCGAACCATAAATGTATTCTTTGTATTCACTATCAGTTGCATAATTGGATTTTACTAAATCCATTTTCATGCTTTTCATGAAGGCATCGATTAACGAGTTTGGAATTTGGAATTTGTGCACCGTATGTTGGAACGAATTTAAAATAGGATTTAAGCTGATTTTATTTTGTAATGCAGCATCCAAATCTTTTTCAAACATTTCAAACAAATTTTCTTTGTTGTAATCGTGAAATGAATCTACAATTTCATCAGCAAAACGAACAAAACCGTAAATGTTATAAATATCCTGTCTTATAGTTGGTGCAAGCATTTTTACAGCAGAAGAAAACGACGTGCTATACGTGCTTGTTACATTCTTACTGCATTCAAAAGATATGGTGTCAAAAAGGGATTTCATGCTTTTCTTATAATTTAACTATGTTTTTTTATTAAATCGGCAACTAGTTTTCCAGATATTAATGCTGGAGGTACTCCAGGACCAGGAACGGTTAATTGACCGGTGAAATATAAACTTTTTACTTTACTACTTTTTAATTTAGGCCTTAAAAATGCTGTTTGCAATAATGTATTCGCCATTCCGTATGCATTTCCTTTATAGGAGTTATAAACTTCTTCAAAATCAAGTTTGCAAAAAGACTCTTTAAAGATAATATTTTCTTTTATGTTTTGCTTAGTTAATGTCTCAAATCTTGAAATTATTTTTTCAAAATAGGTTTCTCTTAATTCTGGCGTATCTTCAATTCCTGGCGCAAGTGGTATTAGGAAAAATCCAGATTCCATTCCTTCTGGCGCTGCAGTCTTGTCTGTAATTGAAGGAAAATTTGCATAGAATAAAGGATTTTCAGGCCATTTTGGATTATCGTAAATGTCTTTCGCATGTTGGTTGAAATCCACATCAAAAAACAAAGCATGGTGAGAAATATTCTCTATTTTTTTGTTGAAACCTACATAGAAAAGTAGGGAAGAAGGTGCAAAAGTCTTGCTTTCCCAATATTTTTCAGAATAGGCTCTATGTTCTGTATCTAATAAAGTCTCCGTGTGATGGTAATCAGCTCCGCTAAGAATAATATCTGCATCGATTCTTTTTCCCTCTATTTGTAAGGCAACAGCCTTTTTATTTTCTACAATGATTTTCTCAATATTGGAATTGGTTTCAAATTTTACGCCTAATTCCAGAGCCAAAAGTTCCATTCCACGAACCACATCGTACATCCCACTTTTAGGATGCCAAGTTCCCATGCCAAAATCTGCATAATTCATAAAACTATAAAACGAAGGCGTATCGGAAGGTTTGGCACCTAGAAATAATACTGGAAATTCTAATATTTGAATTAGTCTTTGGTTTTTAAATTTTTTACGTACGTCTTTACTAATGTTGCTAAAAAACTGACCTACTTTCAATGCGGTTTCGGTAGTAATTAACTCCAAAGCCGAAACTCCAGGACGGTAAACCAAATCTTTGATAGCAATATCATAATTGCTTTTGGCTTCAGCCATAAACTTTGCTAAAATTGTACCACTTCCTTCTTCAATTGTTTCAAATGTTTTTATTATTTCTTCTAAATTATCCGCGATACTAATAAAATCATTAATTCCATAATAAACTCTGTAGGCTGGCGATAATTTTATTAGTTCATAATAATCAGAAGGTTTTTTATTAAAGTCACCAAAAAAACGTTCAAAAACATCGGGCATCCAGTACCAACTCGGACCCATATCAAAAGTGAATCCGTCTCTTTTTAGTTGACGTGCTCTACCACCAATAGTACTATTTTTTTCATAAATTGTTACTGAATTTCCTTGTTGCGCCAAATAACAGCTGGCTGCTAATGCAGAAAATCCAGAACCAATTATTTTGATGTCTTTGTTCATATATTTATTTAATTTACTAAGCTTATTTTATAAAGTCTTTATATGATTTTGTTAGAGATTTTTTTCTCTAAATGAATACGATTTTCTATGTAAAATTATTACAATTCGGTTATTAATTCGCTTATAGTATCAAATTTTCTAACAGATTCACTGAGGATTGTAGTATCAATATTTTGAACATTTCTACCAATGATCCAGAGTTGCGAATCTTCAACTAAAATTTGTTCTTTTAATTCTTGAATATAAGGATTAATCTTATTTTTTATTGGTTCAACTGTAGAATAACACACGTAAACTATGTTGTTGAAGTATTTTTTTAAATCTTTCAAACTATCTATAGGAACGCTTTGCCCTAAATAAATACTCTTGTAGCCACTGGATAGAATCTCATAATTAAGGTACATTAATCCCAGTTCGTGCACTTCATCCATTGGTAAATAAAGCACAAATAATTTATCTTCTCTTGTTGGGCTTTGACTTTGAATTTTTTCGGTTATAACCAATAATTTTAACTTGATCAAATAACTAATAAAATGTTCGTGAGAAGGGCTTACAGTTTCTGCTTGCCACAACAAACCAATTTCTTCCATTAACGGAATAAATACCTCAAAAAACACTTCTCGAAAAGACTTTTCAGACAGTAAAGCCTCGTAAGTATCCAAAAACAATTTCTGATCAAAGTTCATCATCGCCATTTTAAAAGAACTTATGGCATGACTTTTAGCACTTTTATTTGAAATTATTTCTTGAACTAATTCCGGAATTTTCTCACTTGGTAACTTAGAAATCTTAGAGATTTTATAACCATAATCGTGTAACAAGGTGATATTTAGTAATTTTTGAAGAGCATGTAAGTCGTAAAACCGAATGTTGGTATCGGTTCGCATAGGTTCTAAAACATTATAGCGCTTCTCCCAAATACGAATAGTATGTGCTTTTATTCCCGATAAATTTTCTAAATCCTTAATAGTAAAAGTGTTTTTAACACTACCCATGGCTCTTTGTTTTTGTTTAACAAAAGTAGTAAAAATATGAACAATAAAATTTAAATGGAGGTAAATAAATGAATTTGGTTTTTTTCATTTATTAAGAAGGAGTTGGTATTGTTTTATTCTTTATTTTAAAAGGTATCCTTGTACCATTTTTGAGGGTTAGATCTATATAATTTGAAATAGAGTTGTATGAATTTTCATTTCTTATTATGTGATCATGAAATAGAAATGCCAATTAAAATCTTCAAAATTAGGTATATGAATTTTAATAAATTAGGTAGTTAATAAACGCCAACCAGACTTGATAATGTTTTTGTTTTAACCTCTTTATCTTATACTATTAAACTATCTATTTCATAAAATTAAACCAAAAAATTTTAACTATCAAATAGATTTTGATTAATCGTAATTAACATTTTCAATTTCTTTGAAAATTTCTTGAACATTAATATCTAAAGCAAACCAAAAACGCAAGAATAGATCTAAGGTCATTCTTTGTTTGGAATCAAATACTCTTCTTACAGTAGTTTCTGAACATAATGATGCTTTTGCAAATTTTGTTTTATTTACTTCAAACTTAATTAGGAAAATTTTATAAATTTTATTTACAAGTTTTATCTCTATTTGTTCAAAACGATTCTGCATTTAACAAAGAAAATAAAGAAAAAATTTAAAAAATTATTTTGGCTTGACTTATAAGTTGAATTATTTTTTATATTTGCAACAATTAATAGTCACTAATATGAATAAATAGTGTCTTAAATAGAAAATCATCAATAAAAAGAATCGAAATATTAATAAACAGGGAAGCCGAAAACTGTCTAGAGTAAGCAAAAACAAAAACAAACAAAAATGAAAAAAATTGTATTATTATTTATTAGCTTATTGGCTTTTAGCTCATTAAAAGCGCAAGATTCAAAAGCTTATTTAGGAGTTTCTGTTGGATATGCTATTCCAGGCGGTGACGGATCTGATAATTTAAATTCTGGCATTAATTTAGGATTTATAAATTTCGGATATCGTTTTAGCAAGGCATGGGGTGCAACATTAAATTTAACTTCTTCTGGTTTTGCCTACAAAAATACTGGTGCACTAGGAGTTGCTGTTTTTTCAGTTGGACCAATGTATTCTGCCAGCTTAAGTGAAAAACTATCTCTTGATTTAAAACCACAATATGCTATTAGTATTGTAGGAAAAGAGTCAGGGACTGGTTATGATGACGCAACATTAAGAGGCTCAGGAATTGTATTAGGGAGTTCTTTAAATTTTGGTGTAACTAAAGGATTTAAATTGTCTTTAAATCTAGATTATACAACTGGAAAATGGAATGAACTTGAAATGGGTGGTACTACCTATAAAGTGACTTCTAAAAATAGTATAAGTTCACTTGTTATGGGTGCTGGTTTGAGGTATAATTTTTAAATAAGTCCAATAATAAATAATGTTTTATTGAGTTGGACTTTTCCATTTTTTAGCCTAATAAAATGTAACAGGGAAGCCGAAAACTGTCTAGAGTAAGAACAAATTATATATTATTTATATCTTATGAAAAAATTAAATTATTTATTTTTATTAATTCCGTTTTTATTATTATCGTGTTCCAAAGATTCAGCAACAGCCGAAACACCAACACCAACATATAGTGTTCAAGGTCTCTGGAAAACCACATCTGCTGTATTAAATGGAGTTGAAAAATTTGGGGGTACAAATACTGTTAAAAGTGAATTGAATTATTTTAATGCAGACGGAAGTTTAAGCACTCAATCATTTACTGATACTAACTTCTCCACATTAATTAGCTATTCGTCAGGAACTTATTCCATACCGAATACTTCAACAATAAATATGTCTGCCAATGCATACAATGCATCTGGGGCTTTTTTAGCTACATATAATGTGTCTTGCCAAGTTCAATTAATTAATTCAACCCAACTGCAATTAAAAATTCTTAATTATCCTGCAGCTAATGATGTTTATGTAAAAAAGTTTGTAAGATAAAATATTCTAAGAACTATAATAAAAATTAAAAAAAAGAGCAACCTCCCAGTTGCTCTTTTTATTTACAGAAATACAAATTTAATCTGCCATCATTTCTAAATTTTCTCTTTTAATGAAACCTTTAGTTACTTGCCCTTTTTGATTTCTAAATTCTACATAAACGTATTCTCTATCTGAGTATTTGCATGCAGTCCAAACCATGTCATCCATTACTAGATATCCTTTACGTTGCACAAATCTTGCTCTAGTGCCAATGTGATCAGCATTATAAAAATAGGCTTTTTCAGTAACAACCATAAACTGGCATCCTGGCAATGGGGTTCGACTTGGCCTTCTTTGTGCATTCAATGTGTAGCAAATTGCAAATAAAAAACTGAATAGTATAATTGTTTTTTTCAAGATTTAAATGTTTTTAGTTTAGGTAATTAATTTTTTTTAAAGATTGTAATTAATCTAATTCGCAATAGGTGTCATATTTGACTAATTCTGAAGTAACTATTGCTTTAGTTTTATCTTCTATTAAGTCTATCTTAATATTTGTTTTTGAAGCTGTGCAACTAAAATATTTTTTTTCTAAAGGAAAGAATATATAATAATTTCCATCATACTCTGGCATCCAAAAATAGCTTTTACTATCAATTATTTTATTTTGAATCGAAACACTTATTTTGATTTTTTTATCCCCTAACTTATATTTTAAGGGAAGTGCTTTAGAGCCAAATGATATGAATAGAAAAGTGTTTTTAAACATGGCATTATAACCATTCTCTTCTTTAGTATCAATGTTGCGTACATCTAAATTTCCCCTTCAAATTTTTTTTGATTTCGAAAGCGAATTTCATTAATTAAAATTACATTCTTTTGATTTACACTATAAAGAGAATCAATAATTTTATTTGAATTTAAGGTAGCGTTCTCTTTAGCATAAATATTTTGAGTAATAAAATAAAAGGAACATATAAAAGAAGTTATTAATGTGTATGGTTTTATTTTCATGATTATTTTATTAATTTACACAAATATATATATATTAAACTATAATTTAAGATTTTTTATTGATATATTATGCAAATTTGGTTTTATTTTTTCTTACATTTGATTTGAATCTAAATTAGAAATTATGAAAAAAATAGTATTTATTGTTTTAATATTTGTCACCTCACTATCTTATAGTCAAACGGCAGAGGAATATTTCAAAAAAGCTCAAGATAAATTTAGAATAAATCAAGGCAGTATAGGTGCTATAGAAGATTTTACCATTGCTATTAATTTAAACCCTAAATATGAAGAAGCTTACTATTGGAGAGGGATAATTAAACATGAATTAGGAGACTTTCAAGGGGCCATAGAAGATTTTACTGAAGCAATAGAAATCAATCCAAAAAGTGATGCATATAAAGAAAGAGGAATAACTAAAAATGATATACATTACTACCTAGGAGCCATATAAGACTTAACTAAAGCCATTAATTTAAACCCTGAAAATGATTCAAATTATTGTGAAAGAGGATTTTCTAAATTAAAGTTAAATGACAATTTAGGTGCGGAATTAGATTTTAAAAAAGCTATTGAAATTGGAGAATATTCTTCCAATTCTTATTATGCTAGAGGTCTTTTTTGGTTTCAAAAAAAAGAATATAGATTAGCTATAGCAGATTATTCTAAAGCGATTGAAATATACCCTGAAGACTTTGTTTCATATTTCGCAAGGGGGTTGACAAGACAATATCTCAATGACCACAAAGGAGCAATAGCGGATTTCACAAAAGTTATCATTATTGACCCTAAAATGTTGGGTTTTGATGCTTATTATTATAGAGGAGTTTCTAAAATAAAGTTAAATAATAAAAATGGTGCTTGTTTAGATTTTAAAAAAGGTGGTGACCCTTTAGGAAAAGCTGATGAAATGATTAAAAAATATTGTAAATAAAAAAAAGAGCAACCACCCAGTTGCTCTTTTTTTGATTACACAAGGATTGACTTCTTACTTACCAACTAATTATCCATTATAAAAAAAGAAATCCAAATAAAACAATTTTAAGCAAGCTTGATTGTTTTATTTGGATTTCTTTTTAATTTGTGTTAAAGGCACATTGTAATAAACGTTTTGTTCAGTAACAGTTGAGTAAGTTGTTGTATTTACTTATCTTATGATTTTCAAAGTTTTAGATTTCAATACCAAAGCATTTAATATCTCCTTCAAAGTAAAAGTTCAAATTCTCAGAGGTCTTTAAAGAACATTAGGAATAACAAAGTTTACTTTTCTGTTTCTTCCTCTTTTATGAAAATCTTATCCAAAGTTTTTCCTAATTTGGTTTCTTCTTTGGGTACGTTAGGATAATTTTCTTCTCTTTGTTTTTTACTTGAGTGTACGATATTCCACAGAGTGAAATACATATAAAATGCAAAGATAACTGCTCCTACGATAAAAAATCCAACACTCACGATGTTCTTCTTTGACGGATTACTAAAGCAAATAATAAAATTGTTCCAGGCCAATGTGCTGAATAAAGCGCTTCTTCATGTCTTCCGAGAAGGCCTAGCGAAATGGAATACATCATGCAAATAAATGCAAGAATAACAGGGTACCACTTAAAAATAAATAATCTAATCATAGTTTTTTTTTACTTTAAACACAAATATATCGATTTTAAATTTGTAAAAAGTGTAAAATAGGAAGTTTTTATGAAATATTTTATTTTTAATTAAAATCGAATAATGTAGATATACTCTTGTTAAAATTAGTAAGAATTTTGTTTGCTTTACTTGAGTGCAAAGAGTTTTGTAATGTATGTTAATAATGAAACTGAAAGCTATTTAACGGATGATTTTGTTTCTGAATTTTACATGAACTGGTACCTCCCAACAAAGCTAATCTTTAAAAAAAGAAATCCAAATAAAACATTTTCAAGTAAGGTTGATTGTTTTATTCGGATTTCTTTTTATTCTTAACCAAGGTAGGATTGATTTCGTACTTCCCAACAAAGCTCCGCTTTGAAAAAAGAAAATCCCAAACTAAATCAATTCAAGAAAGCTTGATTATTTAGTTTGGAATTTCCTTTTTATTCGTGACCACGGTGGGAACTGAACCCGTGTATTTTGTTGTTTTTAAAAATATCTAAAAACCATATAAATAAAGGCTTTAAGAGAATTTACTAAAAAAATAGAAACGATTAAATACATTAAAACACACTTTTCGTTAACTAACGGTTAACTAGATTAAAATTTTTGTTTATCTTTGAAATGTTCAAAAAGCAAAAATTATGGCAACTTCAAAATGTTTACTTCAAAGTAAAAGCGATAACGCAAATATTTATATTCAATTTTCGATAAACAGAAAACAAGTTTATAAAAGAAAAACAGGTTTTGTAATTAATTCAAAAGATTGGAGCGAAACCAACTCGCAACCAATACAAAAAAACACAGAATTAAAAGCGATAAAATCTAAACTAGATAAATTAATCAATTTTATAAACGATGCTTATAATGAATCGGTAAGTTTTGGCGAAACCATTACAGGCGATTGGTTACAACTTCAAATTGATTTATTCAATAATAAAGTACAGGTTATTGAATTAGACGTATTGACTAACTACATTCAAAAATATATTGACGAAGCACCCTATAAACGTAATGCAAAAAGCGGAACGGGTTTAAGTGCTGGTAGAACCCAAAATTTAAAGCTATTTAAAAATACTATTTTACGCTTCGAAGTTGAGGTTTTGAAAGGTAAAAGCGTTTTGATTAAAAATGTTAATTTGAAATTTGCCGAAGACTACAAAAGCTGGTTGTTTAATCAAAAGTATTCAATAAATTATATCGGTAAAAACATTGACAACTTGAAAACCATTTGTTTAGATGCTTATAAAAATGATATTGAAATCTCAACACAATTAAAAAATATTAAGTCAATTTCAGAGAATAAAGCACCCGAACAAATTATTTATTTAAGTGAAGACGAACAGGAACAAATAAAAAACGCTCCTATAATTCGCGAGGCAATTATAAACGCTCGTAAATGGCTATTGCTTGGTTGTTTAATTGGGCAACGTGGAGGCGATTTGTTGAATATTACAGATAAAAATATAAAAGAGTTAAACGGAATTAAGATAATTGAACTAAAGCAACAAAAAACAGGTAAATTGGTTGCAATACCATTACTACCCGAAGCACTTGAAATAATCGAAAGCGGTTTACCTTATAAAATTTCATTAGCACGTTATAACGAATATATTAAAGACGTTTGTCAAGAGGCTGGAATAAATGAATTGATAACAGGGCGAATAAAAGAAACAAGCCGAAACGCTACAACCATAGAAACAAAACCAAAATATAAGTTTATTACTTCCCACGTTTCTAGGCGTTCGTTTGCTACTAATTTTTACGGACGTATTCCAACACCCGTATTAATGAATATAACGGCACACGGAACAGAAAAAATGTTTTTATCTTACATAGGGAAAACCACATACGATAACGCTTATCAAATGTTAGAATATTTTAGTAAGTTAGCACCAAAGGAAAAAACACCGCCACAAATGGAGGTTATACACAACACAGGCACTAAATAAATACTTTGTTCAAATGGCTAATAATTACGAAAATGTAATTGAAATACTGAAAAAAATTGATTATTCAATTATTGATGACGAACTAAATAATTACTTTGAAAACCTAACAGAAAGTGAAGCAATTGATTTTTTAAAATGGTTTGAATTTGATTTGTTAAGCAATTGGAAAATAAATAAAAAATTAAACTCACAACAAACCAATATTGTTACAAATAAATTATTTGCTGGACATAGAGAAAAATTTAATCAAAAAATTGATTGTTTAGAAAATTGGCTAAAAGACAAAAAAACAAATAAGCCAATTAATTTAAAAAGCGTCAAAATCACAATAAGTAATAATTTAACTTTTACTCAATATAAGAATGATTATGTTTTATTGCTTGAAAACTATTTAAAGCAATACGTTGACAATACAGAACAAACATTTATTCAACAACAACTTTTTTGTTTTAATGAATTTTTATCGTTTGTTGTTAACGGGGCAATGACAAAAGCAAAAAAACAAATGTTGCTGGAGGACTTGGAACAATCTACAACATTAGAAAATTTACAACAAAGTACAGAACAAAAAATTGAATTTTTAGAATACAAATTAAAAGACGTTTCAAATAATAAAACACCTCAACAATCACAACCAAAACCAATAAATAAAACTAAAGATTATAAAAATACTATTTGGTTCAAAACAGGAATTACATTAGCTACGGGCGAAGCATTTAATTTATATTATAAATATAAAGAAGACAAAGGACATTTTACAAAATTATGTTTAGAACTTGGATTTGAAAAAAAATATCGTCCTTACTTTTCAGAAACAATAAACAATAACGATAGTGACAAAAATACATTTGCCAATAAAGATAAACTTCAAAAGTTACATAAATATTTAACAGAAAATCAATTGAATTTTGGAGCTGAATTTTTAAGAAAATACAATCAAATTGAACCCGAATAAATGCGGTACTAAAACGGTACTAAAACGGTACGGTACTGTAAAATAGTACCAAACATTTAGAAACACTTTTGCTCTTATTAATCTTATTATAAGAGCATTATGAACACACAAATTTTTTTAAACGGCATTACACTACAACAATTAGCCGAAGCACTTGCACCTCTTTTACAACCTCAACAGGTTAAACAAACAGAACCCGAAAACGACTTTGTTACACGGGAAGAAGTTTGTAAACTATTATCGTTCAATAAAACGACTTTATACAAACATACCAAAAGCGGTAAACTTTTGAGTTATGGCATTGGCAATAGGGTTTTGTATAGTAGAAAACAAGTACTTGAAGCCGTTAAACCTATTAATCATTAATTGTTATGAGTTCAAATAAAAAACAGGCAAAAGGTTTAATCGATTTAAGCAACGCAATTGACAAAGCAATACAAAGCGAACCAAAAGAAGTATTAAAAGCTGGTTTTATACTTCCTACTAACTACGGAACACCGCCCGACTATCAAAGTAGATTTAATTATTTTCAAACTGAATTTATACAATACAATTCAGATATACCAAAAGAACTAAAGGACGAATTTAATTTTCTTAAACAACTAATTAAACCCGAAAGTGAATACATAGAAACTAAACTTCAATATTATAAAATCGATGTTAACGAAGCAATACCACCACCACAGATAGCTTGGAGTTTATACAATACTAAAACAGATATTTTTAATGTTTTAGGAACACTTGGCAACTTTAGTTTGATTATTGGTAAAGCCAAAAGCCGAAAATCGTTTTTTATAAATATTGCAGTTTCAACCGCATTAAGTAAAGATTTAATTCTAAAGCGATTTAAAAGCGATTTGCCACAGGAACAAAACCAAGTACTATACTTTGATACCGAACAAAGTAAATATCACGTTCAAATAGCATTAAAGCGTATTTGTAAGCAAATTAATGTTGACGAACCACATAATTTGCACGTTTATCATTTAAGAAGTTTAACACCCTTTGAACGATTAGAAGCTATTGAACATTTGATTTATAACAATGATAAAATAGGATTTGTAATTATTGACGGAATTAAGGATTTAGTCACTTCAATAAATGACGAAAGTGAAGCCACAATGATTGCAAGTAAATTGCTTAAATGGACTGAAGAACGAAATATTCATATCGTAACCGTATTGCACCAAAACAAAAGCGATAATAATGCGAGGGGACATATTGGAACGGAATTAATAAATAAAGCTGAAACGGTTTTATCTATTACGAAAGCTGAAAACGATAATAATATTTCAATTGTAGAACCACAACAATGTAGGAATATTGAACCCGAAATTTTTGCCTTTGAAATTAACGAATTTGGACTTCCTGTAATAGCTGAAAATTTTGAGTTAAGAACAGAAACCAATAAAAATAAATTTGATATTACAGATTTAGAAGACTTTAAAAAATATCAATTATTAACGGAGGTTTTCAGTAAAGGCGAAAGTTTTATGTATGGCAAATTAATAGAACAACTTCAAATTGCTTTTAAAAATCAATACTCTAAAAAGTTAGCCGACAATAGAACAAAGCTACTTATTACATACTGTTCAAATAACGGCTGGTTAATTCAATCCAAAGCAAAAGCACCTTACACACTTGGAGCATTTAACGAAGTAGAAAAACAAGTAAATTTTTAATTCAATCGGTTTACTATTCCTTAAATTTCAATTGTTATCGGTTTAGTTTAAGCGTATATATACGCTATTAAACTGATAAACCTTTGATATATGGTTTAGTAAACTAGTTTAAACCTTAAACCTATGAAACAATATAAATATAGTTTAGATAGAAGTAGTAAAAAGTTTATTTGTCCTAAATGCAATAAAAAAACCTTTGTTAAATACATTGAAACTGAAACAGGGAACTACCTAAATGATACGTTCGGACGTTGTGACCGTGAAAGTAGTTGCAGTTATCAATGTACACCCAAGGGCGAATTTAAAAATAGTTTTGAAGTCGTAAATATTCCACCTAACGAACCAAGTTTTCACAATTACAATTTAGTTAGTCAAAGCGGTCGGAACTATAAACAAAATAATTTTGTTCAATTCCTTAAAACCATATTTTCAGAAACTGAAGTAAAAAAAGCAATATTAAAATACTTAATAGGAACTTCAAAACATTGGAACGGTGCAAATATATTTTGGCAAATTGATAATAATGAGAATGTAAGGCACGGCAAAATAATGTTGGTTAATTCTGAAACAGGAAAACGAATAAAAGATAATAACGGCAAAGGTTTAATTAATAGTGTGCGAAGTGTTTTGAAATTAAAAAACTTCAATCTTAATCAATGTTTATTCGGTTTACACCTTATTAATGAAACAAACCAAAAGACCATTGCATTAGTTGAGGGCGAAAAAACAGCCGTTATAATGAGTGTTTTTAAACCTCAATACACTTGGTTAGCAACAGGAGGGAAACACGGCTTAAAATACGAATTTTTACAACCTATAAAGCAGTATAAAATTATAGCGTTCCCCGACAAAAGCGAGTATTCTGATTGGTTGCAAAAGTCAATTGAATTAAACGGCTTCGGATTTAATATTGTTGTTAGTGATTGGCTGGAACAAACGGACTACGAATATGGAACAGATTTAGCCGATGTTTATATAAATGAAATAAAAGAAGCTAAAAAAGTTGAGGTAATTTATTCAGAAACCGAACAAGTAATTTACAGAATAGAACAACACACGCCCGAAATTTGGGAACTTATTAAAACATTTGATTTAGTAGATACTAACGGAACAGAAATTAAAAAAGTAATATAAAATAACTACATTTGTTAAATGAAATAAAAAAAATCACAACATATCGACAAACTTATTCTTGCTAGCAAAACCGACCAAGTTTAAAATTTACACATTGAATAAGAATTGCACACGTCAAAGCGTGGGCTTTCTTATTATGTGTATGCGTTCTTGGTCGGACGTTGCTAGCAAATAAGAAATGTCCCACGCTGGTTTTTTTGTAGTTAATTATTTAATTTAAAAAAATGTAACAATGAAAAAAAATTTGACAACTGAACAACTAGAAATGAGAGCGAAAACAAACAAGAAAATACTAAAATTTGGTTGCCTACCAATTTTTATTTTATGTGTTTTTTTAATAGTCGTTTTTAATTTTACCGATGACAAAAAAGCAAGTTCAATAAAGATTAATACTAATATTGATAGTATTGTTTCTGTAGTTAAAAAATCCAAAGATTTTGAAATTAAAGAAGTATATTATAATAAAAAAGATAGTTCTTTTAACATTGCTATAACTAATAAAGACAACGTAATTAAAGAGCACGACTATTCAATACTTTATTTTGATAATTTATTTCATTTAGATAAAATCGAAGAAATTGAGGGTGTTTATTTGTATGAATATAAAAACGGTAAATCTTTTAAAAATGACGACTATAATGAATATCTAACTTGCGAAAGTAAAAATTTAGCAAATCGAATTAAGAAATTTGAAGATACAGGTTTTGAATATAGTATAAAATCATATTTAGAAAAGAATGTAGACGATCCAACAGATTTAGAAATTACTAATAAAACTGTTCTAGGAGAAAATGCAAACGGAACATTTTCAGTTAGAGTTTCATTTCGTTCAAAAAATGCTTTTGGAACTTTAATTATGCACACTGTTACTTGCGATATAGACAAAGAGGGTAACGGGAAAAACATTATATTTGATAATTAATTAATTTAATAATTTAAAAAAGTGAAGATGAGAAAAATAGTATTAGGATTGTTGATGGTAATAAGTTTTTCAGCATACAGTCAAGAAACAGAATTTACTTTTAATAGTGAAAGAGGTATGTCTGATTTTATAGTTACAACGGTTGAAGGCAAAACTGCTCCCGAAATTTATAAAAAAATGATTCATTGGATAAAAGTAACTTACAAGAATCCAAACGAAGTTATACTCTCAACTATTGAAAATGAATATTTAAGGTTTGAGGGGGTATCGGACATATCAACATTTAAATGTAAGTATCAAATAGAAATATCAATAAGAGAGGGAAAATATAAATATGATTTAATTGGTTTTCAAGTTTATGTTGGACCAAATCAATTGGGAGTACCAGTTGGATGGAATGACTTTAAATCCATTAATTTTATTAAAAATAGTACAAAAGAAAGTTTAGAAAACATGTACAAGAAAGATGGAACTTATAGAGCTTGGTGTAAGTATACCCCCGAAATACCAACATATTTTAATAATCTAAACAAATCATTGTTTGAAAGCATAGTTTCAGCCGTAAAAAAAACAGATGGTTGGTAAGAAAACTAATTAAAATAAAAAGAGCAACTTTAATCGGTTGCTCTTTTTTTTGTTCAAATAGCAAGACCACAGGCAAAGCGGTAATGATTAAACAAATATAACTATAATTTTTAGCTATTAAAAATATTTATTACATTTGTTTTATCTATAATAGATTAATTTAGACAAATGGCAAAAGGTATTAAAACAGGAGGGCGAACCGCTGGAGTAGTAAACAAGACAACTACAGAAATAAGGGAACATTTCCAAAATTTAGTTTCAAGTAATTTAGAGCAATTAAACGAAGACCTAAAAAGTTTAGAACCACTACAACGACTTAAAATGATTATTGAATTATCAAAATTTGTAGTTCCAACACTAAAAGCAACTGAACTAACAACAAGTGAAGACAATGGCTTTAAACCTATTGAAGTCCGTTATATTACTTGGGGCGAAAATACTATTGAAATATGATAGTAATTAACAACCCTAAAGACTTGTATAATTTGATTTTAAAAGATAATCTTAATGTTAAGCAAGTAAATACAATTTTAGAAAGTTTCTTAATTAAAAAATCATTTATTGTGTTTGATGACTATAAACCTATTCAAATAGTCGAAATATTAAAAGAGTTTTTTTTAAAACATACAGGAACGGGCGAACAACCTATTTTTATTGATTTTCAAAAGAATGAATTAGACGTTAAAGATTTATTCAATAAAGAAAATAACTTAATTCAATTTGTATAAAAAAAAACACCCTAAAAAGAGCGTTTTTTAAAATGGTTAACTAAATGTTAACTAAAACCTTTGTAAAACCTTATAAATAGGCTTAATTCGTGACCACGGTGGGATTTGAACCCACACGCCCTTACGAGCACCACCCCCTCAAGATGGCAAGTCTACCGTTTCTCCACGTGGCCTGAAATAAAAAAAGTCAAGCTACTGCTCGACTTCTTTTTGTGACCCGACTGGGGCTCGAACCCAGGACCCCATCATTAAAAGTGATGTGCTCTACCAACTGAGCTATCGAGTCATTGCGTTCAAAATTTTGTTAGACTTAAGCCATTTTAGTGACCCGACTGGGGCTCGAACCCAGGACCCCATCATTAAAAGTGATGTGCTCTACCAACTGAGCTATCGAGTCATTTTCATTTCTTGAACGCGGGTGCAAATATAAGGCGATATTATTTATTTTTCAAAGCAATTTTGTTTTAAATTTGGCTTTTTTAATTAATATCTCTTAATGCCTTAGTATATAAGGTTTTATTTTATGAAGAAAGTTGTTTTAGTTGGATATATGGGTAGCGGAAAGTCGGTTATATCGGCTATGTTGGCACAAAAAACGGGAATAGAATTTGTAGAATTAGACGAGCAAATAGAAAAAAAATGCGGAATGTCAATTGCTACAATCTTTGTTGCCAAAGGGGAATTGTATTTCAGAAAAATAGAAAGAGAACTTTTTTTAGAATTTATTCAAGATACTTCCAGAGAATTAATAATTAGCACTGGCGGAGGAACACCTTGTTATTACAATAACTACGAATTGTTGCAGGCAGATGGCGTTGTTTCAATATATTTAAAAGCTTCTATAGAAACGTTAACACTTCGGTTAGACAAAGAAAAACAAACCCGCCCTTTGATAGCGCATTTAAGTACCGATGAATTGCGTGAATTTATTGCCAAACATCTTTTTGATAGAAACTATTACTACAATCAAGCTGCTTTTAAAGTTTCGGTAGATTCTAAAAGTTTGGAAGAAATTGTAGAAGAAATTTCTATACTGTTAGTCTAAAACTGCATAACTATTATTTTCTTCAAACACCACCGACACGTGTTCTAGTGAGGTAGTTGATAGTGAAATTCCTTTAAAATCCACTTTAATTGGATATTTTTTATGATTACGATCTACTAAAACGGCAGTTTTAAATTTCTTCAATGGCACTTCTAGAAAATGCTTTACACCATACATTAAGGTAGAACCCGAATTTAGCACATCATCCACCAAAACGATTCCTTTGTTTTGATAGATTTCTTTAGAGATAGAAGTTTTAATTTCTGAATTAAGGTTTTGTTTGTTCATTGTTACCTCACAAAGAAGTACCTCAATAGTTGAAATAGTCTGCAAAACGGCAGCAATTTTTTCGGCAAAAATATAACCATTAGAAGCAATTCCAGCAATAACGATGCTGTCTTCTTCTACGAAAGTTTCATAGATTTGATAAGCAATTCGTTTTATCTTATGATCAATTTCGGAGTGGTTTAATATTCTGTTGGCATTCATAGTATTATTTTTTGTAAAGATAAAAAAGAGTTCCTTTTTAAAGGATTGTTTTGTAAATTATTAAAGATCTATTCTGTATCGGTGCTGAGTTCAAGATCGTCTAAATCTCTACGATCCTTTTTGGTAGGACGTCCAGTTCCTGTTTTTCTGTAATGTTCTTTAGACAATTTTAAAAGTTCTAAATGAGCAAACGATTCGGCCGGGGTGTCGTCTTTTCTGTAAATATCAACTAGTTTAGCCCCCACACGATTATCTGGAATATCTAAAACCGAGATAATATGTACGATTTGGTCTTTTCGGAAAGTGATTTTATCACTCGGAAAAACCTCTCTAGATGCCTTAGCCACTTGGCCATTTACCGTTATGTGGTTTTTCTTGCAAGCCTCAGTGACCATATTCCGGGTTTTGTAATACCGCACGCACCATAAATATTTATCTACTCTCATAAAATTATCTAAAATCAACGTTAAATAGTTTACAAAAATAAATCAATATTGTATCTTGCGCACTTAAATTGGATTAATAATGAATAATATTTTTAAAATACTTTCTGTTTTTGTTATTTGTGTTTTAGTTGCGTCTTGTACAACTAGCGATAGTACCTATAATCCAGAGCCATTAAGAGATTATGCAACGCAATATACAGCTGATTTGGCTTTAATTAACACCTACATTGACACCCATTATCTTACACACGATGCAGATTACAATGTAACTTTTGATACTTTGTTGCCAACGGGAGGCCATTCGTCTATAAGAACCGACCCTGCTTTTCAATTAAAAGACACAACAGTTGCAGAAGATGGTATTAATTATAAAATTTATTTTATAAAGTTCAGAGAAGGAACCAAAGAAAGACCTACACAAGTTGATTCTGTGCATGTTGCATATAAAGGAATTAATCTTTTAAAGAGTGCTACATTTGATCAGGCAATTACACCTACATGGTTTAAATTGCAAGAAGTTATTACAGGATGGTCCCATATTTTAACCAACTTTCATACAGGGACTTATAGTCCTGGAACAGGTGGTAATGGAACTACATTTGATAATTTTGGGGCAGGTGTAATGTTCTTGCCATCCGGAGTAGCTTACTACAATAGTCCTGCAGGTACAATCCCTTCGTATTCTCCTATTATTTTTAGTTTTAAATTAATAGAATTGCGATATCGAGATCAAGATGGCGATGGAGTTTTATCAAAAGATGAGAGAGAATTACCATCGACAGTTTCACCTTTACTACGATGGAAAGAAAACCCATATACTGGAGGATACGACCATAATAACGACGGCGTTATAGATGCTTACGATACCGATGGCGATGGCTATGTAAATATGTATGATATTGATGATGATGGAGATCATGTTTTGACTAGAGTAGAGATAAAAAACCCTTTGGGGGGCTTTTTTCCATATAATTTGATTCCAGATTGTAGTGGTTCTGCTACTAACACTAACAGATTAAGGAAACATTTAGATCCTTCATGTCACTAAAAAAAATCCCGTTCTAGTTTTAGAACGGGAATTTTTTTTTGACTATTTGGTTTCTAATTTCTTTCTTTCCTGAATTAAAGAGTTTAGCTTTTTTCCATAAAGCGATTTGGCAATTTTAGGAGTCATTGATTTTTGAATGGTGTCTAAGTACTTTAAGTTAATATCATAAATCTCAGCAACCGCAACATAAGGAGCGACATCATAATCGGCATGGTTCACTGCAAAGTTAGTAGTGTAAAGATATTTTCCTTTCAAAACATAATCCTGCTCTTCTTGTATTTTAGTTAATTCAGCTGTGTTATTAGCTTTGTAGGCTATGAATTTTTTTTGAATTAAATCTAAATTTTGATCTACATAACGAGAAACTACTTTTTTATATTCTTCATATAATTCTTGATTTTTAGATCCTGATATTTTAGCATCTGCAGTAAAAAAATCCAAAGAAGATTTAATATTTATATTTCCAGGTTCTACAAAAAAAGGCAGGTTATTATCAATAGAATTCGTTACGCCTCTATCAATAAACAGATACAACATTTCTGGAGAATCAATCTTTAAATCACTTTTAAAGTTAGAATTCCCATCTATTTTTATAGTGTCAA
Organism: Flavobacteriaceae bacterium; assembly: GCA_947457615.1. Lineage (GTDB taxonomy): Bacteria > Bacteroidota > Bacteroidia > Flavobacteriales > Flavobacteriaceae > Flavobacterium. The sequence goes on from CANGWK010000004.1 coordinate 124,887, forward strand.
TGGCTACAAGAGTAGTATCTTGGATGCGCTGTATATATAAAGTTCCTTTTTTAAATCCTTTGATAAATCCAGTAATATGAAGATTTTCATCTGATTTTTTATCAGAACAAGAATAAATTAAAGCTAAAGCGAATAAAGATAAAAGTGTTTTTTGCATGGTTTTTAATTTCAAATAGTGGACGATTTTAGATTGATTTTACAAAGGTTGTTAACGTGTTAATTAGTTCTGGAATAACGGGTAATTTAGGGTCGCTATAGGATTTTAAGTTGTCTTCGTCTACCGTAATTTCCTTAAAAATATGGTTCATGTTTTCAATTATTTTCAATTCCGATTTTGAGTTTGCAACATGTAATAGTTCGGCATCCGTAGAAGGAACTTGAATATCTTTAGTTCCGTTTATCAGTAAAATAGGAATAGTAAGTTTTTTTATTTCAACCTGTGGATTGTATTTTATCCAAGAAATCATATACGGTTGCACGCTTTCTCTGAATATTGAAGCTAACATCGGATTTTTATTTTCAAAAGTTTTGCCTTCTTTTAAAGAAGTGAAACCTTCTTGAGCAGCGTTTTTCATCTTTGGAGATTGATTACCAAGTTGTTCTAATAAAACTTCGTCAATGCATCTTCCAGCACCTGCAAGCGATACATAGCCATCAGCAGTATTTAGAGCAGCGACCATCCCAATAAGTGCTCCTTCACTATGCCCAGCAATAATAATTTTAGAGTATTTTTTTTGCAATTTGAAATAGGTAATTACATCTTTGGCATCGTTAATGAAATCTTCAAAAGAAAGTGTTTTTTCATCCAGAGTTTTAGCAATCATTTGCGCAAAAATTCTTTTGTCGTAACTAAAAACTGCAATTCCGTTTCCTGCTAATCCTTCGGCTAAAAATTTTAAGGAATTGTTTATCCCTCCCATGGTGCTGTTGCCGCTTCTGTTTGTTGGTCCAGAACCTGCAATAAGAATTACCAATTTAGTTTTATTAGTTACTTCTTCAGGAGAAAAAAGGGTCCCTTTAATTAAGGAATTCACCTCAATTTCTTGGGAATTGGTTTTGATTTTTTGCGAATAAGAAAAAGTAATAATAAATAGTAGAAAAATTTGAAATAGATTTTTCATTTTTTTTAATTTAAGAAATGGATAATTATTTTGGATACTATTTCGCTTAATAGTAAGCCAATCACAAATAAAATAGAATGTTTGATTTCTTTAGAATTGGTAGCAGTTTTAAATCCGTTGTAAAGTAAAATTATCGACCAAATCATTGCTAGTAAGGAAATTATAGTAGATAGAATTAAAAATAAAATTTCATTAGGAAGTAGTTTCAAATCTGATTTTGGATTAATTAAAGTTAAAGTTTTATTAGAAACTTCATACATTTTATTGCCAATATTGAAAAGGGGTAATAAGTAAAAAGGTACTTTTGAAATTAGCACTACAATAAACAGATCTACCATTCTAGTCTTTTTATTTATGAATAAACCCAATAAATATAGAATAAGGGATACAGTTGTTATTGCGATAAGTAAATCGAAAAAGGATTGAAATAAACTCACTTTTTCAGTATAATGTAGGTCTATGACACCATCAAATCTAGAATTATATGCAAATCCTAAATAAGCACCAATTAATAAAGTCACAATACCAAACGGCAATAATTTCTTCTCGGAGAAGTGAAATGGATTAAATAATTTTTTTATCATAATTTAAATTTTCTAAAAATATCTTTTATTTCTTCAGATTTTTGTGTTCCTATTAATAATTTGTTTCCGTTTTTAAAGGTTATTTTAAATCCTTTATTTCCATAAACGTTATAAGTGCCAATTCTAATTCCCCAACCATAATTGTCCAAATTGTTGTTTTTCGTAAAATACTATTTTAGATTACATTGTTATTTGTTATTTTGAATTGTTTTTATTTTTAGAATAATATCGTCCAATTTATTTCTTACTGTTGGGTAGCTATTTCCCATTTGCGTGGCCATTTCTTTTAGACTACCACTCATTAAAAAAAATTGTAAAATAAAATTCTGTTCTTCTTCAGTTATTTGTAATAATAACGGGAGCGAATAAGTGCCAGAAACAATTGTTGAACAATTGCTGCAACTTAGTTGTGTTACTGAGAGAGAACTTTCACAACTAGGACATTGTATTGGAAGTTTTGGCTGCATAAAATTAAATTAATAGTATGCAAATGTAAACATTATTTAAATAAAAATTAATAATGTTTATATTTTATTTAATAATATTTATTTTAATTTAAAAAAAATATTATTATTTAAAATTTGAATCAGCAAAAAAGCGATATTTTTTTATCGCTTTCACATTTAAATCGAGTTATTTTATCTATTTCAAATAGACAATTAAAAAGATAATATTAATGACTTAAAATTGGATTATGAATAACCAAGCCATTTAATAAACTGTAAATTGTTCCTAAATTAGGAATGCAAATTTTTAAAAACTTGAAAAGTTTTAAAATAAGGTTTGAATTTATTAATCCAATTTGTTTTTCATGTAATATTTACCGTCTAAATCGTCAAAATCATCAGCAACCATAGGTTTTGGTTTTGGTTTGCTTGCTGCTGCTTTCTTTTTCCAAAGTTCAAAATTATCTTTAGACAATCGTTTGCGCATTAATTCGGTTACCTCATTTTCGGTTATTCCAAATTCCGCTTTTAATACTTCAAAAGGTTTTTTTTCCTCTTGCGCCATGCTAACCACACGTTCTATCTGATCATGGCTAAGTTCAACTCTTTTACTTTTTTTCATAAGTCGAAAAGCACAATTAATGTTAATTAAATTTATGTGTCAATTTACTTTCCAATATTAAGAAAAATATTAATTACTTTTTAAAAGGATTTGAATTTATTTTGAATTTTAATTAAAATTAAAATTTATAATCATTTAATACTCCGAAAAGTAAGATTAATCCTAGGCTTTATATCTTTAGATGTCTTCGGAATTTGGTGTTTCCAAAAATGTTGTGTTTCTCCCTTCATTAATAGTAAACTTCCATTGCCTAAATTGATTTTAAGTTTGGCACTAGAAATAGTATTGTGTTTTAAATGAAAACTTCTTTCAGCGCCAAAACTTACCGACGCTATTGCGGGATTCCTACCAAGTTCTTTCTCATTATCGGCATGCCATCCGTTGCTATCTTTTCCATCGCGGTATAAATTCAGTAATACGGTGGTAAAATAGTCTTTGCATACTTCTTCAATCTCATTTTTTATAAATAATAATAACGGATTCCAAGAATGGGGTTGCATTACAATATTCGAATAGGAGTAGGGCTTACCTTCATTTCCAAAAAGAGCTGTTAGCCTGGGCTGTGGATGGGTTTTTCCAAAAACAGTTATAGGATCTTGTTGCCAAGGAATCCCATGGTATAATTCATCAAAAAAATCTTTTGCTTTGGCCTCTTCAAAGAAATTAGGATAGTATTCAATTTGGGCATTTGGCAAATCAAACGTAATTTTGTCGGAAGAAAATAATGAATTCATTTTCAAAAATAATTAAAATAACTAAATAATCAGTTGTTCTTAAAAATCCGCTAGAATATTAATTTCTAAAATATTTGTTTAAATAATAGACATTTACGCCCAAAATAAAAGTATTGGAAATTATTATAGGCCAGCTTACAGATAACATAATACCATAAACTACAAAAAGAAGCGCTCCAATTGAATTAACAATTCTCAGTGTATTTATGTTTTTCATTAAAAATGAAATCATTAACACTAATGACGCTGCGTAACCAATCCATTCAGTTAAATTTATATCAAACATTTTATCTTTATTATTTAGTCACAAATATATGATTTTGTATAAAAGGAGATGCTATTGTTTATTTTTAAATTCATGTTTATTTAGATATAATTTTTAGGATAAGATTAAGTTTAATTTAAGTTTATATATGAATTAATTGATAATTATCAGAGTAGATTTGTAGAAGAAATTTAAACGATTATTAATTCAAAAATCAAAAAAAAATGAAAAAATTAATTTCAATGATGGCGTTAGTTGCTTTCTTATTTGCTGGAACAGTAAATGCTCAACAAAAACCAGAAGCTAAAAAAGAAGCTTCTAAAACTGAGAAAAAAGAAATGAAAGCTGAGAAAAAAGAAATGAAAGCTGAGAAAAAATCAGTTAAAAAAACAATGTAATATTGTTTTTTTAATTTTTAAAATTTAAGTGCCCAAGTAATTGGGCACTTTTTTTGTTAAAATTTTTATTTGAAAAATTTCAAAATTTTTATTCTTCTTTAGCAAAACTTAACGAACTTTGTTTGCTAATTAACTATTATGAAAGTAAATCCTAAAAATGGTATCGATCAACTTCTTTTCGGAATGTTGCAAAAAGACGTTATCGCTATTTATGGCGCTCCCGATAAACAATTTGAAGACGAGGATCAAAATGTAATTTTTTTATATAATAAACCGCAATTACGTTTGACTTTTTATCAAGACGAAGCTATGAAATTGGGTTATATGATAACTTCCAATCCTGAAGTTACCTTACTTGATAAAAAAATAATGAATGCCGATGTAGAAGCTATTAAAAATGAATTGCCTTTTAAAATATGGGAAATTGAAGATTTTGACTCTACTGAAAACCATTTCAATGAAAGTAATTGGTTGGTATTTCAATCGGAATTTGGTAAGATTATTCGTATAGAAATTGGAGCTATTATTAACGACAACGACGAATTTGAATGGAAATTTAAAAAATAATTTCGCAATTATGCATAAAAAAAAGGCACAGAAGAAAAATCTTTTGTGCCTTTTTTGGTATTTATAAAAATTATTTAGTTGGAGCAGGAGCTGCTTCTAATAACTCTACTTCAAAAATGATATTTGAATTTGGCGGAATTACATTTCCAGCACCTCTTTCCCCATAACCTAAGTTGGAAGGAATAAAAATTGTTGCTTTATCACCAAAAGAAAGAGCATTTAGACCTTCAACAAATCCAGGAATAAATTGGTATTCACCAGCTTTAGCTTGCATAGGTTGGTATCCATTTGCATTTGCTCTGTTTTGATCAAATTTACCACATTCTTTAGAAACATTTTCTAAACAACTGTCAAATAAGGTTCCGTCTTCTAAATATCCTGCATAGTTAATAAAAACAGTAGTCCCATTTTCTGGTTTTTTACCCATTCCTTTTTCAGTGATTACATATTCTAAACCAGAAGCAGTTTTAGTAGTTCTTGCTTTTAAAGTACTTAAAGCTATTGCTTTATTTGCAATAACATTTCCAAATTTTGAAGCATATTCAGCTTTATTAGCAGCATCCAATTCAGCTTGTTTTTTTCTAGCTTCAGCATCTACTTCTGCTTGTCTTTTATCTTCATCTGCTTTTCCAGCACAATAATCTCCAAAAATTTTGGTAGTATTAAATTTATTAGCTTCTGCACCTTTTCTAGTGATAACTACTTTATTAATTACATCATCTTGAGCAATTGCATTAACAACATCTTGCCCAGTAACTACATATCCAAAAATCGTATGTTTGCCATTAAGCCAAGGCGTATCTTTGTGGGTTATAAAAAATTGAGATCCGTTAGTTTTCGGTCCAGAATTAGCCATTGCTAAAATTCCTGCTCTGTCAAATTTAGCATCGGTAAACTCATCTTTAAAAGCATATCCAGGGCCACCTTGGCCGTTACCATCTGGATCTCCACCTTGAATCATGAAGTCTTTAATTACTCTATGGAATTTCAATCCGTCGTAGAAATTTTTCCCTTTGTACTTTTCTGACACTTGAGTGTTAGTACCTTCTGCTAAAGTGATAAAGTTAGCAACAGTAATTGGAGTTTTTTGGTATTCTAATTTAATCAAAATTTTCCCTTTAACAGTTTGCAATTCAGCAAAAATACCTTCATTAATATTAATGGCTGGTGTTGCAGGAACTGAAGTCGTTAGTTTCGGTTTTACAGCTAAAGAAGTAGTTGCTTTCTTAACAGATTTTTTGGTTTGCGCATTTACAATTGTTAATCCAAAAAAGAATAACAAGACAATTTTAAATTTCATTTTCATTAGTAATTAATTAATTGATTTATATTTAGTTTAAATTTTTTCTAATACTTCTACCTCAAATAGGATATTGGCATTTGGCGGAATAACATTTCCTGCTCCGTTTTCACCATATCCTAAACTAGAAGGGATGAATAACACTGCTTTATCACCAATTTTTAATTTGGATAATCCTTCCTCAAAACCTGGAATCATTCCTCCTTTAGATCCCACCTGGAACGGAAGAGGTGAATATCCGTTTTGCGCAGCTCTTTGAGAATCAAATTTTCCAAATTGTTGCGCAGTTTCTTGTGAGCTTGTGTCAAATAAGGTTCCGTTTTCTAAAAATCCTGCATATTTAATAAAGATAGTGCTTCCGTTTGCAGGTATTTTACCAGTTCCTTTTTGGTAAATAGCATACTCTAAACCAGTACTTGTTTTTATTGCTGAGGCTTTCGCTTGAGCAAAAAACGCCAATTTATCTGTAGATATTTTTTTAAAATTAGCTGCATAGATTGCTTCTTGTTTCTTTTGATTTTCGTATTCGGATTTAAAGTAATCACTAAAAATTTTCACCGCATCAAATCTCTTAGCTGCTTCTCCTTTACGGATTATTTTAACTGAATTTATTGCATCATCTTGAACTACAGTACTTACTATCTTCATTCCTTGCTCAATTACATGTCCAAAAACAGTATGCTTTCCATCCAGCCATGGAGTATTTTTTAAAGTAATAAAAAACTGACTACCATTGGTTCCTGGACCAGAATTTGCCATAGCCAATAAACCTCCTTTATCAAATTTCAAATCGGTAATTTCATCTTTAAATTTGAAACCTGCATCTCCAGAACCATTTCCTAAAGGGTCACCACCTTGAATCATAAAATCCTCTGTATCTCCATTAGTTTTAGATATAACTCGATGAAATTTCAATCCGTCATATAAATGCTTCCCTTTATAATCTTCATTTACAAATGGGTGACTACCTTCGGCAAGAGCAATGAAATTTGCAACGGTTATAGGTGCTTTAGTATATTCAAGTTGAACCAAAACAGTACCTTTAGAAGTTTCTATTTCGGCATACAAACCATCGGGTAAATTGTTGTGTCCATCTCCTTTACATCCTACAAACAAGATTGCTAGAAGAAGCGCTAATAAGCTTACTATTTTTTTCATTTTATTCTTGCGTTGTTTTATTTTCGGTTTTAAAATCGTTTAAAGTAACGGTGCAAATTAAAGGTTCGTTGGTTCCAATTCGTCTGTTATCTCCATGGTAGCCATAAGCCATATGTGACGGAAATAAAAAGGTTACGGTCTCTGCTTTGTGCATCAGCTTGATGCCGTGACGTAATCCCATCATAATGTTTTGCTTGTCAACAATATAAGTTTGTGGTTTTAATTCCAATTGCGAGTAAATAATGTTGCCACTAATGTCTTTGATTTCATAATCAAAAGTAGCGATATCTCCTTTTTTAGGACAAAGTGTATCTTTATCAATTTTTACATCATAATAATACCAATATCCTTTTTGGGATGCTATGTATTTGATGTCCGGATTACTTTTTATAATAGAATCAATTTGTCCTTCTTCACCTTTAATGAGTTTTTTATTACGTTCAGCAGAAGCTTTTAAAAACTCTCCTGAAGAATGAGAGATAGGCATCCGTGCTTGTTGTTGTTTACAACTTGCAATGGTCAAAACGGCAATGCTAACAGCCAAAATATTTTTTAGTTTTCTCATTCTAGATAGTGATTTTTGAAATTATATTTTCAAATTTTTTAATGGTATTTGCTAAAGTATCTTCCGATTTTCCTCCAGCAGCATTAATATGCCCGCCACCGCTAAAGTGCTCTCTAGCAAATTGGTTCACATCAAAAGTTCCTTGTGAACGGAAGGATATTTTTACAATTTTTTCATCTCGGTTTTCAATGAAAATTGCAGCAAATACTATTCCCTTTATCGTTAAGCCATAATTTACAATTCCTTCGGTGTCACCTTTTACGTAATTAAATTCATCTAATTCTTGTTGTGAAATAGAAATATAAGCAGTTTTCAATTCCGGAATAACCTTCATGTTTTGTAGGGCTCTTCCTAATAGTTGTAACCTATCATAGGAATTATTGTCGAATAATAAGGTTGGAATTTCCGAATTATCAATTCCTAAATCTATAAATTCCGCAGCGATTCTGTGTGTCGTTCCGGTTGTCTTCGGAAAACGAAATCCACCAGAATCAGTTAAAATTCCGGTGTATAAACATGTAGCAATAGTTTTATCTATTAAAGTCTTTTGATTTAAAAAGCCAATAAAATTATATACCATTTCGCAAGTAGAACCAAAACCCGTATCAGAATAGGTGTATTTTGAATAGGTGTCTGGTAATTGGTGGTGATCAATCATTACCATTGGAGCGGTAAGTTTATTTAAAACGTTTTCCATTTCACCTGTGCGGTGCAAAGCATTAAAATCTAGAGTAAAAATAATTTCTTGCTCATTTAAAATTTTCGCTACTTTATCTTTTTCATTTTCATATACTAAAACCGTTTCTGAAGCAGGTAACCAATCCAAAAAGTTAGGAAAATTATTGGGCGAAATCACTACTGGTTGGTGGTTTAATTTCAAAAGAAAATGATACAATCCTAATGTTGATCCCATAGCATCGCCATCGGGACTTCGGTGGGGTATAATAGCAATTTTCTTCGGCGTTGCCAATAATTCAGTTAACTCAGTAATATCTTTTTCGTTCATAGGATGCGAAATTACATTTTTTTGTTTTAAAAAATGTTATTTGGAAACAAAAAGTCCGAGCCAAACAGCAAATAGACCTATTAATATACTCATCGCAATATAGATAAAAGCTAGACTTGAATTATTTGAATTAAAAAGAGAATAATTTTCAAAACCAAAAGTAGAAAATGTAGTATATCCGCCACAGAAACCAGTGATTAAAAACCATTTTAAACTACTATTAGCTAAATTATATTTTTCTAATAATCCAATAAATAACCCAATAATGAAACAGCCTAAAACATTAGTTATAAAAGTTGCAAGTGGGAATTGATTAGCCCAATATTTAGTCACCATAACTGAAGTTAAGTATCTTAAAATACTGCCAATAGCACCACCTAAACCTATAAAAAGGATTGTCTTAAACATGTTTTTAAATAAGTTTCAAATGTAATAAATTTATTTAAAAATCACTTCCTCAACCAATTTTCATAACGCTAATTTTTAAATAAATTTTCCAATTTATAATTGACTAAGCACAGGAAAATAAGTATTGGTTATTTTTTCTATGAATTTTTAGATTCTCTAATTAATAGATTTTTGTTTGTTATTATAATTTCAAAGGTTTTAGTTAAATATTTTACTTTAAAAAAATAGAATCCTTTTTTTAAAACAAATTGCAAAACCTAATTTAATTTTTAATTTCTCCCATTAACAACACCAATATTTTACGTAATTGTTAACAAAAATGATTAATTTATAGTTATTTTCTTACATTTGCTTTAAATTTAGAAGTCTTTAATTTAATCTTGTTCATGAAAAAATATACGATATTTATAATTATAGTTTGGTTTTTTAGTAATAATATTAATGCTTACACTTCTCAGCCACTAGTTGAAATAGAAGTTACATGCACTGCTCCAACCACACAACCTACAAATTTAACTTTTACAAATACTTTTTGTGATTATAGTTTTGCTTCTTTCACAGCCACAAGTGCAGACGGCTATTTGACAATAATAAGTACATCAGCTACTCTGACAACCTTGCCAATTAATGGCAGCAGTTACGAAATAGGAAACATATTTGGGAATGCTAAAATTATTGGAGATTCAGCTGCTAGCTCTGTTCCGATTTATTGGTTAAATCCGAATACAACCTATTATGTATTTGTTTTTTCATATAACAATATTGGGTGTGGTACCAACAAGCAATATAATACTAATGTACCACTTGTTAATTCTTTTACTACCCAATTTGCTTCTTCTCAACAACCATTATTTCAGCCTACAAATTTAGTTTTTAGCCAACCATCTAGCACAACAATTTCTGGATCTTTTACATCATCAGGGAATTATTCCTATTTAGTGATACAAAGTGAATCTTCTATTCTAAATGCTGCACCTGTAGAAAGATGTGTTTATACTATTGGATCTAAAATTGGTAATGGCACCGTTATTAGTTCTAGTATATCTAATTCTTTTACTTCTAATGGATTAATTCCAAATAAACCTTATTATTTTTATATTTTTTCGTATACAAATCTATCGTGTAATTGTGGTACATTATACAAGACCGAATTACCTCTTATTGGAACAAATTCTATATTAACAACACCATGTAATGCTCCTACAACTCAACCAACATCTTTAGTTTTTTCTACCCCAACAGCTACAAGTGTTTCTGGCTCGTTTAGCCCTGCTACTGCTAATAATTATTTAATAGTTTACAGTCTTTCTTCAACTTTAAGCGCACAGCCAGTTAATGGAACTGTTTACACCTCTGGAAGTAGCATAGGAAACAGCACCGTTTTATCGGTTGGTAATAGTACTAGTTTTAATGCCACAGGATTAACTTTAGGCGCAACTTATTATTTCACTGTTTTTTCATTAAATGATTTTGCTTGTTCTAATGGCCCCCAATACAATACAGCTTTACCTTTAAAGTCGAGTATTACCATAACAACACCTTGCACTGCTCCTACAAGTCAACCAACATCTTTAGTTTTTTCTACCCCAACAGCTACAAGTGTTTCTGGCTCGTTTAGCCCTGCTACTGCTAATAATTATTTAATAGTTTACAGTCTTTCATCTACATTAAGCGCAATGCCAGTTAATGGAACTGTTTACACCTCTGGAAGTAGCATAGGAAACAGCACCGTTTTATCGGTTAGCAATAGCACAAACTTTAATGCTACAGGATTAACATTAGGTTCAACCTATTATTTCACTATTTTTTCATTAAATGATTTTGCTTGTAGTAACGGACCCCAATACAATGCTACTTCGCCTTTAAAGTCTAGTCTAACTTTATCTTCAACTACTTTAAATTATTATTTTGGAAATTTCCACTCTCACAGTGAATATAGTGACGGAACTGGATTACCATCTGGAAATTTTGCTTATGCAGATGCTGCTAATTGTATGGATTTTTTAGGAATAAGTGAGCATAATCATGTAGCTGCAGGAATGGCATTATCAAATTGGAGTTTAGGCCGAGCACAAGCTGTTGCGGCTAGAACACCAACATTTTTAGCTTTATATGGTATGGAGTGGGGAGTAATATCTGGAGGAGGACATGTTATAGTATATGGTGTTCCAAATTTATTGGGCTGGGATGCGGGTCAATACGACACTTTTGTTGCTAAAAATGATTACACAGGAACCGCTGGATTGTTCAAAACGATAAATAATTTTGGAGGAAATGCTTTCGCTACCCTCGCACATCCTAATAATTCTGACTTTAACGGAATCATGAGTCTTTATAATTCTGAAGCCGATAATGCAATTGTAGGTTCTGCTGTTGAAAACGGACCTTCCACTTCAACTAATACGACTTACAGTGACCCCCCAACATCGATGTCAGATTTACCTTTTTATAGGAATATGTTGGCAAGAGGATACCATTTGGGTCCTACAATTGATCATGATAACCATAATGTTACACACGGTCGTACTACATTAGGAAGAACTGTAGTTTTAGCGTCAAGTTTAACAGAAAGTGAAATTTTAGGCGCAATGCGTAATATGCGATTTTATGCAAGTGAAGATTGCTCAGCAATAGTGAATTATAAAATAAATAACAATACATTAGGAAGTACCTTAACGAATGCTGGAGCACCGAACATTACTGTAACAACAACTACATCAAGTCCTGTAACTTCTTTGAAAATTTACTCCGGAGTTTCTGGAAGTGGAACAAATGCTACTGTTTTAACTAGCACTACCTCAGGCACAATTAATTACACCCATTCTACATTAGCGAATGGAAGTTCACTTTATTATTATATAGATATCACCGAATCGGATGGTAAACGAATAATAACTGCTCCAATTTGGTATACTAGAAACGACACTCCTTAATATTTTAGCTACCAAAGATTAATTTTTCTTAGATTTTTTCTATTTTAAGTTAAAAATTCCCCAAATTGGAATATGATCTGATATTTTTCTCGCTTCTTTTACAGTCAAGAAACTTTTATAAAAAGGAACAATACCGGATTGAATTCTTTTAATTTTTATTGAATAATAAAACATATTATCATATTCTGAGGCCAAACAATCGTTATTAATACATTTCTGACGCAAACTCGTTTTTTGATTTTCAATAATATTCAGATATCCCATTTTCTTCAAAGGATTGAAAACCGAGTTGGATTGTGGGCAATTAAAATCACCCATAAATACAAGGTTTAGTTTAGGGTATAAAGCAGGAATTAATTTAAAATATTTTATTTCACTTTCAGGATTTTTCTTTTTGGGTACTGCATGAAAACTTGCAATTGTAAACTGTTTACCTTTAAACTCAAATGTACTCATAAATGGCTCTCGGTCTATTTCTTCTTGGTAGTTTAGCTCCAACCAACTAGCGCCTATTTTTTTTACTTTTGAAGTTTTCCATAAAAAAGCATAACGCTCACGACTTGAATGATTAGCACTTGTTGTTGGATTACTAATTGCATAATCCCACTTTAAGCCTTTATTATTAAGTATAGCTACCAATCTATATACTGCTTTGCTTCCTCCATCTCCTGCAACTACTTCTTGAATTGTTACAACATCATAATCATTTAAAATTTTGGCAATAAAGGCTAATTCGGTGTCTGATTTCGATTTTCCAAAGTTCATCAAGTTCCAACTGCAGATGGAGACCTGGCCATTGGATAGTGTGAAAACAAAAAAAATAAGAATAGTAAAAACTGATTTTCTATTTAATAACATATAATTGAATTAAAAAATGTTTATAAAATTACATTAATTTTATAAACATTTTTGTTAAATTAACTTTCGGGGTATAAAGCGGAATAATTAAATATCTTATTGGTTTTTGCTTTTTATTGAGTAAGTTGTAAGTATAAAAAGCAATAATAAAATTCCATTCAAAACAATATAAATTGGAATAGCAAAATTAATAAATGTAAAAATCACATTGCTTAAAAATCCAATCATAAAAAAAACAATCGATATTACTTTTATATTGGTAGTTGTTCTTGGTTGCTCAAAACTTATACTGAATAATGTAATTAATGTAATTGCAAAGTATATAAAACTTCCCGCGCTTAGTAATATTTTGTTTTCACCACCACTAAAACTATATAAACCATAAGACATTAGTAAGCCTAATGCTAATGCTAAAATTGATTTAATAAAATTGATTTTCATAGTTTTTTTATTTAAAAGGAGGAGGAGCTAAAGCTACTAATTTTATTATTTCAGGTAATTTTTCAGCAATTTCCCATTTTGGTAATCCTGGTTTCCAAATGTAAGATTCCTTAACAATTTTTTTTTCTGAAATTAATCGGGATAATTCTTGTTCCGAAAATGGACCAGCTTGTTTATCCTCTATCATTGCATAATAAAATTGTGGTACAACTGTCTGCATTGGATTCATAGAACCTGGAATATGCATATTTGTCATTGCATTATTCATAGCTTTAACCATTTGTTGAGCAACAGCCATACCCATTCCAAATTCTACTAATCTGTTTATCGAAAAAAAACTATCATCATTCATAATTATTAATTTAATTTAAACTTGAGGCGGTGGTGGCGGAACCGACGAAAACAAAGAAGTTAATTCTTGTACCTCACCTGCTTGTTCCCAAGCAGCCATTCCTTGTTTCCAAACATGTGTATTTTGTTGCAATTGTCCGCTTTGAATCATTTGTTGCAATTGTTGCATGTTATATGGACCGGTTGTTTGGCCATTAACAGAAACATTGTATTGTATTTGCGGAGGAGGAGGAGGAGTATTTTGTTGTTGGTTCATGTTTTGACCCATACTATTCATCATTCCTGCCATTTGGTTACCCATTGCTCCACCCATCATCATTCCAGTCATCATTCCAGCAGGGTTCATTCCTCCACCGCCGCCCATATTCATATTACCCATGCTGCCTAAGCTTTCTGCCCCAGTTTTAAGAACTTCCGTTTGTTGATTAAGTGCGTGTGCCCCCATAAAATTAGTTTCTGTTTGAAGTTTCTGTGCTCTCTGTGCTTCCTCTCTTTGGATACGCAATGTTTCATCCATATTCATAGCGTTAATGCCTTGCATATCTTCCAAATTTTTAATATTAACAGATGTTTGTGCCTCAGTTGTTCTAGTAGTTTGTTCAGCAGTAACTTTTCTTAATTCTGCATAACCTTCACTTTCTTTGTCAACATCTATAGAAGCTAAATCAAACCCTTTTAAATTAACTCCAAAATCACTTTCAAGTCTTTCTTTTAACCTTGCTGAAATTAAGTCATTAATATCTAGTATTTTTCGCTCCATTTGCAAAACTGGCATACCATTTTCAGCAGGAATATTTGTTATTATTCCTTTAACATACTTTGAAATTGCATCCTTAATTTGTTTCTTAAAATCTTCTAACTCAAAATTTATCAATCTATTCAATTTTATAAATGCTTTGTAGTCAGTCAGATTAAATGTAATAGTGCCTCTAGCTGCCATAGGAACTGCAAAATCTAAAAATCTTGGGTCAAATACATCAAAGTAGGGTATGCCAAACTTTATTTGTATGTTACCTGAAAGATTAATAAAATAAATTTCTGCTTGAAAGGGTGAAGCACCTCCAAAAGCTAATCCTACAATACTTGATAAAATCGGAAAGTTTGCAGTTTTAATTGTTTGGTCGTAAGGACCAACAATAAAATCTTGCAAAGAACCGTCTTTTTGTTGGTATACAAAAACGGCTAATTCTCCATCTTTTACTCTTAAACTACTGCCATAACGAATTGCATTTTCTTTTTTTGTTGAGTTGGCATCCCCAGAAGGACGCCACTTCCAAACAAGATATTCTTGTTCGTCACAACGAATTACATCCATTAATCCGCCTTCTGATTTATTTCCAAATAGTCCCAAAATGTATTTTTTTAAATTTTATTTCCTTTACTTTTTAAATATTATTCTAATTGGCCATGTAATTAATAGCGCTATATTTTTTATTGGCCACCACATTATCATTACCCACCAAGGTAAAAGTGATGATCCTACATTTTCAACAGCATAATTAATTGTCTTGTCAACTACAACTTCAGTAACTTTATCTTTAACTGCACTATGTATTTCATCTTTAGCGAAATCTACTGCGTTGTTTGTTATCTTTGATTTATTGATTAGTCCCATAGTTAATTTGTTTTATTTAATGATTTTTCAGTCATTAAACACCAAAGTTTTTGGCATCTTTAAGAGCATTTAAAAATTTCGTTATTGTTACAATTAGTGCTATGATAGAAGCAAAGCCAATCAAAAAACAGATGCTATTTCTAATGCTCATCATAATAATTCCAACTAATAAAAAGCCTCCAGCCCAAATACCATAACTTTTAATCAATTCCATTCGTTTGGAATTAAATCTTTCCTTGTCTCTAGAAAGTTCAGCCTCAATTTTAGCTCTCATATTTTCTGGTATCTGTGTAAACCTTTTGTATTTAGATGGTAGTCTCTTCATCAATGATACAATCATATTTGTTGCGTTTTCTAATAAATGAGCATCATTTGCTGCTACAACTTTAATCTTAGAATATATTTGATCTGTTTTTTGAATCCATACCTCTTCTTCTGTTCCTACAACTCCATCATTATCATAAGCACTACTAGTTGACATAGCAAGTAGTTCCAACAAGTCTTCCTTTGAATTAGGTATTGGAAAATTTTTGATAATATTTCCTTTTTCCATTGCAAGACTTTTCTCTATTTTTTTTCGAGCAGCATCACTTTCTCTAATAATATCTTCTCTTTCTTCGTCTTGTGCTTCTCGATGACTTTTACCTGCAAAAACTTTCACAAAACCACTCTCACTATTATGCTTTAGTGATAACGCATCTAGTCTTCTACTTTTTTCTTTTTCAAATTCAGA
>CANGWK010000005.1 GCA_947457615.1 Flavobacteriaceae bacterium
ATCGCTCGTGTTTACGGTTTATCCAATGCTCAATATGGTGAGTTAGTTCAATTCGACAACGGATTGGAAGCTATCGTATTGAACTTAGAAGAAGACAACGTTGGGGTGGTACTTTTAGGGCCATCTACTGGAATTCGTGAGGGTTCAACAGTAAAAAGAACACAACGTATTGCTTCTTTAAAAGTTGGTGAACAAATAGTTGGTCGTGTTGTAAATACACTAGGAGAACCAATTGATGGTAAAGGACCAATCGGTGGGGAACTATATGATATGCCTTTAGAAAGAAAAGCTCCTGGAGTTATCTTTCGTCAACCAGTAACTGAGCCATTACAAACTGGTATTAAAGCAGTAGATGCTATGATTCCTGTTGGTCGTGGACAACGTGAGTTGGTTATTGGTGACCGTCAAACAGGTAAATCAACTGTTTGTATTGACACTATCTTAAATCAAAAAGAATTTTACGATGCTGGAAAACCAGTATTTTGTATCTATGTTGCTATCGGGCAAAAAGCATCGACAGTAGCAGGAATTGCAAAAATGTTGGAAGAAAAAGGAGCAATGGCTTATACAGTAATTGTAGCTGCTAATGCATCTGATCCTGCACCAATGCAAGTATACGCACCAATGGCAGGAGCTGCAATTGGAGAATATTTCCGTGATTCAGGTCGTCCAGCTTTGATTGTTTATGATGATTTATCTAAACAAGCAGTTGCTTACCGTGAGGTTTCACTTTTATTAAGAAGACCTCCAGGTCGTGAGGCTTATCCTGGAGACGTTTTTTACTTACACTCTCGTTTATTAGAAAGAGCTTGTAAAGTAATTGCCGATGATGATATTGCGAAAAACATGAACGATTTACCAGATACTTTAAAAGGTATCGTTAAAGGTGGCGGATCATTAACAGCTTTACCAATTATTGAAACGCAAGCAGGAGACGTTTCAGCTTACATCCCAACCAATGTAATTTCGATTACTGACGGACAAATCTTCTTAGATGGAGATTTATTCAACTCTGGTGTTCGTCCTGCAATTAACGTAGGTATTTCGGTATCTCGTGTTGGAGGTAATGCACAAATCAAATCTATGAAAAAAGTAGCAGGTACTTTAAAATTAGACCAAGCACAATACCGTGAGTTAGAAGCTTTCGCAAAATTTGGATCTGATTTAGATGCGGTTACTTTAAATGTAATTGAAAAAGGAAAAAGAAATGTTGAGATTCTAAAACAAAATCTTAACGACCCTTATACTGTTGAAGATCAGGTTGCTATTATCTATGCAGGTTCTAAAAATTTATTGAGAAATGTACCAGTAAATAAAGTTAAAGAATTTGAAAAAGATTTCTTAGAATATTTAAATAATACGCATAGAGATACTTTAGATGCTTTAAAAGCTGGAAAATTAGATGATAACATTACAGGTGTTATTGAAAAAGCAGCTAAAGAAATTTCTGCTAAATATAATTAATTAGGTTCTTGGTCTTGGGTTTTAGGTTTTTGTCCTAATACCCAAAACCCAATACCCAATACCACATTAAAAAATGGCTAACTTAAAGGAAATCCGTAATAGAATAACGTCCGTCTCATCAACGATGCAGATTACTTCTGCAATGAAAATGGTTTCTGCTGCAAAGTTGAAAAAAGCACAAGATGCAATTACAGCAATGCGACCTTATGCCGAAAAATTAACGGAATTATTACAAAGTTTAAGCGCAACAATGGATGGTGAAGTAGGCGGTAGCTTTACTGCACAACGCGAGGTAAATAAAGTATTAATTGTTGCAGTTACTTCTAATAGAGGTTTGTGCGGTGCTTTTAATTCGAATGTTATTAAACAAGCGAAGTTAATTTCAGATTCTTATGCTGGAAAGCAAGTTGACGTTTTTGCTATTGGTAAAAAAGGAAATGACGCTTTGGGCAAAACCAATAAAGTTGTTGTAAATAAAAGTGAAGTTTTTGATAATTTAACTTTTGATGCTGTAGCAGAAATTGCAAATGAATTAACCGATAAATTTACTTCTGGCGAATACGATAAAATTGAAATTGTATACAACCAATTCAAGAATGCGGCAACGCAAATAGTTCAAACGGAACAATTTTTACCATTAGCTCCAGTAAAATCAGATATTCCAGTTACTGCAGGTGATTATCTTTTTGAACCATCCAAAGAGGAAATTGTATTAACATTGATTCCTAAATCTTTAAAAACACAATTGTACAAAGCAATTCGTGATTCATTTGCCTCTGAACACGGAGCACGTATGACTGCCATGCACAAAGCAACAGATAACGCCACCGAATTAAGAGACCAATTGAAATTGACTTATAATAAAGCACGTCAAGCTGCAATTACTAATGAAATCCTTGAGATTGTTGGTGGAGCAGAAGCGTTAAAAGGATAAAACCTATTTAATAAAATCATAAAAGGGTCAACATTTGTTGGCTCTTTTTTTATTACATCGATATTATAACTATTTTTGTTTTTCATTAAAGAAATTTACCTTGAGTTTATATAAAAACTTATTCAAACAAACTGCAATTTATGGTTTGGCAATGGTGCTTCCAAGAATGCTTAGCTTTTTTTTGGTAAAACTATACACCAATGTGCTTCCAAACCGAGCAGACTATGCCGATTTAACCACGGTATTATCATGGATGGTATTCTTTAATGTGATTTTATCCTACGGATTTGAAACTGCTTTTTTCAGATTCTATAATGCTGAAGAGGATAAGAAAAAAGTAGTTTCTACTTCAACAATATCTATTTTTTGGAGTTCCTTAGTATTTTTAATAATTGCTTTATTATTTAGAAATACCTTGGCAAATTTTGCTAACGTAGAAGTGCACTATATTACCTATTCAATATGGATATTAGTTTTAGATGCTTTGGTTGTAATTCCGTTTTCAAAGCTAAGGGCAAACCAAAGGCCAATGCGCTATGCAGCAATTAAAATAGGGAACGTAGTTATTAATTTAGCATTAAACTTCTTTTTTTTATTGGTATTGCCAAAAATGGCAACTTCAAATCCAAGAGGAATTTTCGCTTCAATTTATGTAGACGACTTTCAAGTAGGTTATATTTTTCTAGCAAATTTAATTTCCAGTTTAGCCACCTTCACAGTATTAACTCCCGATTATTTTAAAATAAACTGGAAGATGGATCCCCAATTATGGAAACGTATGATGCAATATGGTTTACCAATATTAATTGCGGGTTTTGCCTTTGCCATCAATGAGCATTTTGACAAAATTCTTTTAGGTAAATTACTACCTCCAAATATTGCAAAATCGGAAGTAGGCGCTTATTCAGCTTGTTATAAATTAGGATTATTCATGGTTTTATTTAGAACTGCCTATACTTTAGGAATTGAACCTTTTTTCTTTAGTCATTCGAGTAATGAAAATGCACCCCAAACCTACGCAACAATTACTAAATACTTCGTGATATTTGGTTCGTTCATTTCGTTAAGCGTAATAGTTTTTGCCGATTTATTGAAAATTATTTTATTAGATAATAAAACTTATTGGGCAGCAATGAATGTGGTGCCACTGATTGTTTTTGCCAATTTCTTTTTAGGAATTTATGCCAATTTATCAGTTTGGTACAAGTTAATGGATAAAACAAAAATAGGCGCTTATATCTCTTTAGTTGGCGCATCAGTAACATTAGCTCTAAATTTTCTTTTAATTCCTTTAAAAGGCCCTTTTGGCAGCTATTATGGCTCGGCAATTGCAACTATAGTAGCTTACGGAAGTATGATGGCATTATCCTATTATTTAGGTAAAAATAAATACCCAATTCCATATGATAGAGTTCGAATTTTTGGCTATCTATCTCTTAGTATATTGTTTTCAGCTATTTCATTTTACATTCCATACATAAGAGTAAATTATTTTATTAAAATAGGACTCCTCTTTTTGTTTTTATATTTCATTTATTACAGCGAAAAAGAAACCTTAACTAGAATTATTAAAAGAAAAGTAAAATAAATAATCATCATCCGTAAGGACAGGTAGTTACCTGTCCTAAAATTAAAAAACAATGACCATAAAAATTATAAACAAATCCCAACACGAACTACCCAACTACGAAACTATTGCTTCGGCAGGAATGGATTTACGTGCTTCTATTTCTGATCCAATAACCCTTAAATCATTAGAAAGAACAATTGTAAAAACCGGACTTTTTATTGAATTACCAATAGGTTACGAAGCCCAAGTTCGACCAAGAAGCGGATTGGCTGCCAAAAAAGGAATTACCGTTCTAAACTCACCAGGCACAGTTGATGCCGACTATCGAGGTGAAATAGGAGTAATTTTAGTAAATTTATCTAGTGAAGATTTTCTAATTGAAAATGGTGAGCGTATCGCACAATTAATTATTGCTAAGCACGATCGTGCCGAATGGGTTGAAGTACATGAATTATCTGAAACTTCTAGAGGCGAAGGTGGTTTTGGCAGTACAGGCGTGAAATAGTTGGCAGTGTTCAGAAGCAGTAAGAAGTTTATAAAAATATTGTAGTTAAAGGTAGATATCTTAAACAGAAATAATTAAGTCTTAATACTTAATACTAAAATCTTAATACAAAAAGTATGAAAATAATAGTTCCAATGGCAGGCCGAGGCTCAAGACTACGTCCGCACACTTTAACCATTCCAAAACCATTAATTCCAATTGCCGGAAAGCCTATAGTTCACCGATTGGTTGAAGATATTGCGGCTGTTTTAAATCAAGATATTGACGAAGTTGCTTTCATAATCCACGAAAGTTTTGGCAAAAAAGTTGAAGAAGAATTAATTGCAATAGCTCAAAAACTTGGAGCAAGAGGAACCATTTACTACCAAAATGAAGCCCTTGGAACAGGTCACGCCATTATGTGCGCTAAAGAATCCTTGAGCGGCCCAGCTGTAATTGCGTATGCCGATACTTTAATTCGTGCCGATTTCGACTTAGATAAAACCGCCGATAGTGTTATTTGGGTTAAACAAGTAGACCAACCAGAGGCTTTTGGGGTAATAAATTTGAACGAAAACAACGAAATTATTGAATTGGTAGAAAAGCCAAAAGAATTTGTTTCGGATCTTGCAGTAATCGGAATATACTATTTTAAAGATGTAGCCGTTTTAAGAAACGAATTACAATTTGTTTTAGATAACAACATTATTCATGGTGGCGAATACCAAATTAATGATGGAATTAAACAAATGATGGCAAAAGGCATGAAATTTGTCCCAGGCAAAGTAGATGAGTGGATGGATTGCGGGAACAAGGATGTAACAGTGGATACTAACAATAGAATGTTGAACTTCTTGCATAACGATGGAATTCATTTGATAGATTTCGATGTTGCTCAAGATAATTCTACTATCATTCCGCCATGTTATATAGGTAAAAATGTAGTATTAATTAACGCAACCGTTGGCCCAAATGTCTCCTTGGGGGATGGCTGTCATGTAAGTAATAGTACTATAAAAAATAGTTTGGTACAAACACATACACATATCAAAAATGCTCGTTTAGATAATGCAATGATTGGGAATCATGTTTGTTTTGACGGCGATTTTACAAGTATTAGCATTGGCGATTATTCGATATTAGAATAAATATAACATTCCCTAAAAGGTATTTAAATAAATGAAAAAAATAGTTTTATTCGGTTTCCTTTCGGGATTCTTTTTCTTTTCCAATTATCTATTAGCTCAACCAGAGCCTATAGATTCTTTGTCAATACCCGAAAATAAATTTGAAGATTCCTTTTATGAATCACTGAAACAAAAAGGGATGGAAAACTACGATAAGGCTATTGAATCTCTTGAAAAATGCCAATCCATTGAATCGGGTAATTCTATTGTTTATTTTGAATTAGCTAAAAATTATTTGTCTCTAAAAAAGTATAAAGACGCCTACGAAAATTTTGAAAAAGTAACTAAAACCGATCCTAAAAACCGTTGGGCTTGGGTAGGAATGTACGATGTATGTTATGAAACAAACGATTACAACCAAGCAATAGTTATAGTAAAAAAACTGATTGAGTTCAAACCGGATTATAGAGAAGATTTAGTTTCTCTTTATATGAACACCCAACAATTTGACAAAGCATTAGAATTAATAAATGAACTGAACCAAACAGTTGGAAAATCAGATAAACGAGAATTGTACAAGGCACAAATTTTGCAAGATGTGAAATACCAAGGTTCCGAAAAGGAAAATTTAGTAGATAAGATTAAGCAATTTCCTAAAGACGAAGCTAATTATATAGCATTAATTTATTTGTATTCTCAAAGCAATCAGGAGGATAAAGCACTAGAGATTGCAAAGCAGTTAGAAAAAGAAATTCCAACTTCCGATTGGGCACAGGTGAGTTTGTTTAAGTTTCATTTGAATAGTAATGATGGCGAAAAAGCAGTAAAAGCAATGAATATTGTTTTAGCAAGTGATAAAATAGACACTAAAATTAAGCATCGAATATTGAATGAATTTTTAATCTTTACCAAGAATAATCCTCAATTTGGCAACGATTTAGACCACGCAATAGGTTATTTTGATAAGGATAAAGAGGTAAAAGTTGCTAAAGAAATAGGCAAGTTTTACCAAAACAAAAAGGATTGGAGTAAAACAATACATTATTACGAAATACATTTGAAGTCCACCAATGACGACATGGAAACCATTTTGTTTTTGATGCAGGCCTATACTGAAAACCTTCAATTTGATAAATTAGATAAAGCCTCTGAAGAGCAAATGCAATTGTTTCCATCCCAACCGCATCTGTATTACTATAATGGCTTAGCAAATAACCAATTGAAAAACTATAAAAAAGCCAAAGATGTTCTTGAGTCAGGGATTGATTTTATTATTGACGATAATTCTTTAGAAATTAATTTCAACTTACAATTAGGAGAAGCATATAATGGACTGGGAGATTTTAAAAAGAAAGACTCCTATTTTTCAAAAGCTAATGCTCTAATTGAAAAACAAAAAAACAAAAAATAACAGCACACTATTAGGCATAAAAATGAAAAAATACCTTACCATTATACTATTAATTTTATTAGCGTCTTGCAAATCAAAAAAGGTTTTATTGGAAGGGATTGCAAGCAATTCCATTTCGGCAGATAAAATTATTACGAGTTACGATAACAATAAAATTGATTTTTCTACATTATATATTAAAGCTAATGCTAAATATGAAGACGACAAGCAATCACAAAACGTACAAGCAGAAATTAGAATAAAGAAAAACGAAAAAATATTAGTAAGCATTCGAATATTGGGATTTACTGTGGCTAAGGCTTTAATTACTCCAACTTCTGTTCAATATTACGAGAAGATAGGAAATAAATATTTTGAAGGTGATTATGCAACCTTAAGCAAATGGTTAGGAACCGATTTAGACTTTCAAAAAGTGCAAAATATGTTTTTAGGAAAAACGTTGGATGATTTACATAAAGGAAAATATGCTGTTTCTATTTTAGAAAAATTATATAAATTGCAATCCAATCCAGATACTAAAATTGACAAATCTTTTTTCTTTGAAAGCGATAATTTCTTAGTAAAAAAACAAGAAATTAATCAACCTTTACAAGATAGAACTTTGCAAATTACGTATCCGGATTATAAAAAACACGATGCAATGATTTTACCATTATCTTTGGCAATTGATGCTAGACAAAAAGAAAGTAAAACCAAAATCAATATAGAATATAAAAATGTTTCCTTTAATGAAGACCTTTCTTTTCCTTATAATGTTCCCGAAGGTTATGAAAGAATTTCTATAGACAAGATATAATTATTATGCAAAAAAGAGTAGTCACTTTACTTTTTATCTTCTTAACTTCAATGGCTTGGAGCCAACTAACGCAAGAAGAATTAGAGCAAAGAAAAAATAAAATTCAAGAAGAAATTCATGAAAAAGAACGTATGCTTCAAGAAGTTCGTGGCAAAGAAAAATCAGTAGGTAAACTTTTGCAAATTCAAAAAGAGAAAATCGGACTTAAAGAAAAATTAATCGTTACCACAGAAAAACAGACTAAGTTGCTTAGCAACGATATGTATGTTAATCAAGTGCAAATTAATAAATTGAAAAAAGATCTAGTCATCCTGAAGGACGACTATGCGCAAATGATTGTAAAATCGTATAAAAGTCGTTCACAGCAAAGTCGAGCAATGTTTTTATTATCTTCTGAAAATTTTTCGCAAGCCTACAAACGATTGCAATACATGAAGCAATATTCTAGTTATAGAAAAATGCAAGGGGACGAAATTAAAGATAAAACCACTAGACTAGCGGATTATAATGCAAAATTAAGTGGACAAAAAACAGATAAAGAAAAACTCCTTGCTGAACAAGAAAAGCAACGTGCAGATCTTGAAAAAGAAAAACAAGAGCAAGAAAAAATTGCTAATAGTTTAAAGAAAGATAAGAAACAAATTGCAGCCGAAATCAAGAAAAAGCAATTAGAATCTAAAAAAATAGATTCGCAAATTCAAAAAATGATTCGAGATGCGATTGCTGAAGCCAACAGAAAAGCAGCAGCAGCAAAAGTTAAAGCAAATCCGAAAACTACAACTGCAGCCGAAACTAAAAAGATAGAAGAGTCTACAAAGATTATGCTTACGCCGGAAGGTCAATTAATATCAAATAATTTTAAAGCCAATAAAGGAAGTTTGAATTGGCCTGTAGAGAAAGGAGCAATAACTTTAGGGTATGGTGATCAGCCACACCCAGTATATAAAACACTAACAATTCACAATAGCGGGGTAGAAATCACTACCGATCCAGGTTCGAGCGCTAGAGCTGTTTTTAGCGGAGAAGTTACCAAAGTAATTATCATGTCGCCTTTAACCAAATTGGTTTGTGTGCAGCACGGAGATTTCTTCACGGTATATCAAAACTTAGGCTCCGTCAATGTAAGCGCAGGAGATCATGTTTCTGCTAAGCAAAGCCTTGGGAAAATAAGAACTAATGCCGAGGGAAAAACTATTTTGAAATTTACCATTTCCCAAAATGCAAATTTTGTTAATCCTACTCTTTGGTTAAAGCGATAGATTTTCTAAAAAAATAAAATAGGTCAAAAGAATAATATTATTCTTTTGACCTATTTTATTTTAAAATTACATAAACAACGCCTTTAATTCGGTTGCATTGTGCGGGCTCATTTTTCCAGCAAGAACTAAACTCAATTGTTTTCTTCTTAAAGCCGCATCAAATC
Organism: Flavobacteriaceae bacterium; assembly: GCA_947457615.1. Classification (GTDB taxonomy): domain Bacteria; phylum Bacteroidota; class Bacteroidia; order Flavobacteriales; family Flavobacteriaceae; genus Flavobacterium. The sequence continues at coordinate 9,210 of CANGWK010000005.1, forward strand.
GTAATTTTTCTTCTTCTGTTTGAGGTTCCAGCACAGGTACCGAAACCGGATTGCCAGTTTCATCTACTGCTACAAAAGTATAAATTGCTTCGTTTGCCTTAGCCCTAATTCCAGATTCTCTATCCTCAATCCAAACATCTAAGTAAATCTCCATAGATGAGGTAAATGCCCGGGAAATCTTTGCCTCAATAGTCACAACACTTCCCAGAGGGATAGAGCGGTTAAAAGCAACGTGGTTTACAGATGCAGTTACTACAATTCTTCTGGAATGTCTTCGGGCAGCAATACTTGCAGCTCGATCCATTCTAGCTAATAATTCACCTCCAAAAAGATTGTTTAATGGATTGGTTTCGCCTGGCAACACTAAATCGGTAAGTATTGTTAAGGAATCTATAGGATGTTTAGGAGTCATGGTGATTTTTTTGCAAAGGTATTTATTTTAATTTTTGCAACACGAATTTAACCAGTTAACTAAAATTCATTCGCCTTTTATATATCTTCAATAAACGAATCTGAAAATTCGTGCTATCAGTATTCTAATCTAAATTGTGAAAAATCGTAAAATTTGTTTCTAAAAAAGAGTTAAAAAAAATCCCGATACATCGGGATTTCATTATAGTTCTTCAATCAACAACCAAGCCTCTGGATTGTGTGATTCTTTTATTTTTTGCATTTCGATTTCCGCTTCAGAGTAAGAAGAAAAACTTTTATAAATAACGGGATATAAACCGTGGTGGTTTTTGGCAATCCTTTTCGCAGGATATCCTAAATGAAGAAGTTCGTCATACATAATATCTGCATTCTCTTCTTTAAGAAAAGCACCTGCTACAACATGATACGGCATTTTACTATCTTTTACCGTTAAGGTTACGGCAGGAATTGGGTTAGAAATAAAGAAAGTTGCGTCTTGAATTTTTTGTTCCACTTGCTTTTGTACTTTAGTTTGAACAGCCAAAGTTTCCTCTTGAATTTTTTGCTGGTAATAGTTATTACCTAAAACTCCACCAGCACCAAGTAAACTAGCACTTAAAACAAAAATGGCAGCATATTTCAAGAAAGGGTTAGATTTAGTCCCTTCAGGAACTAACACAATTGGCTCTTTTTCTTCTTGCTTTTCTAACACTTGTTGTAGGACTTCTCTTTTAATTGCAGGAGAAACATAATTAGTTAATCCGAAGGATTCTGTTAAATAATTAACTGAATCCGAAGGAGTGAAAACTAGATTTTTTTCAGCATTTAAAGAAAAATCACCAACGTTTTTCAGGTTAATTGTCCCGAAATCTTGTAACTTAGATTTCCAGTCAAACACTTGGTTTTCAATAAATGAAACTGCTGTATCGTAAGATATTTTTTCAGATTGTGCCAAATGATTTGCTAATAATCCGTCGTTATTTTTCAAATACGAATTAAAAGACACCAATTTTTTAGGCGGATAAAACGAATGTAACCCTTCGTTCAATTGCGCCGATTGGATTTCGGTTAAAAAAGCACCAAATCCAGGGACGATAACACATTGGTATCGATAGAGTAATTGCGAAATATATAAATCCATCTTCATAAAGACAAATTTAAGGATTTAATGGAAATCTCAAAACTTTACTAACAAATTTTGTTAACAATTTTAATTTTATTTCTTATTTTTATATAACACAATAAATAAAAATGAGCGAAATAGAATTAGTAAACCTCTTAGCACTACTAAAAATAGATGGTGTTGGCGATATAGTAGCCAAAAAACTTATTAATCATTGCGGTTCAGCTGAGAAAGTTTTTCAAGCAAAATATGATTTTTTAAAAAGAATAGATGGTGTTGGTTCGGTATTACTAAAAAAAATAAAAGAAAAATCAGTTTTTGAAGTTGCTGAAAAAGAAATGCAATTTATTAAAGGCCAAAATATTTCTTGCTGTTCTTATTTAGATGAAAATTATCCCGATCGTTTAAAACAGTGCATTGATGGCCCTGTATTATTATTTTCTTCGGGAAACATTAATTGGAATACACGAAAGGTAATTAGTATAGTAGGCACACGTCAAGTTTCTTCTTATGGTATTGATTTTTGTAAAAAATTAATTCAAGATCTAGCTCCTTTAAACCCAATTATAATTAGCGGATTTGCCTACGGCGTAGATATTGTTGCCCACCAAGCCGCAATGGATAATAATTTGCAAACTATTGGTGTTTTGGCGCATGGGTTGAATCAATTATATCCTAAAACGCATAAAAAATACTGTGCTAAAATGGAAAAGAACGGTGGATTTCTTACCGAGTTTTGGAGCACTTCCAATCCTGAGAAAGAGAACTTTGTGAAAAGAAATCGCATTGTAGCAGGAATTTCCGAAGCAACAATTGTAATTGAAAGTGCCGAAAAGGGAGGCTCATTAATAACTGCTATAATGGCGAGCGATTACAATAGAGATGTTTTTGCAGTACCCGGAAGAACCACCGATAAGTACAGTCAGGGTTGTAATAATTTGATAAAAACACAACGTGCTCATTTATTGACTTCGGCTGCAGATATTTTATATATTCTTAATTGGGAATTGGAATCGAAAACAGAAAATAATGGAATACAAAAGCAACTTTTTGTTTCTTTAGACGAAATAGAGCAGAAAATTTATGACTATTTGCGTCAAAAAGGTAAAACGGAACTCGACGTAATTGCTTTAGAATGTGATTTTCCTGTTTTTAGAACTTCTTCGTATTTAATTAATATGGAGTTAAAAGGGGTAATAAGGCCTTTACCGGGAAAGTTATTTGAAGCAATTTAAACCATATTAATTAACTTCAAATCCAAGTTTTACTCTAACTTTCTGTAATACTTCGTTAGCAACCAAATGTGCTTTGGCGGCACCTAGTTTTAGTAATTCATCTACTTCGGTACGATTAGATATATAGTAATTATATTTTTCTCTTTCGGTTTTAAATTTTTCGCAAATAAGCTCAAAAAGTGCTTGTTTGGCATGCCCATAACCATAATTTCCACCAAGGTAATTTTGTCTCATAGTAGCAATTTCTGCTTCAGAAGCAAGTAATTTATAGATACCAAAAACGTTACAAGTTTCAGGATTTTTAGGATCTTCTAATGGCGTACTATCGCTTTCAATTCCCATAACTTGTTTGCGAAGTGCTTTATCATCTATGAAAATATCGATAAGATTGCCACGAGATTTACTCATTTTTTGACCATCGGTTCCAGGAACATACATGGTTTCTTCTTGTACTTTTCCTTCTGGAATTACAAATGTTTCTCCCATTTGATGGTTAAATCTTGAGGCCACATCTCTAGTGATTTCTATGTGTTGCATCTGGTCTTTTCCAACAGGAACAAAATTAGCATCATATAATAATATATCTGCAGCCATTAGCATTGGATACGAAAAAAGTCCGGCATTTACGTCGTCCAAACGATCGGATTTATCTTTAAATGAATGTGCTAATTTTAATCGTTGGTATGGAAAAAAACAACTCAAATACCAAGATAATTCGGCGGTTTGAGGCACATCGCTTTGGCGGTAAAAAGTAACTTTATTAACGTCCAAGCCACAAGCTAACCAAGCAGCCGCTGTACTGTAAGTATTATTGCGCAAGGTTTCGCCATCTTTTATTTGCGTTATCGAATGCAAATCGGCAATGAAAAGAAACGATTGATTTTCGGGATTTTCAGATAATTCAATTGCAGGGATAATTGCCCCCAATAGGTTTCCTAAATGTGGGGTTCCAGTGCTTTGAACTCCTGTGAGAATTTTTGCCATTCTAAATTAATTTGCTGCAAAGTTAAACCTTTGTATTAAAATTATCTTACTATTCCTTATTTTTGACGCTATGAGAATAGTAAAAATTATTTTTTGGACTCTTTGGCGCATTTGGTTTTACGTTTTAATGGGTTTTTTCATTTTATTGATGTTTCCATTTTTGGTAGTTTCTATTCTTAGAGAAGAGTGGTACAAGTACTTTTTTTTTATGGCAAGAATCTGGGCTAAGGGAATCCTTTTCGGAATGGGTTTTTATTATAAAGTTGACCGAGAACAATTGTTGGAGTCTCGAAAAAGTTATATGATTGTGGCCAACCATACATCTATTATTGATATTATGTTGATGTTGGCAATTGAGTCAAATCCCTTTGTTTTTGTAGGAAAAAAAGAATTGGCTAAAATTCCTTTGTTTGGTTTTTTCTATAAAAGAACTTGTATTTTAGTGGACAGAAATAGTTCCAGAAGCCGATTTGAAGTTTATAATCTTGCCCAAAAAAGACTTAACCAAGGCTTGAGCATTTGTATTTTTCCAGAAGGAGGTGTTCCAGATGAATCTGTAGTTTTAGATGAGTTTAAAGATGGGGCTTTTAGATTAGCAATAGAACATCAAATACCAATAGTTCCGATGACTTTTGCAGATAATAAGAAACGATTATCCTACACTTTTTTTAGTGGTTCACCAGGATTACTTCGAGCTAGAATACACAGTTCTATTGAAACCGGAGGCTTATCTTTAGACAATCGAAAAGAAGTAAAAGATAAAACCAGGTCTGTTATTTTAGATCAATTAATTGAATATAACTTAATTTAGTGATTAACAACGGCATCATATTCAAAAAATTGATCTACTCCTTGTGCATCCGTACTTGACCAAAACTTAAAGTGATAGGTTCCTAATGCGACAGGTTTAAATTTTAAAGTAGCCGTATAAGATAATTGACTTACAGGACAACTTGTTCCACTTTTTTCTTTTAATGCAACAATTGCTACAGTTCTATTTAGTCCACTTTTTTCATAATAAAAATCATAAAAAGAATGACAAACAGTAGGGCGGATGTATTGAATAGGAATTTCGGTAACGCTGTCTTTGGCAAATTTTTCAGGCATAGTTACTTGACTAACTGTTAAGGTTTCTAGAGTCGCGCTTGGCTCCTCATTTTTAGGCTCACAGGATAAAGTTATAAATCCAACTGCTAATAGTAAATAAATGTATTTCATAATTATTCGTTTTTATTAAAAATAAAACAGTAAAAATAAGCTGTGATAAATATAAAAAAAATCACGCACATGGCGTGATTTTTTTTAAGCATTATTTTCTTTAATAATTGCTTTTATTTTTATTTCTAATTCGTCGGCTAATTCTGGGTTGTCTTTAATTAAAGCTTTCACAGCATCTCTTCCTTGACCAAGTTTTGTTTCGCCATAACTAAACCAAGAGCCCGCTTTTTTAATAACTTCAAACTCAACTGCTAAATCCAAAATCTCTCCAGTTTTAGAAATTCCTTCCCCATACATAATATCAAATTCCGCAACTTTAAATGGCGGTGCCACTTTATTCTTAACCACTTTTACTTTGGTTCTATTTCCAATCACATTATCCCCATCTTTAATTTGAGAAGAACGACGAATATCTAAACGAATGGAAGCATAAAATTTCAACGCATTTCCTCCAGTTGTAGTTTCAGGATTTCCAAACATTACTCCGATTTTCTCTCTCAGTTGGTTAATGAAAAACACGGTACAATGTGTTTTGCTAATAGTACCTGTTAATTTTCTTAGGGCTTGCGACATTAAACGAGCATGTAATCCCATTTTAGAATCTCCCATTTCGCCTTCAATTTCACTTTTAGGAGTTAAGGCAGCAACCGAGTCAATTACTACAATATCAATTGCACCAGAACGAATTAAATTTTCAGCAATTTCCAATGCCTGTTCCCCATTATCTGGTTGTGAAATAATTAAGTTTTCAATGTCAACCCCTAATTTTTCGGCATAATTTCTATCAAATGCGTGCTCTGCATCAATAAACGCTGCAATACCACCTGCTTTTTGAGCTTCAGCAATAGCATGAAGAGTTAAGCTAGTTTTACCTGAAGATTCTGGGCCGTATATTTCTATGATTCTCCCTTTAGGATATCCATTTACACCCAACGCTAAATCTATACCCAACGATCCAGAAGAGATTGTTTCTACTTCTTCAATGGCCTTATCGCCCATTTTCATTACAGTTCCTTTTCCGTAGGTTTTGTCTAATTTGTCTAAAGTAAGCTGTAATGCTTTTAATTTAGCTTCTTTTTCTGAACTCATTTTTTCTTTCATTTAAATTGCTCCTATTTTTCGTAAAAATAATTATTTTTTTTGAAGTAAAAGAAGTTTATTAAAATGAGTTTTAAACAATTCTAAACAAAATATATTTCTTATTTTTACAAACATATTTATTAAGCAAATGGAAAAGTTACTTTCCTATCCTATTTCTGTAGTTTTTTACCTTAGTTTCGGACTTTGTTTGGCCGTTTTTCATCCGATTCAGTGGCTTTGTTTTAACTTTTTTGGTTACCAAGCACATAAAAAAAGTGTCGATTATTTAAATTTCTTTTTAGTTAGATGTACAAATATTCTTGGAACTACTTATACTTTTAAAAATAAAGAAGCAATTCCAGAGAATGTGCCCATTATTTTTGTGGCAAATCATCAAAGTCTTTATGATATCGTAGGTATTATTTGGTATTTAAGAAAACACCACGCTAAGTTTGTAAGTAAAAAAGAACTAGGAAAAGGGATTCCAAGCGTATCTTATAATTTACGCCATGGTGGATCTATTCTTATAGATAGAAAAGACCCAAAACAAGCAATCCCATTAATAAAAGGACTGTCAGAATACATAGAAATAAATAATAGATCGGCAGTTATTTTTCCGGAAGGAACCCGAAGTAAAGACGGAAATCCGAAAGAATTTTCACATAGCGGATTGAAAATTTTATGTAAATATGCTCCTTCGGCTTATGTTATTCCAATTTCTATCAATAATTCATGGAAAATGGTTAAATTTGGCATTTTTCCAATGGGATTAGGAAGTAAATTAGAGTTTATTATTCATGAACCAATAGCAGTTAAAGACAATACATTTTTAGAAATAATGACTAAAACAGAAGCAATAATAGTAAAATCCTTGAATTAGGAATAATAAATATTAAAAACCCCAAAACCTAAAATAAAATAAAATGTCTATAAAAAATATCCGTTTGGAAGTAATGCAGTTTTTAGAAAAAAACGTAGATTCTTTCATTGATCAATTTTTAATTCCTGTGGAAAAAATATGGCAACCGTCAGATTTTTTACCCGATTCTCAGAGTGATACTTTTTTTGAGGAAGTTAAAGAATTACGAGAAATTGCAAAAGAATTGCCTTATGATTTTTGGGTAGCCATGGTAGGTGATACTATTACTGAAGAAGCGCTTCCTACTTACGAATCTTGGTTGATGGAAGTGGAAGGAATTGATAATTTAGAACGTAACGGCTGGTCACGATGGATTCGACAATGGACTGGAGAAGAAAACCGCCATGGTGACTTACTTAATAAATATCTTTATTTATCAGGACGTGTTAACATGCGTGAAGTAGAAATAACTACACAACATTTAATTAGTGATGGTTTTGATATCGGTACCGGAAGAGACCCTTATAAGAATTTTGTTTACACAAGTTTTCAAGAATTAGCAACATACATTTCGCACAATAGAGTTTCTCAAATTGCGAAACAATATGGTGATAACAAACTATCAAAAGTTTGCAAAATGATTGCCGGCGATGAAATGCGTCACCACCACGCTTACAGCGAATTTGTAAATCAAATTTTTAAAGTTGATCCTAGCGAAATGATGTTGGCATTTAATTATATGATGAAACAAAAGATAACTATGCCAGCACATTTTTTAAGAGAATCTGGTCAATCTATAAGTACTGCTTTTAATCAGTTTTCAGATTCTGCACAAAAACTTGGGGTTTATACCGCCAATGATTATGTTGATATTTTGCAAAAATTAATTGATAAATGGCAAATAGATAAAGTAGTAAATCTGTCAGATGAAGCGGAGAAAGCCAGAGATTATTTGATGAAATTACCCTCTAGAATGACCAAAATTTCCGAAAGGTTAGTGCTTCCGGAAGAAACACATATCTTTAAATGGGTTCAGCCTGCTTTGATTAGTTAGAAAAAACAATAAATATCGAATCCTTTCCTTAATAGAAAGGATTTTTTTATACCAAATCTTATGTCAATAATAGATAATACTATCCTTTTTGTAAAAGAAAGCCTTCAAAATGCCGAAGCAGGTCATGATTGGTTTCACGTTGAACGAGTTTACAAAAATGCCTTATTAATTGCTATGGAACAAGAATGTAATTTAGACATTGTAAAACTAGGTGCGTTACTTCATGATATTGCCGATTCTAAATTTCATAATGGGGATGAAACTATTGGGCCAAAAGTGGCTCGCGAGTTTCTAGAATCTCAAAAAGCAACCGAAGAAGTTGTCACACATGTGGTTAATATTATTGAAAACATTTCTTTTAAAGGAGGCAATTTTGAAAACAAATTCACATCCATAGAATTAGACATTGTTCAAGATGCCGACAGGCTCGATGCTCTTGGAGCCATTGGAATTGCGCGTACTTTTAATTACGGGGGATTTAAAAACCGGCCATTATATTTGCCAAATGTTGCTCCAAACTTGCAAATGACAAAAGAAGAGTATAAAAATAGTGCTGCACCAACGCTCAACCATTTTTACGAAAAACTCCTTTTGTTAAAAGACAAAATGAATACCAAAACCGGAAAAAAACTCGCTTTAGAACGGCATAAATTCATGGAAAATTTTCTTTCGCAATTTTATGCTGAATGGGAAGGGGAGAAATAGTAGTTTAGTGTTCAGTTTTCAGAGCGCAATATAAAATCAATTACCGAATACTTACCCTTAATTACCTTTAAAATCGGCCTTTCTTTTTTCTAAAAAAGCTTTTGTTCCTTCTTTAAAATCTTCGGTTCCGAAGCATTTTCCAAAGCTTCTTATTTCGGTTTCAAATCCATTAACGCCGTCTATAAAGTTGGCATTCACAGCTTTTAAAGCCTTGCCAATGGCAACTGGAGAGTTTCTTATAATGCGTTGCGCCAATGATTTTGTATAATCTAAAAGCTCTGCTTGAGGTACTACATGATTTACTAATCCTATTCTGTAGGCGTCTTCTGCATTTATCATTCCGGCCGTCATAATCATTTCCATTGCACGTCCTTTTCCAACTAGTTGTGGTAAACGTTGGGTTCCTCCATAACCAGGGATAACCCCAAGGGAAACTTCTGGCAATCCCATTTTGGCAGTATCAGAAGCAATTCTGAAATGACACGCCATGGCCAATTCCAATCCGCCACCAAGTGCAAATCCATTAACGGCCGCAATAACTGGAGTGCTTAAATTTTCTATAAAATCAAATAAAAGCTCTTGTCCTTGTTGCGCTAATTGAGCTCCTTCCTCGATAGAAAAATTTGCAAATTCTGAAATATCGGCTCCAGCAACAAAGGCTTTTTCTCCTTCGCCGGTGACGATAATAACTCTGATTTCCGGATTGTTATTTAAACTTTCTAAACCGTCGTGCAACTCTTTTATAGTAGCAACGTTTAGAGCATTTAATTTTGATGGACGATGGATTGTAATAAATCCAATTCCGTTTTCGAGGGTAATAAGAAGGTTTTCGAAGTTCATATTTTGTTTATTTTAATACTAATTTTACCAAATTTCACTAATTTATTGTTCAAATAATTTACAAATTACAAGTGGTGTGAATTTGTATTGGTTTTATGTTTTGTTTTTAATTTTTTTTTCACAGAAGAAATTTTCTGTTTAGCCCCGATTACAGCGGAAATCCTCGCCATTTTTCTTGGCGAGATTGCAGCGGAAAGCGGGAACGATGTTTATTCAATGCCCGAAAGTTTAGCTACTAATTTTAATTTATTGGAAGCGAAACAATAAAAGTAGTTCCTTTTCCGGGTTGGCTCTCAAATGTAATAGTTCCTTTGTAATTTTCAATAATATTTTTGATAATTCCTAAACCAAGACCCATACCGCTATTTTTTGTGGTGAATTTTGGTTCGAAAATGCGATCTCTGTTTTCGACTTCTATCCCTATTCCGTTGTCTTTTACGGTAATATTTACCATAGTCCTCCCTCGTTTTACGGCTACTAAAATCGATTTTTGTTCTTGCTCTTCAGGGATAGCCTGAATGGCATTTTTGACCAAATTGGTGATAATACGAACCAATTGTGTTCGATCCATAATGGTGATTATTTCTTCTTCTTTACTTTCAAAATGTAGGTATTCTTCATTGAAAATTTCAAGAGAAAATTCTACAACTTCTACGACATTCAAAGTTTCATTTTGTTGCGCTGGCATGGATGCAAAGTTAGAAAATGCTGAAGATACAGAACTCATAGTGTCTATTTGCTGTATTAATGTTTTAGAATAATCGTTTAGTTTTTGTTTCAAATCGGGATCTTCTGGATCAAATTTTCGTTGGAAACTTTGAACGGTTAATCGCATAGGAGTTAGCGGATTTTTAATTTCGTGCGCCACCTGTTTTGCCATTTCGCGCCAAGCTTGCTCCCTTTCACTTTGGGCAAGCATTGTTGCGCTTTCTTCTAGTTTATCAACCATCCTATTGTAGGCCTTAATCAAGGAATTAATTTCGCGACTGTTGGCTTCAATGACAATTTTTTCATTCTTTTGATCCAGACTCGTTTGGTTAATTTTATCGGAAATAGTTTTTAAAGATTTAGTGATGTAACTCGAAAGAAAGTAAGCCAAAGTAAAGGCGATAATCAGCATAAAGAAGTACACCTGACTCAATCGAACCAAAAATTCTTGAATCTCATTTTCGTAAAAACTATCGTCTTCAACATAAGGTAAATTTAAAATTCCGAGGGGCTTGAACTTGTCGTCTTTAATTTGGCTGAAGGAGGAACGGATTTTTACACCATCAACACTTTTAATATCTACATAGCGCTTTTCGATTGATGATTGCACCAATTTAATTACGTATTTTGGAATAGGCGGCGATACATTATCTACAGAAAAGGATGCTTTAGAGGATTTTAATAAATTTCCGGTTAAACTGTATATGTTGATTTCAACATTATGGATATCTGATAACTCATGAATTTTATCCTTAAAGATATATGGAAGATTTCTTTCGGTAAGCGGATAGGTTGTTGTGGATAAAATGTAGTTAATATTTTCTTTAACGGCATCTTCTTTTCGATCTAATCGCTCTTGGTGGTATCTTCTTGCTTCGTTTTTAAACTGAATCACCGAGATCAAAGCCATCAAAGAGGAAGCTATTAATATCAATACAATCATCGATAGGAAAATCCTAATTCGAAGCGAAAGCATAGACATTTTGAAGCCGTTAAACATAGTGTTCAGTATTCATAGTTCAGTATTCAGTATTCAGTCTAACTGAGCACTGATTACTGAGCATTATTTCTTTCTCTAATTCTTTTATAAAATTTAAATCCTAGCATTATCAAAAGTGAAAATAAGATAATTCCAATTACGCCATAAATCCAATGGAAAGCATTTTTTAGAATTACTAAAAAAACAACCGAGAATAAAATTAGGGTGGCACCTTCATTCCAAAGTCGCATAAAGTTGGAGGTGTAATTGAATTGATCATTTTGTAATTGCTTATAGATTAAATGGCATTTCCAATGGTATAAGTACAATAAAAAGACAAATCCTAATTTAACATGCATCCAAGGCATTTGCAACCAAGCATTTCCTAGATCGGTAAAAAACAACATCCAAAAAGCAAAAATACTTGCCAAGATTGCACTTGGCCAAGTAATAATGTACCAAAGACGGTAGGTCATTATTTTGTATTGCTGAAGCAAAATTTCCTTTTCTGGCGATGGTTTATGGTTAGCTTCAATTTGATAAACAAACAATCGAACAATATAAAACAACCCTGCAAACCAAGTTACTACAAAGATTAGATGAAGGGATTTTAGGTAGTTGTAGAGTTCCATTTATTTAGCCTTTTATCTATCCTTTTTGAAATTCTTTTATCCAATTTGCTACTACGCCACACCACTCATCACCATCATTCATGCAAGGAATTGCCATAAAATCAGTACCACCATGTTCTATAAATTCGTGTTTTGCCTCCATAGCAATTTCTTCCAAAGTTTCTAAACAATCTGATACAAAAGCCGGAGTTACTACCGCTAATTTTTTGATTCCTTGATCGGGCATTTTGTTTACTTCCACATCCGTGTACGGAGTCAACCACTTATCTCCTGCTAAGCGCGACTGAAAAGTTTGGCTGTATTTCCCTTCTGGTATACCAAGCAATTTCACAACCTGTTTGGTTGTTTCATAACATTGGTGGCGGTAGCAAAATTCATGTGCCGGTGAAGGAGTATTACAACAAGAACCATCAATCTTGCAATGGGATTTGGTTACATCTGTTTTGCGAATGTGACGCTTCGGAACCCCGTGGTATGAAAATAACAAATGATCGTAATCAAAAGTATCTAAATGACTTTTTATAGAGTTGGCTAATGCCTGAATGTAATCGGGTTTGTTGTAAAAAGCAGGGATATTGGTAAAAGTCATTTCAGGAAAATGTTTTTGACGCAATTCTTCTGCTAAAACTACTATTGTGGTTGTTGAAGCCATTGCATGCTGAGGGTACAAAGGCATTAGCATCACTTCGGTTACTCCTTTGTCTTTCAATTCCTGCAATCCTTTTAAAATGGTCATTGTTCCATAGCGCATAGACAGAGCTACCGGAATATCCACTTGTGCTTGTACTTTTTTGTGCATTCGTTGCGAAATTACCACTAACGGAGAACCTTCTTCCCACCAAATTTTAGCATAGGCAGCAGCCGATTTTTTTGGACGAGTTTGTAAAATTATTCCGCGAACTAATAAAGCTCGCAATAAAAACGGGACGTCAATTACGTATTTATCCATTAAAAATTCATCTAAATACGGCTTAACATCTTTGGCAGTTGGGCTTTCTGGTGAACCAAGATTTACTAATAATACTCCTTTCATTTTTTATTTTTCTAATTTAACTCTGTCGGACTTTTATATTCAAACAGCTTTATGATATTTATTTTGCAAAATTACTTATTCTACTTTTTTTACTTAGTGGATTAACAATATATTATTGATTGTTTGATATTGAATTATTTATTTGGATTTATCGACATCAAATATTTCTTTGGTGTAGTTGCAAATTTTTTCTTGAAAGCCGCAATAAAATGACTTCCAGTGCTGTAACCTATTTTTAAACCTACTTCGTTTACATTATATGAGCCACTGTCTAATAATTGACGTGCATAATCCATCTTATAATCTAAAAGAAAACCATAAACGGTATCGCCATAGATTTGTTTGAAACCCATTTTTAGTTTTTTCAAACTTAATCCTACTTGTTCCGAAAGCTCTTCTAATCCGGGAGGTTCGGCCATGTTGGTAATAATTATTTCTTTGGCTTTCTTTATTTTTAGAACGTTTTCTTCATCAATTAAAAACGGACATTGCTCTGCATCTGGATCTTCCGATCTGTTAAAATACAAACTCAATAATTCGTAACCTTTTCCTTTGTAATATAGATTTTTTATAGATGGATTCAAATTATAATGAAATAGCTGACTCAAAACAATAGCCATTGAGGGACTAATATCACTTTCAGTGTAATATTTTCGGTCTTTATTTTCTTCACTTAAAAAAGGAATACTTCCCGATTCATTAGAAAACAAGGCATGGAATTTTTGAATAGAAATAATAACAGAAATCACCCAAGTATTAGACGCAAGTTCTAAATTTAGTGGTAATTCTTTTTGAGGATTGTAAAACAAAAGGGCTTTCTCCTCTTTCAAATCTAAGGCATAGCTACCTTCGTTAAATACAAATTTAGCCTTGCCTTTTATTCCAAAATGAAATTGGATAAGTCCCTGATTGACTTGTCGTTTCACCTGAAAATTTTCTGGCCCATCATTTTGAAAACGAATTAAGGTAAAATCATTTTCAATTTTAATTTCTTCTTGTGACCCCATAGCGACATTTTTTTAAATAAAATAGGAAGTTATATTCAAACTTCTATTTAGAATTAATCTATATAATAAGTTTGAAACTACCCTAATTCATTACAAATTTATAATAAATAACGCTAAAAAAACATTTTTTTAAAAAAATTCTCACAGCGACACAAAAAGTACTTCTTGCGTTACTTTTGTAAAAGGCATAATAATAGATTTGCCTAACTTTTAGGTACAAGCCAAAATATGGAAAATTTAAATTCATCTAAGCCCGACACTTTCTATTCTGTAGGATTAAGTTACAAGAAAGCGGATGCCGAAATGAGAGGAAAATTTAGTTTAGATGCTACTGCAAAAATCAAATTATTAGAGCAAGCCAAAAGAGACGGTATTGAATCGTTAATCGTCACTTCTACCTGTAATAGAACCGAAATCTTCGGTTTTGCACAACATCCATTTCAGTTAATTAAATTACTTTGTGAAAATAGCCAAGGCACTGTGGAAGAATTTCAAAAAGTAGCCTTTGTATATAAAAAGCAAGAAGCAATAAACCACATGTTTCATGTAGGCACTGGTTTAGACAGTCAGATTCTTGGAGATTTTGAAATTATTAGCCAATTGAAAATTGCTTTTGCAGAAAGTAAAGCAATGTTTTTGGTAAATGCTTTTATGGAACGATTGGTAAACGCCGTCATTCAAGCGAGTAAAAAAATAAAGACCGAAACGGAGATTTCTTCTGGCGCTACCTCTGTTTCTTTTGCATCCGTTCAATATATTTTTAAAAATGTAGATGACATTGCTGATAAAAATATTTTGCTTTTCGGAACTGGAAAAATTGGAAGAAACACCTGTGAAAATTTGGTTAAACACACCAAGCACGAGCAAATTACACTAATTAATAGAACCAAAGACAAAGCCGAAAAATTAGCACAAAAACTGAATGTTATAGTTAAAGATTATGCCGATTTACAGTTGGAAATTCAAAAAGCCGACGTAATTATAGTTGCTACGGGAGCGCAAAACCCAACAATAGACAAAACTCTTCTTAATTTAAAAAAACCTCTTCTTATTTTAGATTTGTCTATTCCTAAAAATGTTAATGAGAACGTCAAAGATATTCCTGGAGTTACTTTAGTTCACATGGATCATTTTTCTCAAATGACGGATGAAACTTTAGAAAGAAGAAAACTACATATTCCGGCGGCCAAAATAATAATTGAAGAAATACAAGAAGAATTTATTTCTTGGAACAAAAACCGAAAATTCGCACCAACCATCCACGCTTTAAAAGAAAAATTTAATTCTATTAAAGTTGGAGAGTTAAATTTTCAAAGAAAAAAATTATCTAATTTTGATGAAGAGCAAGCCGAATTAATAAGCAACAGAATCATCCAAAAAATAACCAACCATTTTGTTAACCACTTAAAAGATGGCGAATCCATGGACGAAGGAATTGAATGGATTGAAAAAGTTTTTCAACTGGAACAAGAAAAATCGTTTTTATAAGATAAAACAAGTTTCACGAATTGACACGAATTAGTGAAATTTAAAGAATTACACAAAGTTAAATTTTCGTGTAAATTTGTGCAATTAGTGAAAAAAACAATAAAGTGGCTGAAAAAATTATAAGAATTGGAACTCGAGATAGTGAATTAGCGCTTTGGCAAGCACACACAGTTCAAAAACAATTAAACGATTTAGGGTATAAAACCGAAATTGTAGCTGTAAAATCTCAGGGAGACCTCCTATTAGACAAACCCCTTTACGAACTCGGAATTACCGGAATTTTTACCAAAACTTTAGACATTGCCATGATAAATGGCCTGGTAGACATCGCCGTGCATTCCATGAAAGACGTTCCAACCGCTTTACCATCAGGAATTGTGCAAGGTGCTGTTTTAGAAAGAGCCAATGTTTCAGATATTATTGTCCACAAAGGATCTACAGATTTTTTAAAAACTTACGCCACTATTGCCACCGGAAGTCTTCGCCGTCAAGCGCAATGGTGGAACAAATATCCAAATCACACGGTTGTTGATTTACGCGGAAATGTAAATACCCGTTTGCAAAAACTAGAAGATAACACCTGGGACGGAGCAATATTTGCTGCAGCAGGATTAGAACGTTTAAGTCTAAAGCCTGCAACCAGCGAGCCTCTAGATTGGATGATTCCCGCACCTGCACAAGGCGCAATGGTAGTAGTTGCCATGGCAGAAGACGTCTTTACGCTAGATGCCCTAGCGCAATTAAACCACATTGAAACCGAAATTTGCACCTATATAGAAAGACAATTTCTAAAAACTCTCGAAGGCGGATGCACCGCACCAATTGGCGCTATCGCAAAATACAACGAGAAAGACGACACCATCCACTTCAACGGAGTTTTGCTTTCCATAGACGGAAAACAAAAACTTGTTACAGAAAAAACAGTAGATATTTCCGAATGGAAAAAATTAGGTTTTCACGCCGCACAAGAAATTTTAAATAATGGCGGCACCGAATTGATGCGTCAAATTAAAGAACAATTAAAAATGTAGGAGCGGATGGTTCGGGCATTTTAGTAAACTAGATTCCCGCCTCTTTTCCAAAGCTCGCCAAGAAAAATGGCGAGGCTTTTCCCTCGCGTCGGGGCTAGGCAGTAAACGAATTACATAAAATAATAAATGACTAAACAAATAAACATATTATCTACCAAAAAACTGCTACCAACTCAAAAGCAACTATTGTCAGATGCTGCTATATCAGTTTTGGAAGAAGATTTTATAGAAACTAAAATCAAAACTTTCGAATTTCCCTCCCCTGGAGGGGCGTCTGAAGGACGGGGTGGCACAAAAGTCCACGATAACATAATTTTCACTAGTCAAAATGCCGTTCAAAGTATTTTACAACATCCAAAATGCGACGAATTAAAAACAAAAAGTGTTTTCTCAGTCGGGATGAAAACTAAAGAATTACTTACCGAAAACGGATTTGATGTTGTTGCCTACACCGGCTATGCATCTGATTTAGCTGAGATAATCTCCTTAGTTTATTCGTCCGATTCGTTCACTTTCTTTAGCGGAAATTTACGTCGCGATGTAGTACCCGATACCTTAAAAGAAAACGGAATAACTTTTAACGAAATTCAAGTTTATGAGACTAATATTACTTCCATAAAAACCACTTCAAAATTTGATAGTATCTTGTTTTTCAGCCCATCTGGAGTACAAAGTTATTTTAAATCGAATACAATTAAAGACGAAATGTGTTTCTGTATTGGCGAAACCACTGCAGAAGCATTAGAAAATAAAAAAGTAAAAAACATTAAGATTGCGGATAAACCATCAGTAGAAAACGTAATTGAAGCTGTTTTAGAATATTATAAAAGATAACAAAATGATCAAAAACGACCTTTTCCTTAGAGCATTAAATAACGAAACTGTAGAGCGGCCACCCGTTTGGATGATGCGCCAAGCCGGAAGATATTTACCAGAATTTAGAGCCTTAAGAGATAAATATGATTTTTTCACCCGTTGCGAAACCCCAGAATTGGCAGCCGAAATCACCGTGCAACCCATTCGAATTGTAAAACCTGATGCGGCAATTTTATTTTCCGATATTTTGGTAGTCCCTCGCGCTATGGGAATTCACGTGGAGTTGAAAGACAATTTAGGGCCAATCATTCCAAATCCAATCCGGACGATGGAACAAGTCAACCAAGTTTTTGTTCCAGATGTGCATGAAACTTTAGGTTACGTTTTTGATGCTATCAAATTAACCAAAGAAATGCTAAACGATGAGGTGCCACTTATTGGTTTTGCAGGTTCCCCTTGGACGATCTTCTGTTATGCAGTAGAAGGAAAAGGATCTAAAAGTTTTGACACTGCCAAAGGATTTTGTTTTTCAAACCCAATTGCAGCACACACTTTATTGCAAAAAATCACAGACACCACCATTTTATATCTTAAAGAAAAAGTAAAAGCAGGTTGCAACGCCATCCAAATTTTTGATTCTTGGGGAGGTATGTTATCGCCAGTAGATTACAAGGAATTCTCCTGGAACTACATCAACCAAATTGTGGAAGCTTTAGCAGACGATACAAAGGTTATTGTTTTCGGAAAAGGATGTTGGTTTGCTCTTGGCGAAATGGCACAATCTAAAGCAGCCGCACTAGGAGTTGATTGGACTTGTTCTCCAACAAATGCTCGTTATTTAACAGGAGGAAAAATCACCTTACAAGGAAATTTCGATCCAAGCCGTTTGCTTTCTCCAATTCCAACCATCAAAAAAATGGTACATCAAATGATAGACGAATTCGGAAAAGACAATTACATCGTTAACCTTGGTCACGGAATTTTACCAAACATTCCTGTAGATCACGCCAAGGCATTTGTGGAAGCGGTGAAAGAGTATAATTCTTAAGAACATGAAATTCAACAATTGGAAACTCGATAAAATAGAAAATATTCGCTTTGAAGAATTTTTCGATTTAATAGAAAATAACAGGAATCGTATCCAAAAGACATTTCCTGTAACAGTTTCTAATTGTGTTGATTTAAAAATAACTGAAGAATTTATTGCTAAAAATATCCAAATAGAAAAAGAAAAAACCGGATATTATTTTTATATTAGAAATTTAGAAACCAATAATTTAATAGGATATATTGGCATTAAAAAAATAGATTATAATATTTCAAAATGTGAATTATTCTATTTTATTGACAAAGATTTTGAAGGCAAAGGAATTATTTAAAAAAGCAGTTTCAGAGGTAATTGGTTTTTGTTTCAAAGAATTAAATAGGAATAAGATTTTTATTTGTACCTCAAAAATTAATTTTGGAAGCCAGCAAATTGCATTAAAAAACGGATTTATTCATGAAGGGACTTTGCGAGAAGAGTTTAAAAATCACGAAGGAGTTTTAGAAGATATTAACTATTACGGATTATTGCAGTCCGATTATAAATAAAATAAAAAGAAATATGTTAAATTCAGAATTGTTATTAAATTTGAAAAATATAAAAATATCAATTTGAAAAATTTATTTTAATCATGAAGAAAGAAAATAACTTTATAAAAAAATTCAGATATAATTTTGAAAATACTATTTCCAATAGTCCATTCGGAATAATAAAATGGTTAGCAATTGCGTCCATTATTTCCATATTAATTTTAGGTCTTTTAATAGTTGTTTTTAGAATAAAATCTAGTCCAGAAGATACCGAAGCACTTGGTTTTATCGAAGGTTCTTGGAAAAGTTTAATGGCAACTTTGGATCCAGGCACAATGGGCGGCGATGAAGGTTGGGGTTTTCGATTATCTCGATTTACCGCAACATTAATAGGGATATTTTTGATTTCTATTTTAATTGGTATTATTTCATCAGTAATAGATGAAAAAATTGAGGAATTAAAAAAAGGAAAATCAGCAGTTTTAGAATCAAATCATACGCTAATATTAGGATGGTCTGAAAAAATATTTTCGATAATTTCAGAAATTATCGATGCAAATGAAAATCAAAAGAAGCCATCTATTGTTGTATTTGCAGAAAAGGATAAAATAGAAATGGAAGACGAAATAAGATCTCAAATTAAAGATTTTAAGAACACAAAATTAATTGTCCGTAGCGGTAATCCATTAATTTCTAATGAAATAGAAATTGCAAATCCAAATGGTGCTCGCTCTATTATTATATTATCACCCGATAAAGAAAATGCAGATACTTATGTAATAAAAACGGTTTTGGTTTTCACAAATGGCAAAAACAGAAAAAAAGAAAACTTCAATATTGTTGCTGAAATTAAAGAAAAAAACAATTTAGAAACTGCAGAATTAGTAGGAAATGGAGAAGCGGTTTTTGTGCTTTCTGGGGATTTAATTTCTAGGATTACAGCTCAAACCTGCCGTCAATCTGGGTTGAGCGTTGTATATTCTGAACTTTTGCAATTTGAAGGAGATGAAATTTATTTTTCAGATGAAAAATTATTAATTGGAAAAACGTACAAGGAAGCAATTTTTGCTTATGACACATCTTCTGTAATTGGGGTTTTTACAAACAATAAAAAAGTATTAATAAATCCAAAAATGGAATTAATGCTTAACGAAGGAGATCAAATAATAGCAATTTCAGAAGATGATGACACTTTAATTGTTAATAATAAAAAAGATTTTGAAATTAAAAGTCATTTATTTGCTTTAGAAAATATTGAATACAAAGAAATTGATAAAACATTAATTTTAGGTTGGAATGAAGGAGCAAAAGTTATCCTTTCTGAATTAGATCAATATGTAATTAAAGGTTCATTTGTTACTGTTTTGAATGAAACTGAAATTAATATGGACGAATTAGAATTAAATAATATTAAAATCAATTTTGAACAAGGTAATTTTATAAAAAAAGAAGTTTTAGAAAAGATTAAACCAGAAACTTTTGATCATATTATTGTTTTGAGCAATCCAGATATTGACATTCAAGAAAGTGATGCTCGAACTTTGATTTGTCTCCTCCATTTGAGAAATAGGAGCGAAAAATGCAAGAAAAATTTCAGTATTGTTTCAGAAATGAAAGATATCAGAAACCGAGAATTAGGAATTGTAGCAAAAGCAGACGATTTTATTGTTGGCGATAATATTGTAAGTTTAATGATGAGTCAATTGAGTGAAAACAATGAGTTGAAAAAAGTTTTTGATATTTTATTTGAAGCGGATGGTTCTGAAATTTATTTAAAACCTATTTCCAGATATTTAGAAACTATTGAACCAATTGATTTTTATTCAATACTAGAAAAAGCCAGCCAACTAGGAGAAACCGCTATAGGTTATCGAATTTTGTCTGATAAAGATTCCGCCTCAAAAAAGTTTGGAGTGACTGTAAATCCAAAAAAATCTGAAATGATTAATTTTTCAAAAGACGATTATATTATTGTTTTGAGTGAAGAATAAAAAATACTTTTTAGATCTTTCATGAAAGACAAATTCTACAAATACATACTAAACCTCCAAGACCAAATCACTTCTAAACTAGAAGAGATAGATGGCGGTGCTAAATTCCGGGAGGACATTTGGGAACGATCAGAAGGCGGTGGCGGAAGAACACGAGTAATACAAAACGGGAATGGCATCGAAAAAGGAGGCGTAAACGTATCGGCAGTTCACGGAAAATTACCCGATTCTATGCAAAAACTCTTCAACGTTGGAGAAGCCGATTTCTTTGCTTGTGGATTGAGTTTGGTTATCCATCCTAAAAACCCAATGGCACCAACGGTTCATGCCAATTGGCGTTATTTCGAAATGTACGATGACAACGGAAACGTAATCAATTCCTGGTTTGGTGGCGGACAAGATTTAACTCCCTATTATTTATTTGAGGAAGATGCAATCCATTTTCATCAAACTTGTAAAACCGCTTGTGACAAACACAATCCTGAGTTTTATCCAAAATACAAAAAGCAATGCGATGACTATTTTTGGAATGTTCACCGAAATGAAGCCCGTGGCCTTGGCGGATTATTCTTTGATTATTGCAAAGCAACCGAAACCATGAAAATGGAAGATTGGTTTAATTTTGTAACCGAAGTTGGCGATAGTTTTCTAGAAGCCTATGCTCCAATTTTAGAACGAAGAAAAAAGTTGCCTTACACACTAGAGCAACGAACTTGGCAAGAAATTCGTCGTGGTCGCTATGTCGAATTCAATTTAGTACACGACAAAGGCACTCTTTTTGGACTAAAAACCAACGGCCGAATAGAGAGCATTTTGATGTCCCTACCACCAAATGTGCAATGGCATTATGATCACCATCCAGTTGCTGGAAGTGAAGAAGAAAAATTAATTCAAATATTAGAAAAACCTATTGACTGGATATAATTGTCAATTATTAATTATCAATTAGTATGTTCCCATTACAAAGACCTAGAAGATTACGCTTGAATGAAAGTATTCGTTCCCTAGTTCGCGAAACCACATTAAGTCCCTCCGATTTTATGTTCCCAATGTTCATTGCCGAAGGCGATAATTACCAACTAGAAATCCCTTCTATGCCCGGAATTTTCCGCCGCTCGGTTGACCTAACCGTACAAGAAGTAAAAGAATTATTCGCCTTAGGAATTCGTGCCGTAAACATTTACGTAAAAGTAGATGAATCTCTGAAAGACAATACAGGAAAAGAAGCCTGGAATCCAAACGGATTGATGCAACGTGCTATTCAAGCAATAAAAACTGCTTGTCCCGAAATGATTGTTATGCCCGACGTGGCTTTAGATCCCTATTCTATTTATGGTCACGACGGAATCATCGAAAATGGCGATATTGCAAATGATGCCACCAACGAAGCCCTAGTTAAAATGGCAGTTTCTCATGCACAAGCCGGAGCCGATTTTGTAGCACCAAGCGATATGATGGATGGCCGAGTTCTAAGATTACGCCAAGGTCTAGACGCTGCAGGGTTCCAAAATGTTGGCATTATGAGTTATTCTGCCAAATATGCTTCTGCATTTTATGGCCCTTTTCGCGATGCTCTTGATAGCGCTCCAGTTAATAATGCCGAAATTCCAAAAGACAAGAAAACCTATCAAATGGATTATGCCAACCGCATTGAGGCCATAAAAGAAGCTCTTATGGATGTTGAAGAAGGTGCCGATATGGTCATGGTAAAACCCGGAATTGCCTATCTCGACATTGTTCGAGAAGTAAAAAATGCCGTAAATGTTCCTGTGACCGTTTTCCACGTTTCGGGAGAATACGCCATGATAAAAGCCGCTGCCGAAAGAGGTTGGCTTGACCATGATAAAATCATGATGGAACAATTGATGTGTATAAAACGTGCAGGAGCAAGCTTAATTTCGACTTATTTTGCCAAAGAAGCCGCGATTGTTCTAAATAAATAAACCTACTAATGAAGATAAAAATAAATATTCTGCTTTCTGTAATGTTACTTGCCATATCAATAAGCTGTGGAGGTAAAAAAGCAGACCAAGATTTTGATAAAAAACCAAGCATAGATAAAGCGACTTATCCATTAGCTGAAAAGGGGAAAGAAATTTTTGAAGGCAAAGGAATTTGTATTAACTGTCATAAACTAGATATAAAACTCGTTGGACCAAGCATACAAGAAATGGCCAAAATCTATAAAGAGAAGAAAATTAGTATTGCTACTTTCCTGACAGGGACTGAAGAACCCGTTATTGATCCAGAGCAATATGAAGTAATGAAAATTAATTTTGAGCTTACAAAAAATTTCACTGATGAAGAACGTCTGGCACTAGAGCAATACATATTTAGCCAAGGGAAGTAGTTTTTAATTTCCATTTAGGATAAAAAGCTCGAGTTTTTTTGGTATTTTTATTTACTGCAAAAAACAGAAAGATGATAGAAAAAATTAGGTTAGATTCAATATTGTTTTTAGACATAGAAACAGTGCCTCAGGAAGAACATTTTAATTCTTTAGACGATGAAATGAAATCTCTTTGGGAGCATAAAACCCAATACCAGCGAAAAGACGATTTTACCGCCGAAGACTTTTATGACCGAGCCGGTATTTGGGCCGAATTCGGAAAAATAGTTTGCATCTCGGTAGGATATTTTATCACAAAAGGCGACATCCGAAACTTTAGAGTGACCTCCTTTTTTGGCGAAGAAAAAAAGATTTTATTAGATTTTAATAATCTTTTAAACAATCATTTCAATGCACCGCAATACATTCTTTGCGGGCACAACGCCAAAGAATTTGACTTTCCATTTATTGCTCGAAGAATGATTATCAATCAAGTTTCCATTCCAAACAAACTCAATTTATTTGGAAAAAAACCCTGGGAAATAACGCATTTAGATACATTAGAGTTATGGAAATTCGGGGATTACAAGCATTTCACTTCCTTAAAATTACTAACCAAAATTCTCGGAATCCCTTCTTCCAAAGGAGATATCGACGGCAGCCAAGTAGGACACGTTTTTTATGTAGAAAAAGACATCGACCGAATTGTAACCTATTGCGAGAAAGACGTCATTGCCGTTGCCCAAGTATTTCTCCGATTTAGAAAAGAAGATTTATTAATTGAGGATGAAATAATACATGTGTAGCATTCCGAATAAAATTGAATTTTGATGTTGATTTTTGACATTGCAATTGATTTGTTACTTTTACAAAAAAACAGGTATGGTATTAAGTAGATTTTGGCTCGCTATTTTTATTTCTTCTATTGCATTTGTGGTTTTCAGTTTTTTTATTGGAAATAGCTATACTACCGATTTTATTTTGAATGGTCAAAAAGACGATGCAATTTTAATTTCCGAAAAATACATCAATCAAGTCCCCGTATTTGTTAAAGATAGTATTGCTAAAGCACCTGATAAAACCATGGTCATAAATAGGGATACATTGAATGCCGATACGACTTATGTTTACAAAAGCGGAACTATAAAAATTTTCAGCGGAAAACAAAAAGCCGATGGACTTTTACCTACTTGCAAAAGCACTTTATTAGACACCATCATTCCATTGATTGCCTATTTAGCCTTCTTTTGCGGACTAATGCAATTGCTAATAGACTCAGGTGCTTCTGAAAAATTAGCCAAAAAATTAAGTCCGGTTTTCACCAAAATATTCCCATCTGTTCCTAAAAACCATGAGTCTATTTCTTATATGACCTTGAATTTTGCTGCAAATTTCTTAGGATTAGATTCGGCTGCTACACCATTTGGACTAAAAGCGATGCAAAGTCTGCAGGAGCTCAACCCCGACAAAGACAAGGCCAGTGACTCGCAAATTATGTTTTTGTGTTTACATGCCGCGGGACTTACATTAATACCAACTTCCATAATTGGATATCGTGCTGCAGAGCATGCCACCAACCCTGCCGATGTAATGTTGCCATGCATTATTACTTCGTTTATAGGCACCATTGCTGCTTTTTTGATTGTTGGAATCCGACAAAAAATAAATTTCAAAAGCGCCTCTTTAGTCGTGGCATTAATTACTTTAATTGCTGCAATTACAGGTTTGTTATTTTACATAAATCGCTTGGATATTATTGGAAAAAACTTTTTTACCTCAAATCTTTCGGGATTGATGTTGATTTCTATTATTGCCTTTACTTTGATTTTTTCTTTTTTCAATGAGAAGAAATTCGTAGCTAAAGAAACTACCATTTTTGATGCTTTTGTTACTGGAGCCAATAATGGTTTGAAAACCGGAGTAACAATTTTTCCATATGTATTAGGGATGATGGTGGCGATTTCATTTTTTAGAAACTGCGGATTATTTGAAATTATTAGCAACGGAATTTCCTTTCTCTTTTCAAATATTGGAGTCAGCAAAGACATCACCAATTCGTTACCAGTTGCTATGTTACGGCCATTTAGCTCTGGAGGATCAAGAGGATTTATGATTGATGCGATGAAGACCTTTCACCCCGATTCATTTACCGGTCGATTGAGTTGTATTTTCCAATGTAGTGCCGAAACTACGTTTTACGTAATTGCAGTTTACTTTGGAAGTATCAACGTTAAAAATACTCGTTACACACTTGGGACGATGCTTTTAGTAGATTTGATTTGTGTGGTTACCGCTATTTTTGTGGCTAGTTGGTTCTTTTAAACTATTAAAGAAAGGTTTTAAAACCTTGAAATAGTAAGAACATATTTAACTCAATTGTATTTTAAAAGAAAAAAGCAATATTTACTAAAGTAGTTTGTAGAAAGAAAAAATTAATTTTATTAAAACACTAATAAAAGCTATTTGTTTAATTTAGTTTAATAATGCCATACGATAGCATTTAACTTAATAACAGCAGTATTTCATGACATTATTAGTTTAAAAATTTTACATCCTATCCATCAACTCCAACGCTTTATTAATAGACTTCACATTTTCAAAAGTCAATAATAATCGTAAACCATTTTTGGTTTCTTTTTCTTTCATTTTACAAAGGTTGCTGTTGTGTTGCACAAATTGCACCATCTTAATAAAACGATTGGATTGGTAGAAATCACTTTGTTGGTCGCCCACAAAATAGCCCACCATTTTACCTTGTTTCAAGATTAATTTTTCAATTCCGATGCTGGTGGCTTTCCATTTTATTCGGATGGAGTTAAGTAAAGCTATTGCTTCTTTTGGCAAAGCGCCAAATCTATCGGTTAGTTTTTGTTCGTATTGTAAAAGTGTTTCTTCGTCTTTAATAATGCTCAGTTCATTATACAAACTCAATCGTTCGGTAATATTATTGATGTAATCATCTGGAAACAGCAATTCGAAATCGGTATCAATCTGTAAGTCTTTTACGTATTCTTTGGTTTCGATATTGTTTTCGGTTGGATACAATTCTTTGAATTCGTTTTCCTTCAATTCTTCAATGGCCTCGTTCATGATTTTTTGGTAGGTATCAAAACCAATATCGTTAATAAAACCACTTTGTTCGCCACCTAATAGATCTCCGGCACCCCTAATTTCTAAATCTTTCATGGCAATGTTGATGCCGCTTCCCAATTCTGAAAATTGTTCTAGTGCCTGAATACGTTTTCGAGCATCATCCGTCATTGCCGAATATGGAGGCGTAATGAAATAACAAAACGCCTTCTTGTTGCTTCGTCCCACACGACCACGCATTTGATGCAAATCAGACAAACCAAAATTATTAGCATTATTAATAAAAATTGTATTGGCATTTGGTACATCCAATCCACTTTCAATGATTGTGGTTGCAACCAAAACGTCGAATTCGCCATTCATAAAAGCCAACATTAGTTCTTCTAGTTTCTTTCCGTCCAGTTGTCCATGTCCAATTCCTATTCGAGCATCGGGCACTAATCGTTGAATCATACCTGCAACTTCTTTAATATTTTCAATTCGGTTATTAATGAAGAAAACTTGTCCATTTCGTTGAATTTCATATGAAATCGCATCCCGAATTAAATCTTCATGAAAGCGAACCACATTAGTTTCTATAGGATATCTATTAGGTGGCGGTGTGGTAATTACCGATAAATCTCTGGCTGCCATCAACGAAAACTGCAAGGTTCTTGGTATAGGTGTCGCAGTTAATGTCAGGGTATCCACATTGGCAGAAATTGTTTTGAGTTTGTCTTTAACGTTCACTCCAAACTTCTGTTCCTCGTCAATAATTAACAATCCTAAATCTTTGAATTGCACATTTTTATTCACCAATTGGTGGGTTCCAATAATAATATCAAGCTTTCCTTCGCCTAATTCTTTTAGGGTTTCGGTTTTTTCTTTGGCAGTTCGAAAACGGTTTAAATACCCAATCGTAACCGGCATGTCTTTTAGTCGTTCGGTAAAAGTTCTATAATGTTGGTAAGCCAAAATAGTGGTGGGCACCAAAATAGCAACTTGTTTTCCGTTGTCTACTGCTTTAAATGCAGCACGAATAGCGACTTCCGTTTTTCCAAAACCTACATCACCACATACCAATCGATCCATCGGGCGATCGTTTTCCATGTCCATTTTCACATCGTTGGTAGAAGTGATTTGATCGGGGGTGTCTTCGTAAATAAAGGAACTTTCGAGTTCTTTTTGCAAATAACTGTCGGGTGCACAGGCGAATCCTTTTTCCAATTTTCGCTTTGCGTACAATTGAATCAAGTTGAATGCAATATGTTTAACTCGTGCTTTTGTTTTTTGTTTTAATGCTTTCCAAGCTCCCGAACCCAATTTGTAAATCTTTGGTGGTGCGCCATCTTTACCATTATATTTTGAGATTTTATGCAACGAATGGATGCTTACATATACGATATCATTATCGGCATACACCAATTTTATTGCCTCTTGGGTTTTACCTTCTACCTGAATTTTTTGTAAGCCACCAAATTTTCCAATTCCGTGGTCAATGTGGGTTACATAATCGCCAACGGCTAAGGAAGTCAGTTCTTTTAACGTGATGGTTTGCTTTTTGGAATACCCATTTTTGATGCTAAATTTATGGTAACGTTCAAATATTTGGTGGTCGGTGTAACAAGCAATTTGGTGTTCTTCGTCTACAAAACCTTGATAAAGTGGAAAGACTATAGTTTTGTATTGTTTGCGAATGCTTTCCTGATTCTCTTCATCGATATCTTCAAAAATATCATGAAAACGATTCGCCTGACTTTCATTGGAACAAAATAAATAATTCTTAATTCCGTTGGAATTGTTATCGTTTAGATTATTCAAAAGCAAATCAAATTGCTTATTGAAAGACGGTTGCGGTTGGATGTGGAACTCCAACGTTTTATCAATGGCAAAAGTTGGCGCATTGCTTAATTCTACTACCGAAAAGTAAAGTGCTTTTTTTAAGAATTGCTTCTGATTTAAAAACAATTCTTCGGGTTGCATCCTTTTTATAGTCGTATCTAATTTAGAAAATGCTTCGGTTGCTTTACCAAATAGTTTGTCTAATTGCTGTCCGAGCAAATCGGTATCTTGAATAAAAAGCACCGTTTTTTCGTGTATATAATCCAAGAAACTTTCGCGGTTTTCTTCAAAAAATTTATTTTCTACATTTGGAATTATAGAAACTTTCTTTAATTTTTCAATAGAAAGTTGGGTTTCAACATCAAAACTTCTAATGGAATCTACTTCATTCCCAAAAAACTCTATCCGATACGGATTGTCGTTGGAGAATGAAAACACATCTACAATTCCGCCACGAACCGAGAATTCTCCTGGCTCGGTTACAAAATCTACTCTTTTGAAATTGTATTCAAATAAAACCTCGTTGATAAAATCAATCGCCAATTTATCGTTTACCGAAATCTTGAACGTGTTTTTTTCGAGTTCTTTTTTGGTAACTACTTTTTCAAAAATTGCTTCGGCATACGAAACAATAATAGCGGGTTTTTTGCGGGAATTAATTCGGTTTAAAACCTCGGCTCTAAGTAATATATTGGCATTATCGGTTTCGTCTATTTGGTACGGTCGTCGGTACGAACCCGGATAAAACAAAACATCTTGGTCGTTAAGCAGTTGCTCTAAATCGTTGAGGTAGTAAGCGGCTTCTTCCTTGTCGTTAAATAACAAAAGAAAAGGTACTTCGGCTTTTTCAAAAGTAGCTTCTACCACCAATGACAGGGCCGAGCCTAGTAACCCTTTGGCATTTATTTTAATGTCGCGTTGTTGTAATACGGTTGCTAATTGCTGGACTTTAGCCGATTTTTGATAAACAGAAGTAATGGTATTTTTGCTCAATTTTTTTGGTTTATTTCAATTCGTCTGGAATTGCCCTAGTTGTATCTTTCATCATTATTAAGTCTTGTTCGCCTTCTTCTAAAGGAATTTGGCTCCTTTTTACAATTTCCTCCATTTGCAATTGCAAAAAGTCGATTTCAGTATTTATTTCGCCAACAAGTTTTATTACTTTTTGTGCCGGAATTTGTTGTAAATGAATGTATAAATCCAAGCTTTTTATTTTTGTAATAAGAACCGTAATTCGAGTTTTCATTTGAGGTTTATCAAATTCAATTGGAATATTGAATTCTAAATCCATTGCCTTTTTAGATAGAATAGTTGCCTTTTTTTGAAATGCGCTTATAGAACTTTTAGGCTTTTGGTTAATCTCAGTTAAAAAATTACGCCATTCCACCCAGTTTTGTATTTTGCTTTGTGTAGTAGGTTCAATTTGGGAAATTTCAAATAACCAACCTCTGTTGATGCTATTAAAAACCACCTCTTTTTTTTGGGCTTCTTTTTGTTGTTCTATAATTAATAGTGACTCATCGTTTTTACAAGAAACAATTAATAAAGCAAAGAATAGTAGGTAGATAGATTTCAATTGCATCAGAGAAATTTAAATTAGATTACAAAAATACAAAAGTAGTAGTTTTGTTTTAGAGATTTTGTGAAAGGTTTGGTAAATGTTTGTTAGCTTGAAGATGGAGGCAGGAGTTTCGATTAATCTTAAACTAAATCGTTATATTTGTATTACAAACAAACAAACTATGACTGCCAAAATATTAATAATTGGTGCGTGCGGACAAATAGGTACCGAACTCACCATGCAACTCCGTGCCGTTTATGGAAACGACAATGTAATTGCCTCCGACATCAGAAAATTAAATAATGACATTGTCAACAAAGGTATTTTTGAGGTAATAAATGCTTTAGATTATAACCAAATTGATCATTTAATTGAAAAATACCAAATTACCGATGTGTATTTAATGGCTGCTTTATTATCGGCTACAGCCGAGAAAAACCCCGCATTTGCTTGGGATTTAAACATGAATTCTTTATTTCATGTTTTGAATTTAGCGAAAGCCAAAAAGATTAAAAAAGTGTTTTGGCCTTCTAGTATTGCCGTTTTCGGACCAACAACTCCTAGAGAAAACACACCACAATATACCATTATGGAGCCAACAACTGTTTACGGAATTAGTAAACAAACGGGTGAACGATGGTGTGAATATTACCACCACCAATATGGCGTTGACGTGCGAAGTATTCGCTATCCTGGATTAATCAGTTGGACGACGGAGCCAGGTGGCGGCACTACAGATTATGCTGTCGATATTTATCATAAAGCTTTGGAAAATGGATCATTTGAATGTTTCCTTTCGGAAGACACTAAGTTGCCAATGATGTATATGGATGATGCCATTAGAGCAACCATAGAAATAATGCAGGTGGAGGATGAAAAGGTAAAAATTCGTTCTTCGTATAATTTGGCTGGGATTAGTTTTACGCCATCGCAAATAGCGGAAGAAATTAAAAAACACATCCCGAATTTCACTATTACTTATAATCCAGATTCGCGCCAAAATATTGCCGATAGTTGGCCGGCATCTATTGATGATTCTTGCGCAAGAGAAGATTGGGGATGGAAACACCAATACGAGATGGATTCTATGACCACTATAATGTTGGAAAATTTAGAGAAATAGTATAAAAAAACAAATCCTAATTAAGCAGTTAATTAGGATTTGTTTTTTAAAATAGAACAAAGATTATTTTTCTAATGCAAATCTTTTGGCAACTTCTGTCCAATTCACAACATTAAAGAATGCTTCAATATAATCTGGACGACGGTTTTGGTAATGCAAATAGTAAGCATGTTCCCAAACGTCCATTGATAAAATCGGAGTTCCTCCACATCCAACACCTGGCATCAATGGATTGTCTTGATTTGGTGTTCCGCATACTTCCAATTTTCCGTCTTTTACGCAAAGCCAAGCCCAACCCGAACCGAATTGTGTTGCACCTGCTTTAGAAAATTTAGCTTTAAATTCATCAAAAGATTTAAAATCTCTTTCAATAGCTTCTAATAATTCACCTGTTGGAAGTCCGCCGCCATCTGGAGACATTACAGTCCAAAACAAATTATGATTATAAAAACCACCACCATTATTTCTAACAGCAGCATTTTTCATATCTAAATTGATTAAAATATTTTCAATAGTTTTTCCTTCTAAATCTGTTCCTGTAGCAGCAGCATTAAGATTTGTTGTATAAGCATTATGATGTTTAGAATGGTGAATTTCCATTGTTCTTGCATCAATATGTGGCTCTAATGCATCGTAAGCGTAAGGTAATTTTGGTAATTCAAATGCCATAATATATTTATTTAAGTTAGTATTAAAATTGATTTCAAATTTATACATTTATCTTTATAAAAGAAAACTCTTTTTTTACATAAATCCCATGAGAATTGTAATTAATAAAGTTCGTTTCAAATAATTAAAATTGAATTACATTTATCCAATTAAATTTTAAACCTTTCGGAGATATATTATGACGATCCATAAACCAGCATTTTCTATATACGACGCATCGGCAGGCTCCGGGAAAACCTATACTTTGGTAAAAGAATACCTAAAAATTATTCTGTTATCTACAAAAAACGATGCCTACCGAAACATACTCGCCATTACGTTTACCAACAAAGCGGTACACGAAATGAAAAGCCGTGTGGTGGAAAGTTTGTCGGAATTTGCTTCAGAAACTCCTTCGGAAAAAGCGTTGTTGTTGATGCAAGATATTCACGAAGAAACAAAATTATCTTTGCCAGATATGAAAGTCAAAGCCAAAAGCATCATCAAAAATCTTATTCATAATTATGCTGCTTTTGATATTTCTACTATTGATAAGTTCACGCACAAAGTTATTAGGGCATTTGCGCACGATTTAAATTTACCCATCACTTTTGAAGTTTCTTTGGATACCGAAAATCTTTTAACAGAGGCCGTGGACGCCATTATCGCGCAAGCTGGAGAAGATGAAATTTTGACTAATTTGTTGGTAGATTTCACTATGGAAAAAACCGACGAGGATAAATCGTGGGATGTTTCTCGGGAAATTATGGATACTGGAAGAATGATTTTGAACGAGAACAATCGCGAAGAAATTACGCATTTCAACACTAAAACAATTACTGAATTTTCAGAAATTAAAGCCAAACTTGGAGATCTTTCCAAGGAAATTGAAGACGAAACGGTTGCATTAGCAAATGAAGCATTGGCGTTAATTGACAAAAACGGAATTGATTTAAAATCTTTTTCTGCAGGACACTTTCCCCGGCATTTGGTAAGTATTCAAGAGCGGAAATTCAATCCAGCCAATAAAATGTATCGCGAAGTTGACGATATAAAAATTAATAAAACCGCGAAGGATTCAGCTATTATTGAAACTATAATCCCTGATTTATTGAAACTTTTATCTAAGGTGTATCAGAAATTTGAAAAGAGAAACTTCTATGAAGCCTTTCTGAAAAATATAACGCCACTTTCGTTATTAAATACAGTAAGTAATGAGTTGGCTAAAATCCAAAAAGAACAAAATATTCTTTCTATTGCCGAGTTCAATAAGTTGATTAATGAACAAATTCAGAACCAACCTGCGCCTTTTATTTACGAACGATTGGGGGAACGGTACAAGCATTTTTTCATGGATGAATTTCAAGACACTTCTGAAATGCAATGGCAAAATTTGATACCTTTAATTGATAATGCTTTGGTGAGTGAAGACTTGGAAGGGGAACGAGGTTCTTTAATGCTTGTTGGCGACCCTAAACAATCTATTTACCGATGGCGGGGTGGTAAAGCCGAGCAATTTATAGCGTTAAACAAAGATAAAAATCCGTTTAACAACCCAGATAAAAAGGCATTTACTTTAGATACCAATTACAGAAGTTATTCGGAAGTTATAAATTTTAATAATGATTTCTTTCAGTTTTTGTCTAAAGAATTTGAAAATGAAGATTACAAAGATTTGTATCTCAACCATTGTCGTCAAAAAACCAACAGTAAAAAAGGAGGTTTGGTGTCGATTTCGTTTCTCCCAAAAATAGAGGATGAAGAATTTGACGAAGACAGTTTGGATAAAAACGAACTCTATTTAGAAGCTACTTTTAAGAAAATTGAAGAGGTTAAAACGAATGGTTTTAAGAATAAAGATATTGTTATTTTAACAAGAAAAAAATCACAAGGAACTGCTATTGCCAATTATTTAACCGAAAACGGAATTCCGATTCTTTCTTCTGAAAGCTTGCTCATTGGCGCGTCGACGGAAGTGCAATGTGTGATTAATATTTTGTGTTATTTGAAAAACAGTAACGATCAAGAAGCCAAAGCGCATTTCTTGTATTATATGGCCATCAACCAACAAGATAAATTAGAAATTCATGATTTTATAGCAAAAGGAATTGCGCTAAAAAACGAGAAGGAGTTCCAGACTTGGTTAAACCAATTTGGATTGGATTTTTCTTTTGAAAACAGCAGAAAAAAATCTTTATATGAAGCTACAGAAATTATTATTTCCAAAGTAATTCCGATACCAAAACAAAATGCTTATGTTCAATATTTCTTGGATATTGTTTTAGAGCGCGACATAAAAAACCAAGCGGGAATTTCTGATTTCTTGAATTATTGGGTAAAAAACGGAGAAAAGTTAAGTATTCCATCGCCCGAAGGAAATGATGCTGTTCGAATTATGACCATTCACAAGTCGAAAGGATTGGAGTTTCCAGTGGTGATTTTTCCTTTTGCAGAAGAAGATTTCAGCCATGGCCCTAAAGAAAAAATTTGGCTTAATGCCGATGAAGAAATAGTTGGTTTGCCTAAAGCGTTAGTAGATAAAAGCAGTAAAGTAGAAGGTTATGGAGCAGATGCTTCACAAATTTATAACCAGAAAAAGCAAGAAGATTTATTGGATACGGTTAATGTGCTTTATGTTGCTTTAACGCGTGCCGAAGAACAATTGCATGTAATTTCGGCAATGAACCTAAAGAAAGATGGCGCTTTGCCCAAAAATTTATCGTCTTTTTTCATTGAATTTTTACAAGATAAAGGCTTTGAGGAAACGAAACTTAATTATGAATTTGGTAACCCTGAAAAATTATCTGTTGATAATAAAAAATTAAAAGAAACGCTAACTATTCCGCAAGTTGCTGCAACGTTGAATCCGAAAAACATCAAAATTGCACAGCGCGAAAGCGTAATGTGGAACACCAAACAGCAAAATGCTATAGAATACGGAAATACTATACATGAAATTTTATCCTATGTAAAAACTAAAACCGATATAGATTTGGCCATTGTTAAAGCCGTCGAAAATGGCTTAATTGTTTTTAATCAAAAAGAAGAAGTTGCTGAAACAATCCATGAAATTGTGAACCATCACGATTTGACAGACTTTTACTCGGCAGGGACTAAGGTTTTGAACGAGCAAACCATCATCCAAAAAGAAGGAAATTTAGTAAAGCCAGATAGAATGGTGCTAAATAGTTCCAATGAAATTTATTTATTGGATTATAAAACAGGTTCGCATTTGCCTAAATACCAATTGCAATTAGAAAATTATCAGAAAGCTATTGAAGATATGGGATATAAAGTGGTTAAAAAATCACTTGTTTATATAGGTGAAGGAATTGAAATTGTAAATTTGTAGAAAATTAGAATAATAGACATAAGACTTTTCGCTTTCAGTTTACAGCAGCAATTAAAACGAAGTTTTAAATTAGTGTAATAAAAAACAGATTTCGAATTTGTGAAAATTTATGAAATTTGTGTCAAAAGAAAAACAAACAAAACTAGAATATGTACGGAAAGATTCAACAACACTTGCAAAACGAGTTGCAAACCATTGAGGATAATGGTATTTTTAAGCGAGAACGCATTATTACATCTCCACAAGGAGCAGAAATAACAGTTAATGGCGAAACTGTTTTAAATTTTTGCGGTAACAATTATTTAGGATTGTCTTCCCATCCCGAAGTGATTAAGGCAGCAAAAGACGCCTTGGATTCTCATGGTTTTGGAATGTCGTCGGTACGTTTCATCTGTGGAACCCAAGATATTCATAAAACTTTAGAAAAAAAGATAGCCGATTTTTACGGAACGGAAGACACTATATTGTATGCAGCTGCTTTTGATGCTAATGGAGGCGTTTTTGAACCTTTATTAGGAGAGGAAGATTGTATTATTTCCGATAGTTTGAACCATGCTTCTATCATTGATGGGGTTCGTTTGTGTAAAGCAGCGCGCTACCGTTATGAAAATTGCAATATGGAAGATTTAGAGCAACAATTAATTAAAGCAACGCAAGCCCAACATCGTTTTAAACTAATAGTTACCGACGGAGTATTTTCTATGGACGGTTTGGTAGCTCCGTTAGATAAAATCTGTGATTTAGCAGATAAATATGATGCCTTAGTTATGGTAGATGAATGTCATGCTGCTGGTTTTATAGGTGCAACAGGCAAAGGAACACCAGAAGCCAAAGGAGTCATGGGTCGAGTAGACATCATTACTGGAACTTTAGGGAAAGCCCTTGGAGGGGCTATGGGAGGCTATACCACGGCTAAAAAAGAAATTATCGAAATATTACGCCAACGTTCTCGTCCGTATTTATTTTCTAATTCTTTAGCACCTGCAATTGTTGGGGCTTCAATTAAGGTATTTGAACTTTTAGAAAAAGACACTGCCTTGAGAGATAAACTAGAATGGAATACTAATTATTTTAAAGCTGGATTACGATCTGCAGGCATTGATTTTATTGATGGCGATTCGGCAATTGTTCCAGTTATGCTGTATGATGCAAAGCTTTCACAAGTCATGGCAGATGAGTTATTAAAGAAAGGAATTTATGTTATTGGATTCTTTTATCCGGTAGTTCCAAAAGAAAAGGCACGGATAAGAGTTCAACTTTCTGCTGCGCATACTAAGGAACATTTAGACCGTGCAATAAAAGCTTTTATCGAAGTTAGTAAGTCCTTAAAAATAATTTAAAGTAGAATTTTTAGCCCTAACATTTTGATAATTCATTTATTGGCATTACTTTTGCGTCATTATATATTTATAATTTAACAAAAAACTAAGTATGAAACATCTTAACAAATTAGTTGCTTTATTGATGCTTTTGGGACTAAGTTCTCAAGCACAAGACAGTGACAACACATGGGCTATTTCGTTTGGAGCAAATGCAGTTGACGGAGGCAGAGTAAGCGCTGCATCAAGCATTAAAGATCAATTTTCCAAGTATTTTAACGCTAAAGATTATTGGAGTATTATACCTTCAGTATCTACACTTACTGTGTCTAAATATGTTGGTGATAATTTTTCTTTTGGAGTTACAGGTTCTGTAAATAAAATCACCAAATTAGTAGGTGAAAGAGTTTATGATCCAACTACCTATACAACTAATTATCAAGTAACTAATCCTGGAGATTTAATGTATTATGCATTAGATGGGGTAGTTAAATACAGTTTTATGTCATTAATCAAATCTAATTCATTTGATCCTTCTGCACACGTTGGTGGAGGTTATACTTGGTTAGGAGATTCTTCTGCGGGAACAGTAAATGGTGGATTTGGTTTAACATATTGGTTCACTAAACAAGTTGGTTTATCTTTGAATTCAACTTACAAATACTCATTTGATGATACAAGAAATGTAAATATTGACGTTCCAACTCACATGTTACATTCAGCTGGTCTTATTTTCAAATTTGGAGCTAAAGATGCTGATGGTGATGGAATCTACGATCGTTTAGATGCTTGTCCTCAAACTGCAGGTCCAAAAGAATTTAATGGTTGTCCTGATACTGACGGAGATAAAATTATAGATAAAGATGATGCTTGTCCAGAGGTTGCTGGTTTAGCTGCTTTTAATGGTTGTCCTGATACTGATGGTGATGGTGTTGCTGATAAAGAAGATGCTTGCCCAGAAGTTGCAGGTATTAAAGCTTTAGCTGGATGTCCAGATGCTGATGGAGATGGTGTTGCTGATAAATCTGATAAATGTCCTCAAGTAAAAGGACCTAAAGAAAATGGTGGATGCCCTTGGCCAGATAGAGATGGAGATAAAGTTCTTGATAAAGATGATAAATGTCCAGATGTTGCTGGGATTGCAGCTAATCAAGGATGTCCAGAAGTAACTGACGAAGCAATTAAAAAATTGAATGAGTATGCTAAGACTATCTTATTTGATACAGGTAAAGCATCATTCCAAAAACAAACGTTCCCAGTATTACAATCAATAACTGCTATATTAAAAGAATATCCAAGTGCTAAATTCAGCATCGAAGGACATACTGATAATACAGGTACTCAAGCATCAAACCAAAAGTTATCTGTAGAAAGAGCTGCTGCTGTAAAAGGGTATTTAGTTGAAAATGGAGTTGCTGCCGATAGATTAACATCTACTGGTTACGGTCAAACTAAACCAATCGGTTCTAATAGTACTAAAGACGGAAAAGCTAACAACAGAAGAGTTGAAGTGAAATTAGTAAAATAATTTATCCTAAAATATTTTAAGAAACGCCCCAATATTTGGGGCGTTTTTTTTATATTTATACAATGGAAAATAAAACTTTTCTGCAAAAAATTGCACAAGTTATTTTAAAAGAGTATTCTGATAAATTATCGGATACCATTATTATTCTTCCCAATAGAAGGGCAAAGGTTTTTCTAATTGATGCATTAAAAAAGCAAGCTCACAAAACTATATTTGCTCCTGAAATAATAAGCATTGAAGATTTTGTGCAAGACCTTGCCGGAATCCGATCGATAGATAGTGTAGAGTTATTGTTTGAATTTTATACTATTTATTTACAAATTACCGATAGTGACAAAGAAACTTTTGAAATCTTCGCTAATTGGGCTAAAACATTACTTCAAGACTTTAATGAAATTGATAGATATTTGTTAGAACCGGATAAGGTTTTAAAGTATTTAGAAAACATAAAAGAGATAGAACATTGGTCGGTTGATGTGGATAAGCGCACCGAATTAATAACTAAGTATCTTATTTTTTGGAAAAAATTACCGCTTTACTACCATTCTTTGTATGACTATTTATTAAAAAAAGGAGTGGGTTATCAAGGGTTGATTTATAGAGAAGCAGTAAAAAATTTAAATCATTTTTCAGAAACCGTAAAAGACAAAAACTACATTTTTGCGGGATTTAATGCGCTCAACCAAGCAGAAGAAAAAATAGTTCAACATTTATTAGCGCTCGATAAATCCAAAATTTATTGGGATATTGATGCCGTATTTTTAAGAGATAACTACCACGATACAGGTCTTTTTCAACGTCGTTTTCAATCGGAATGGTCTTACTATAAAACCAGTCCTTATGAATGGATTACAAATGACTACCAAAACGAGAAAAACATCCAAGTTATAGGCACAGCAAAATCTATAGGTCAAGCTAAAATAGTAGGAGATATTATTGAAAAACATAGTAAAGATAATGACGGCCAACTGCAAAATGTAGCCGTAGTGCTTGGTGAAGAAAGTCTTTTGCTCCCTATATTGTATTCCCTGCCCGTGAGTGTAAATGCCTTGAATATTACTATGGGATTTTCTAGCAAGAACAATCCTGCACAGTTGTTAATGGCTAAATTATTCAAAATGCACACCAATGCTATGTCTAGAAATGCCAAGAGTTATGTGCTATATTACAAGGACGTTTTGGATATATTAACCCATCCGTTAATTGAACCTTTTGTAAACACATCTGAATTGGTAAATCGTATTAATCAAAATAATTATACTTTTATTCTACACAAGAAAATACTAGAATTACATCCAAATGGGGACGAATTATTTCAGTTGCTTTTCCAAAAATGGGACGCAACTTCGGTACATGTTCTCGAAAATTTATCCAAAATATTATTACTAATAAAATCTAATTTGAGTGGAGATAATGAAGAAGAAAAAATCACCAATGCTTTTGTTTATTCTATTTTCAAAGTAATCAATCAACTGATTTCGTATTTTTCTTCCCATCAAAATATCGATAATATCGAGACATTATATGCCATCTACAAACAAGTAATCGATGTTGCAGAAGTTTCCTTTGAAGGAGAACCATTAAATGGATTGCAGATAATGGGAGTTTTAGAAAGTAGGGTGCTTGATTTCGAAACTGTAATCATCACTTCGGTAAATGAAGGGAAATTTCCATCTGGGAAAAATATAAATTCTTTTATTCCGTATGATGTGAAACGCGAATTAGGGTTGCCTACTTTTAAAGAAAAAGATGCTATTTACACGTATCATTTTTATCATTTACTGCAACGTGCTAAGAACATTTATTTGATATATAATTCAGATAGTGAAGGTTTGGATGCAGGAGAAAAAAGCCGTTTTATTACCCAATTGGAAGTTGAAAAACAACCAAAACACAATCTTACTTTTCAGGCATATAATGCTGAGGTTCCTGAAATTGCTCACCAGCCTGTAATCGTTCCAAAATCGGAAAGTGTTTTGCAGCGATT
The DNA here is from genome assembly GCA_947457615.1 of Flavobacteriaceae bacterium. Classification (GTDB taxonomy): domain Bacteria; phylum Bacteroidota; class Bacteroidia; order Flavobacteriales; family Flavobacteriaceae; genus Flavobacterium. The sequence continues at coordinate 48,737 of CANGWK010000005.1, forward strand.
GAAGGAGATTGCAGAGAAAGGTTTCTCTCCATCCTCTTTAACGGCTTACATTCGGAATCCAATTCATTTTTACTTTCAGAGGATTTTGCGCATTTCCGAAACGGACGAAGTAGAAGAAAACATTGCAATTAATACCCTTGGAACTATTATTCATGGTGCTTTGGAAGAATTATATAAACCATTTGTTGGAAAATTATTAATTGAAAGTGATATTAAAACATGTATTAAAAACATCGATGAAGAGGTGTTAATACAATTTAAAAAAGAATATAAAGAAGGTGACATTAAAACAGGCCGTAACCTTCTGGCCTATGAAGTTGCCAAGAGGAACGTTCTTAATTTTTTGAAAACCGAACTGGAGGCCATTCAAAAGGGAGATCAAATTCAGATTATCGCATTAGAGTCCAAACTAGAGCGCGTATTAGAACATGCAAATTTGCCTTTTCCAGTAAAAATTGCCGGTAATGTAGATCGAATTGAAAACCGAAATGGAAGAATTCGAATTATTGATTATAAAACAGGGAAAGTTGAAAAAGGAAGTGTAACTCTAAAGACTTGGAATGGACTAACACAAGACATTAAAAATGATAAAATCATACAGATACTAGCATATGCTTTTATGTATGCGCCACAATCTAATGGTTTAGAAATGGAGGCGGGTATTATATCTTTCAAGAACTTAAAATCAGGATTTTTGCCATTTAATTTTAAAGTCGATAAAGAATCGGTAGAAGTAATATCTACAGAAATTATGTCTAATTATTTGGAAGAAATTGTCATTTTATTGAATGAGATACTGAATGTAGATTTTGCATTTGAAGAGAAAAATTAATATTGATAGATAAATGATAATTTCTACCAATTCAATCGTTTTATAAAGATGTTGCAAATTACCTAACAAAACAGCAACCTCTGAAAATGAAAAAAAACGGCTTACGGTTGTCATTGACTCTTGAAAATGTAAAGTCTATTATTAAGGCTTTGGAGTTGATGAATAGGATGTATCGTTCTCCTAAAAATAATAAAATGCTTCTTCAATATGTTCCAAATTATATTCCGTTCCTTCTTTGTGAATGGCTATAATATCAAATCGAACATCTACCTCTAAATCCTTAGTAAGTACATATTCGTTTACGGCTTTTACTAATAATTGGATTTTTTTGGGTTTTACAAAATCTTGGGGTAATCCAAAATCAATAGAAGAGCGGGTTTTTACTTCTACAATTGCCAAAATATTTTCTTTTTGGGCAATAATATCTATTTCGGCTTTTTGGAATGTCCAGTTGGTTTCTAGAATTTCATAGCCATTTTGCTGTAGGAATTCTACCGCTAGTGCTTCCCCATGTTTGCCTAGTTCGTTGTGTTCGGCCATATCGATTGCTGATTAAAGATTAACGATTTTTGATTTTTTGATTACTTCAGCAATCGTTAATATTATTTCGTTAATCAAATATTACTTTACTTTCTAAATCGTTTACCTCCAGGGTTACTTGTTTACCAAGAATTAGGGCATGGTTATCTGCAGAATGTCCTGCCGGAAAGTTGTAGATTACAGGAATGTGGTAGGGCTTTGTAACATCATCTATAATTTCTAGTACGTTTTTACCCCAAGGGATTTCGTTGTCGTGCATTTTGGTCATACCTCCCACAATGATTCCTTTCAAACTTTCCAAACAACCATTTCGTTTTAGGTTCATCATCATACGGTCAATATGGTACAAATATTCGTCTAGGTCTTCTATAAAAAGGATTTTATCGGTACAGTCAATGGCCGACGAAGAACCTAAAAGACTGTAAAGTATCGATAAATTTCCGCCAACTAGTTCGCCTTTGGCAGAACCATAACGGTTCATTGGGTCACACGGAACGGTATATTCTAAAGACTCACCAAAAAGGGATTTGCGCAAACTTTCTTTGGCTTCTTCAGTTGCTTTCACGCTTACGGGCATGATGCCGTGAATGGAGGCAAATCCTAAATTGTTCAAATGGCTGTGCAAAACGGTTACATCACTAAAACCGATTACCCATTTAGGGGATTGTTTGAATTTAGTGAAATCGAGTAAATCAATCATGCGTATCGTCCCATAGCCACCGCGAACACACCATATTGCTTTAATGTTAGGGTTGTCCATCATGGTTTGAAAATCGGCAGCACGCTCTTGGTCGGTTCCGGCAAGTTGGTTGTAGTCTAAACCGATAGTTTTGCCAATTACTACTTCCAATCCCCAATTGTGAAGCCATTCTATAGCTGGTTGCAAATTGTCTTCTACATTTTTACGAGCAGTTGCAACTATAGCAATGGTATCGCCTTTTTGTAAATACGGTGGTATAATCATCTTTTTTTGTGCATGAAGGTTAGTAAAGACTAAAGAAATAAGAAAATAGAATAGGTATTTTTTCATTTTGGTTATTGAAAACTCAGATACAAATATATAAATTAAGTTGTAATGAAAGTAAAAGCCTAGCCCAGATTGAAACGGAAATCCTTTTCATTTTTTCTTTAAAAATGTAAAGATTGCATTGTAAAGCTGGACCCGAGCTCCAAAAGAGCGAATTGGCGAAGCAAATTGCTTCAAATAAAAAATCTATTGCTTATTTTTGCATCCTATATACCGAATTATCATGTTAGAAAATCCAAAAAGATATACCATTACGGCTGCGTTGCCTTATACCAACGGGCCAATTCATATAGGCCATTTGGCGGGCGTTTATGTACCGTCGGATATTTATGCGCGCTATTTGCGATTGCAAGGGAGGGATGTGCTTTTCATTTGCGGAAGCGATGAACACGGTGTTGCAATCTCGATGAAAGCCAAAAAAGAGGGTATCACGCCCCAAGAAGTTATTGATAAATACGACGCAATTATTAGAAAGTCGTTTGTCGATTTTGGAATTTCGTTTGATAATTATTCAAGAACTTCTTCTAAAATTCACCACGATACTGCATCGGAATTTTTCAGAAAATTATACGACAAGGGCGATTTTATTGAAGAAGTTACCGAACAATTATACGATGCAAAAGCCGATCAGTTTCTTGCCGATCGTTTTGTGGTTGGAACTTGCCCAAAATGTGGTAACGAAGAAGCATACGGAGACCAATGTGAAAAATGTGGTTCGACGTTGAACGCAACCGATTTAATCAACCCAAAATCTACGATTACGGGAGATACTCCGGTTTTAAAGTCTACCAAACATTGGTTTTTACCTTTGGATAGATACCAAGATTTCTTGAAAGAATGGATTTTAGTTGGACATGAAAAAGACTGGAAAAACAATGTTTTAGGTCAGGTGAAATCGTGGTTGGATGATGGTTTAAAACCTCGTGCCGTTACCCGAGATTTAGATTGGGGCATAGATGTTCCTGTGGCTGGAGCCGAAGGGAAAAAATTATATGTGTGGTTTGATGCGCCAATTGGCTATATTTCGTCTACCAAAGAATGGGCTGCTCGTGAAGGAAAGGATTGGGAGCCGTATTGGAAAGATGCGGGAACTAAATTAGTTCACTTTATCGGGAAAGATAATATTGTATTTCATTGTATTATTTTTCCTGCGATGTTGAAAGCCGAAGGAAGTTATATTTTACCAGACAATGTGCCTGCGAATGAATTTTTGAATTTGGAGGGAAATAAACTTTCGACTTCTAAAAACTGGGCGGTTTGGTTGCACGAATATTTACTGGATTTTCCGGATAAGCAAGATTCTTTGCGTTATGCACTAACCTCGAACGCGCCAGAAAATAAAGATAACGACTTTACTTGGAAAGATTTTCAGGCTAGAAACAATAATGAATTGGCAGCTATTTTTGGAAATTTCATTAATAGAGTGGTGGTTTTAACCAATAAATACTACAACGGAATTGTTCCTGTACCGAATGAATTTTCTGAAGTTGACGAACAAACTTTAGCCGAATTAAAAGCCTATCCGGCGGTGATTTCTAGTTCTATTGAACGCTATCGATTTAGAGAGGCGCAAGGCGAATTGATGAATGTTGCCCGTTTAGGGAATAAATATCTAGCCGACGAAGAGCCTTGGAAAATGGTGAAAACCAATCCGGAGCGTGTGCAAACGCAAATGTATGTGGCTTTGCAAATTGCTGCAGCTTTACGTGTTTTGTGTGAGCCTTTCTTGCCTTTTACAGCTTGTAAATTGTCGGGGATTTTAAAAACCAATTTAAACATAAGTTGGAAAGATATCGCCCAAACATCTGATTTAATTCCGGCAGGACACCAAATAGAGGAAGGTGAAATATTATTTGCTCAAATAGAAGACACAGAAATTCAGAATCAAATAGACAAACTAGAGGCTACTAAAAAAGCAAATGTTATGGAAAATAAAGTAGTAGAATCTCAAAAAGAAACCACAACTTTTGAAGATTTTTCAAAATTAGATTTGCGTGTGGGAACTATTTTGGAAGCTGAAAAAATGCCCAAAGCCAACAAACTTTTAGTTTTAAAAGTAGATACTGGAATGGATGTAAGAACCATTGTTTCTGGAATAGCCGAACATTTTTCACCCGAAGAAGTGATTGGAAAACGAGTTACGATTTTGGTAAATTTAGCACCAAGAGCCTTACGCGGAGTAGAAAGTCAAGGGATGATTTTGATGAGTAACAACGCCGAAGGAAAACTGGTTTTTGTAAACCCAGATGCAGATGGCGTGGAGAATGGCGCGTTGATTAGTTAATCTAAAAACAACAAAAGTTTTATAAACCATTGAAAATTTGTAACTTGCACTAAATTAACGTTCACAATAACTAAATCTATACAAACATGAAGAAAATTTTACTTTTTATATTTTTTATTAGTTTGCAAATTTCTTTTGGACAGGTGCAAATTAATACGCCTTCGGACTATACCGTTTGTGATGCAAACAATGATGGGCTAGAAGTTTTTAATTTGACTACCAAAAATTCTGAAATTTTAGGCAACCTATCACCAAATGTTTATTCGGTATCTTACTATATTAGTCAAGCCGATGCAGCGTTAAATACAAATTCTTTAGGAGGGCAATATTATTGCTGGAACTCCATGCAAGTTATTTATGCTAGAGTTACCGAAATAAATAATCCAAGTAATTATTCTATTACTTCATTTTGGCTTCATATTTATCCGACACCAATTGCCAACACCATAACAGGGACTTTTTGCTACAACCAACAATGCTGGGATTTGACACAATTTATTCCTGTCATTAACAATGCCAACGCAGATCCTAATATATATATATCATTTTATTACACTACAGCAGATGCTCAATCTTCTACCAACTCAATACTGAATCCGAGTTGTGTTTTTAGCCCTGTAACTACACCAAATATAAATTTCTATTATACCGTGACCAATGTAGTTTCTGGCTGTATCGCTGTTGGAATAATTAACGCACAAATAATAACTAATTGTCCCGCTGTTGATTGTTTACCTCCAACTGTTTCAGTTGGAAATACAACTCAAAATAGTGTTACTTTAACTTGCACCGATGCGGTACCAGGGACATCATTCACAACTGAAGTTGCTATAGTTCCCTATGGAGTACCAATGCCAAATCAAGGAGTTATATCTTCAAGTAATCCATATACTATTACAGGATTAAATTGCTCTACAGAATATCAAGTATACGTTAGAAGAATTTGTTCTAATAGTAACATTTACCAGACCAGTGCTTGGTCTACAATTAGTTTCGGAACCTTAATTTGTGAATCACAATTTGGGCAACCACAATCCTTTTCAACTTGTACCGATACCAATCAAGCTTGTTTTAATTTAACAGATAATGATGACGATATTATCGGAACAATGAATCCTACCGATTATACCATAACGTATCATTTGTCTCCAAATGAAGCCGAAGCTAATGTAAATCCTTTGCCTTCACCTTATTGTGCAGGCATTGGAAACACACCTATTTATGCGAGAATTTCTTATAATAATGTGCCAGGACAGTATTTTACAACATTATTTTATTTAAACATATATGGTTTTCATAATAGCCCAGCACCATTACAACAAATAGAGCAATGCGATGACGATAGCAATGGATCAATTATTTTTAATTTAACTTCGGTGCAATCGCAAATAAACTCTACCAATACTTTGCAGTATTTTACAACCTTGCAAAATGCAGAGACATTAACAAGTCCTATTGCCAATCCAAGCGCATTTTCTTTAAACGTTCAATCAACAACAATAACGATTTACATAAGAGAAATTATTGCAAACTCTTGTGATTTGATTTATTCTGTCAACTTAAGAACTTTTCCAAATTGTAATAACGCATCCGTTTGTAGTCAAGCGAATTCTTTATGTTCTTCATTAGGAATTCCATTCCCAAATACAACTAATTTACCTTCAACTGGTGCTTTAGGTTGTTTAAACACAACTCCAAATCCAACTTGGTTTGTTATGCCTATTAGCCAAGCAGGCAACATCAGTTTGATGATTCAACAAAGCACCGATATTAATTTTAGTACTAACAATTTAGATGTAGATTATGTGGTATTAGGGCCTTACACAAATCCAACCACGCCATGTAACGGACAAATTACCCCTAACTATGTAGTAAGTTGTAGTTATTCGCCAAATAATTTAGAATATCCAGTAATAACTAATGCGCAGCCTGGACAATATTATCTAATTATGGTTACTAATTTTAGTAATTCTCCTGGATATATTCGTATTACAGATATTGGAAGTACTTCAACAGGGGCAATTAATTGTAGTGGAATCCGCCTAAATGCATTTTTAGACACCAATAATAATGGTACAAAAGAGGTTGGGGAACAAAACTTTCCATTAGGACAATTTCATTATGAAATAAATACAAACGGAATCACGCATCATATTACAAGTCCTACAGGAGTTTATAATATTTATGATACAAATACTACAAACTCTTATAGCCTAAATTACACTATAGACCCTTCTTATACAAGTCTTTATACTCTTTCTACATCATCTTATAATAATGTAAGTGTTATTAATGGAGGCGGAATGGTATCTTACAACTTCCCAATTACTGTTGTTCAAAGTTATTCGGATTTGGTTACTACTCTAGTTCCAGTTGTGGGACCACGACCTGGATTTGTTTATGAAAATAAAATAATCTATACAAATCAAGGAAATCAAAATATTGCTTCGGGAAGCGTTAACTTTGTTAATGATTCAAACGTAACTATAACCTCAGTATCACAAGCTGGAGTTACTATGTTGGCCAACGGATTCAGCTACAATTTTACCAACTTAGCTCCATTTGAAGTTCGTGTAATTTCTGTGTTTATGCAAGTTCCAACCATTCCAATAGTGACAATGGGACAGTTGCTTACTAACTCTGTTACCATAAATCCTATTGCTGGAGATGAAGTACCAGCAAATAACACAAGTAACCTAGCACAAATAATTATTAACGCCTACGACCCTAATGACAAAATGGAATCCCATGGTGGAAAAATTCTATATAGCTCCTTCAATTCAAGTGATTATCTAACCTATACTATCCGTTTTGAAAATACTGGAACAGCTAGTGCTATTAATGTTAGAATTAATGATGTATTAGATTCTAAATTGGATGAAACAACTATAAGAACACTTAGTTCAAGTGATTCCTATATTCTTGATCGAGTAGGAAATAATCTAAATTGGAAATTTGATAATATTATGCTTCCAGTTTCTATAGCAAATACAACAATTGGAAAAGGATATGTAACATTTCAAGTTAAACCAAAACCTGGCTATGCTTTAGGTGATATTATTCCAAATACAGGATCTATTTACTTTGATTATAATCCAGCAATTATTACAAATACTTTCAATACCGAATTTGTAGCTCCACTTGCAAATGATGAATTTTCTAGTGCCAATCTAGCTGTTTATCCAAATCCAGCAAATGAAATAATTACAATTCAATTGAATTCTAATAGCTTTATAAAACAAATTCAGGTAGTAGATATGTTAGGACGTGTAATCAAAAAAGAAAGCTATTCTTCTAGCAATTATGCGGAAGTAATGAATTTAAAAGAAGTTGGAAGTGGCACTTATTTTGTTGAAGTGACTTCTGATTCTAATAAAAAAGAAATTAAGAAAATAATAATTAATTAAAACTTTAAGAGAAAATTAGAATTCTTATACTTTAATTTGTAAAAATTAGTAATTAATTTTTAATTTTCCCTTTCAAGAATTCTTAAAGTAGGATAGCCTTTACAGAGATGTAAAGGCTTCTTATTTATAAATTTGCAGTAAAAACAGACACCTATGAAAAACTTTATTTCAAAACTTCCAAAAGCCGAATTGCATTTACATATTGAAGGATCATTGGAACCCGAATTAATGTTTGCTTTGGCGCAACGCAATCGAATTGAAATTCCTTATAACAGTATTGAAGAAGTTAAAGAGGCTTATAAATTTTCCTGTCTACAAGATTTCTTAAACATTTATTATTCTGGTGCAAGTGTACTAATTCAGGAGGAAGATTTTTACGATCTTACGATGGCCTATTTAACCAAATGCAATGAAGAAAATATTCTACATGCCGAAATTATGTTTGACCCACAAACACATACCCAACGGGGAATTGCCTTTGAAACGGTAATTAACGGAATACAAAAAGCACGAAACGAAGCTCAAGAAAAATGGGGTATTTCTTCTTTTTTAATTATGAGTTTTTTGCGTCATTTATCTGAAGACGATGCATTTGTTACCTTGGAGCAATCGCTGCCATTTAAACATTTAATAAAAGCCGTTGGTTTGGATTCTTCCGAAAAAGGAAATCCACCTTCTAAATTTTATAAAGTTTTTGAAGCATCTGCTAAATTAGGTTATGTTTTGTTAGCGCATGCCGGCGAAGAAGGTCCTGCCGAATATGTATGGGAAGCCATTGACGGTTTAAAAATTGTACGCATCGACCACGGAAATAATTGTTTGACTGATGAAAAATTAGTAAACCAAATCATCCAACGAGATATTGCTTTAACAGTTTGCCCGCTTTCAAATTTAGAGTTAAAAGTAGTAACCGATTTAAAACTCCATCCTTTAAAAACTATGTTAGATAAAGGAATTAAAGCAACAATAAATTCAGATGATCCTGCTTATTTTGGAGGGTATTTGAATCAGAATTTTATTGCCAGTCAAGAAGCATTAAATTTATCGGAAGCAGATGTAGTTCTTTTGGCTAAAAATTCGTTTGAATATTCTTTATTAGAGGAAAATCGCAAACAAGAATTGATGCGTTTAGTAGAGGATTATGCTTTGAAGAATTAAAGAATGAAACAAAGACTAAACCTCGACACTTGGAATCGAAAAGAGCATTTCTTGTTTTTTAAACAAATGGAAGAGCCCTTTTTTGGAATTACAACCGTTATAGATTGTACTAAAGCTTATGAAAAAGCTAAAGAATTAAGAGTTTCTTTTTTTACCTACTATTTGCACAAAACCCTAGCTTCAGTAAATGCTATTGAACCTTTTCGCTACCGAATTATTGACAACGAAGTTTATATTTTTGATTCTATTAATGCTTCTGCTACGATATTAAGAGAAGATAAAACTTTTGGGTTTTCGTTGATGGATTATAATGAAGATTGTATAGTTTTTTCACAAATCGTAAAAAAAGAAATCGAAAGAATTCAATTAACCACCGGCTTATTTACTCGAGTGGAGTATGGAGAGAATCTAATTCACTTTTCGGCTTTACCTTGGATTAATTTCACCTCGTTTTCACATGCTCGAAGTTTCACTTGGGCAGACAGTTGTCCTAAAATATCTTTTGGTAAAATGACGGAAGAAAACGGTAAAAAAACAATGCCAATATCAATTCATGTGCACCACGGATTAATGGACGGCTACCATATTGGGTTATTTATTAGTCATCTGCAAGATTTGATGAATAGTTAAATAAATAAAATTACTTTGACTGATTAATAATCAATTTGTCCAATAAACTTAAAAAAAGTTGAAAAATTCCTTTTAAAATTTATGCCAAAACGACGTTTGTTTTTGTTAAAAAATAAAAATATAGATATATTTTAATTTATAATCGTTAATATGTAATTTACTTGCGATTAAAAGCAATATAAATAATTTGTGGATATTTTATTTATAATTAATTTTGTATTAACAATTTTAATTATAAAAAGGATGGAAAACACTACTAGTATTAGATCAAATCCAGTTTTTGAGTTATACCACGAAAACAATTTTTTGATAATAAAAAATCCTAATTATTTTAAAAGAAATTATATTATATCATTTCAAGAAATTGAAAGTATTGAACTGATTCGTTGTTTTTCTTTTTGGAATAAAATCCTTAAAGTGTATTTTAAATTTTGGAAACCATCAAAATCTATGTACGTAATTTTAAATTTGAAAAATGGGTTAAAAAACATTTTGCTAAACGATTGTGATATAAAAAAAACTAAAAAAGCACTTAACAAAATTAATGAAATACTAAGTATAGAACCTTTGGAATTAGTTATTAATTAATTCAAGTTTTGAAAGTATCGGAGGTAAAAAAGGCTGCTTATTAGCAGCCTTTTTAAATTTTATTTTTCCATTTATTTACCCAAAAGTAAAATTTCATTGGCTATTACTTCGGTGATGTAACGTTTTTCTCCATTTTTATCATCATAAGTGCGGTGAGATAGTTTTCCTTCAATTGCAATTTCTTTGCCCTTAGTTACATATTTTTCAATAATGTCAGCGGTTTTCCCCCAAGCAGTTACACGGTGCCATTCGGTTTGTTCTACTTTATCTCCGTTTTCTTTATAATAAACCTCGTTGGTAGCTATTGTAATGTTTGCTACTTTCTTTCCTCCTTCTAAGGATTTAATTTCAGGATCTTGTCCTACATGTCCAATTAATTGTACTTTGTTTCTTAATGCATTCATGGCGTTTAAATTTAAATTGTTACTAATTTGTTATTTATTGTTATTATTGAAAGTTGTAGTTACTTTACTTCCTTTCAACGGTACAAAATTGAGGCGGTACCTTAATTGTATTCGGTAAGTAACCATTTACTTTCGGTTGTAACTATTTGTAAGCGTTTGTAAATGGAATTAATTTGTTATATTTGATAACCCGTTGGGTGTAATTAAATTTATTTTGCTTTTTACCAGATAGATTCATAGTTTTAAAAAATAACAAAAGGCGTTTCACTTATTAAAAGATAATCATAGCTATGTGAACCTATAAATTGGGCTTTTTAATACTTTTCCCTATGATTCTATGTGGTTCATTATTTTAATTTATTCCTATTTGAACTCTTTATTAATTTCACCCAACGGGTATTTGATAGATATTACTTAATAAAAATGCATAAAACCTGTTTAGAATGTAACGAGAAAATTGTAGGTCGAGAGGACAAAAAGTTCTGTAGCGATGGTTGCCGCAATGCCTACAATAACAAAATAAACAAAGACAGCACTAATTTCATGCGTAATATCAATAATAAATTGCGTAAAAATTATAGAATACTATCCGAATTAAATGAAGACGGAAAATCCAAAACCACCCGATCTAAATTATTAAATAACGGATTTGATTTTGAATATTTCACAAATATTTTAAATACAAAATCTGGGAACACCTACCATTTTGTTTACGATCAAGGTTATATGGCCTTGGATTCTGATTTTTTTATTTTAGTTAGAAAAGATGTTAAATAGCTATATTTAAGCATAAGAATAAATCTATGAAACAAATTAGTATGCTTGGTTGCGGATGGTTAGGATTGCCTTTAGCAAAATCGTTGCTTCAAAACGGGTATACAATTTCAGGCTCTACAACTTCTGAGGAGAAAATTTTGGTTTTAGAAAAAGCAGGAATTAATCCGTTTTTAATCTGTTTATCAGAAGATAAAATCAAGGGAGAAATAGATTCTTTCTTAAAAAATTCTGAAATTCTAATTATTGATATTCCACCTAAATTGCGTTTAGATTCTTCCGAAAATTTTGTGATAAAAATCCAAAATTTAATTCCTTTCATAGAAAATTCTTCTGTAAAGAAAGTACTTTTTGTGAGTTCTACATCGGTGTATCCGGATGAAAATACCACAATTACTGGAGATACCATTCCAAATCCAGACACTGAAAGCGGAAAGCAATTACTAGAAGCAGAGCATCTTTTGCAAAGCAATAGCAATTTTCAAACAATAGTAATTCGTTTTGGAGGATTGATTGGAGAAGATCGCCATCCTATAAAATTTCTTGCAGGCAGATCCAATATTGAAAATCCGGAAGCGCCAATTAATTTAATTCATCAAATAGACTGCATCGGAATTATTGAAGTAATTCTTCGGCAAGATTCGAAAGGAAACGAAACCTACAATGCGGCTGCACCTTTTCATCCAAATAGAAAAGAATATTACACCCAAAAAGCAATAGAATTTAATTTACCTCTGCCTCAATTTAACGAAAGTAAACCTTCCATCGGAAAATTAATTACTAGCCATAAAGTTGAACAAGTTTTAGGGTATTCATTTTCTAAAAACAGACTATAAAAAAAGGTGCAATTTCTTGCACCTTTACTATTTTTACTGTTTAGATTACCAGATTATAACTCGTTTTTCTGGTGCAACATACATTCCGTCGCCTTCTTTAATATCAAACGCTTGGAAAAACGTACCCAAGTTTGTTAACGGTACATAAGCACGGTACATTCCAGGAGAATGTGGATCGGTTTTTACTTGATTTTTCAAAGCTTCATCTCGCATTTTACTTCTCCAGATAGTTGCCCAAGAAATAAATAAACGTTGCTCAGGAGTATATCCATCAATTAAACCTGGATTTCCATTTTCTTTTAAATACAATTGCAAACCATCATAAGCAGCGTTAATTCCACCTAAGTCTCCAATGTTTTCTCCTAATGTAAATTTACCGTCTACATGCGTTCCTGGTAGTGGCTCTAATGCCGAATATTGATCTGCTAGGGCGCCGCCGAGTGATGTAAATTTAGTCATATCGTCTTCGGTCCACCAATCAATTAGATTACCATCTGCATTATAAGTTGCGCCTTGATCATCAAACCCATGAGAAATTTCGTGTCCAATTACGGCACCTATTCCACCATAATTTACCGCTTCGTCTGCTTTATAATCGTAAAAAGGAGGTTGTAAGATTGCTGCCGGAAATACGATTTCGTTATATGATGGGTTGTAATATGCATTTACTGTTTGTGGCGACATTCCCCATTCGGTTTTGTCTACTGGCTTACCTAATTTGGCTAAATCTTTTTTCCAAGACCATTTAGAAACATTTTTCATGTTATCAAAATAACTTCCGCCTTCCGATGGACTTTTCACAATCATAGCAGAATAATCTTCCCATTTGTCTGGATAACCAATTTTAATTGTTAATTTATTTAATTTCTCTATCGCTTTTAATTTGGTTTCAGGCGACATCCAAGTTAAATTATTGATTCTAATTTCATAAGCACGAATCACATTTTTAATCATATTAAATGCCTTGGTTTTCGCCTCAGCAGGAAACATTTTCTCTACATATAATTTCCCTAAAGACTCCCCAACAGTTCCGTTAACCACTTGCAATGCTTTTTCATGACGCGGACGTTGCTTTAAAGCACCTGTTAATGTTTTGCCATAAAACTCCCAGTTAGCAGTCTCAATAGCGGTAGATAATTCTCCTGCAGACCCTCTCAATAACATCCAACGCATGTAGGCTTTCCAATCGTCTACTTTATTATCTGTAAAGATAGTTTGCAAAGCAGACATGTATCTCGGTTGTGAAACAATTACAGTATCTGCTTTCACAATTCCGATTCCTTTCAAATAGGTATTCCAATCGATGATTGGCACCATTTTTTTCAAATCAGAGATAGAAGTTGGATTGTATTGTTTTTTACTATCTCTTCGTTCTACTCTATCTAATCTTGGTTTAGACATTGCAATTTCTAAAGCTAGAATTTTATCAGCATCCACTTTTGCTTGAGCAGGAGTTTCGCCAAGAAACAATAACATTTTCGCTACGTGAAGTACATATTTTTCTCTTTTCTCTTTAGAATCTTTATCTTCTGAAACGTAATAATCTCTATCCGGCAAGCCTAAAGAACCTGGCCCTAAGCTAACTACGTTTCTGTTACTATCTTTTTCGTCAGCTCCAATTCCAAAACCAAAGAAACCAGCACCATCGCCAGCTGCTTCCGTTTCCATTAGTAATTTTTGTAAATCCGTAGTATTTTTAATCGCATTTATTTTGGCTAAATAAGGTTTGATCGGAGTAATACCTTGCTTGTTTCTTGCAACAGTATCCATCACAGATTTGTAAATGTTGATGGCTTTACCTTGGTCTGTATTGGATTTATATTTTGGATCTTTTGAAGCTGCATTCAAAATTGCCAAAGCATCTTTATCGGTATTTTGACGCAATTCATCAAAACTTCCCCAACGGGTTTTATCCGCAGGAATTTCAGTATTTTTAAGCCAAGTTCCGTTTACGAATTGAAAAAAGTTGTCGTTTGGGCGTACCGTTTTATCCATTAAATCTATGGATATTCCTGGTTTTTTTTGCTGTGCATTCCCTTGGTTTAGGGCTAATAAACTTACTGCCAAGAAACCAAACTTAATTGTAGTTTGTATTTTCATATTATGATTTTTGTTTGTTTGCACAAATCTATTAATTTTTACTAAACCAAATGTTAAAAATCCAATTTTATGATTAAGACTATTAATGTGTTTTTTAATTGATTTAGATGTTTTGTACCTTTGAAAAAAAAGATGTTACGCAAACTTAAAGAGTATCGAATTTTTATTGGATTTTTTGTATTGTTTTCCATAATTACAATTAGTGCTTTTTACACTGTTTTAAAACCAAAAAAATCATTACAAATATTCAATCCAAGTGATGTGAATCCTGAAATGGTAGATTCTACAATTCAATATGTAGCAATCGACCATACTATTGCCGACTTTTCTTTTACTAATCAAAATGGAAAAACTATCACCCAAAAAGACTATGCGGGCAAGATTTATGTTGCCGATTTTTTCTTTACCACTTGCGGATCTATCTGTCCAAAAATGACTAACAACATGGTTTGGTTGCAAAATCAAATAAAGAACAACCCTAAGGTTTTATTACTTTCCCATTCGGTTACACCCGATATTGACAGTGTTCCAGTTTTGAAAAAATATGCTCTTGCAAAAGGAGTTATTGACAGCAAATGGAATTTAGTTACTGGAAACAAAAAAGATATTTATTTCATTGCCCGAAAATCGTATTTAGCGGTAAAAACCGGAAAACCCTCAGAAATGTATGATATGGTACATACCGAAAATTTTGTTTTAATAGATACTAAAAGACGCGTTCGCGGATTTTATGATGGCACTAATTTAGACGGCCCTACCGAACCTGGAATAAAAAACGTGAAACAACTTTTAGAGGATATTAATTTTCTTTGTTCTGAAAAGGAGTAATTAGAAAAGTTAGTTAGTTAATACAAGTTCTAATTATTTCTTAAACTTGATATTTATCCTAAATTTTACGTTTCAAATACTTACTTTTGTATTTTAATTCAATCTAAATAAAGCCGTGCAAATTACCGTCGGGGAACTTAAAATTGGGCAAAAGGGAGTTATCGTCGATTTTAACATCGATAATATACCATTAAAATTACTCGAAATGGGTTGTTTGCCTGGCAATACTATTGAATTAATTCAAACTGCGCCCTTTGGTTGTCCGTTGTATTTTAATGTAAACGATTCGCATGTAGCCATTCGATTAGAAACGGCAAAAGAAATAACAGTAGTCATTGAAAATATTAATTAATGGCTAAAGACACTATAAAAGTTGCGCTAATTGGGAATCCCAACACAGGAAAAACTTCAGTTTTTAACCAGCTTACGGGCTTGCACCAACAAGTGGGAAATTACCCAGGAATAACCGTTGAAAAGAAAATAGGCTCTTGCAAACTCAACGAAACCAACAAAGCAATCATTATTGATTTACCTGGAACTTATAGTTTAAACGCTAGTTCTATTGATGAAAATGTGGTGATTGAGTTGCTCATGAATAAAAAAGACGAAAACTTTCCCGATGTGGTGGTTGTAGTTTCGGAAGTAGAAAATTTAAAACGAAACCTTCTTCTTTTTACTCAAATTAAAGATTTAGAAATCCCCACAGTTTTGGTTATCAACATGAGCGACCGCATGAAACTAAAAGGGATTGAATTGGATATTCCTCTTCTAGAACAACAACTGCAAACCAAAATTGCCTTAGTTAGTTCAAGAAAAAACATCGGAATTGAAAAAATAAAAGAATTGATTCTAAATTACGAATCACTTTCTACCCATCCTTGTTTAAATGCTTCTTCAATTGACCCAGAATATTTTGATAAATTAAGAAAAGCATTTCCAAATCAATTGGTTTATAAACTATGGTTGGTTATCACCCAAGATGTAAATTTCTTGAATTTAGATAGAAACGAAATGAAAAGTTCGTTTACTAAATCGCATGCCGACTTAAAGCGATTGCAACAAAAAGAGACCATCAAGCGGTACCAATTTATAAATGACACTTTAAAATTAAGTCAGAAAATCGATCAGTCTAAAGCCTCCGATGTTAGAGCGAAACTAGATCGGGTTTTAACCCATAAAGTTTTTGGTTACTTGATTTTCTTTGTGGTTTTGTTTGCAATTTTTCAGTCTATTTTTGATTGGAGCAGCATCCCAATGGATTTTATTGACAGTTCGTTTGCTAATTTGGGTTCTTATGCTAAAATGCATTTGCCAGCAGGCGAATTTACTAATTTGATAAGTGAAGGAATCATCCCAGGAATTGGAGGAATCCTGATATTTATTCCACAAATCGCCTTCCTATTTCTGTTTATTTCTGTTTTGGAAGAAAGCGGTTATATGAGTCGGGTAGTTTTTTTAATGGATAAAATAATGAGGAGATATGGCCTTTCCGGAAAAAGTATTGTGCCATTAATCTCAGGAACTGCTTGTGCCATTCCGGCAATTATGGGCGCTAGAAACATTGAAAACTGGAAAGAAAGATTAATCACTATTTTGGTAACCCCATTCATTACCTGTTCTGCACGATTACCAGTTTATGCTATTTTAATTGCGCTAATTATTCCACAAAAAAGAATTTTTGGATTCTTAAGTTTACAAGGTTTAACCCTTATGGTTTTATATCTTTTAGGTTTTGGAGTAGCACTATTTTCTGCTTATATTTTGAATAAGGTATTGAAAATAAGTTCCAAATCGTATTTTGTGGTAGAAATGCCAAGTTACAAAATTCCTTTATTTAAGAATGTTGCCATTAACATCATAGAAAAAACAAAAGCTTTTGTATTTGGTGCAGGTAAAATCATTTTAGCAATATCAATAATCCTTTGGTTTTTGGGTTCTCACGGACCAAAATCTACTTTTGGAAATGCCGAAAAAATAATTGCGCAAAAAACTGAAATTAATGCAGTAAATCTGGATAATCTAGTGAGCGAATACAAATTAGAACATTCGTATATTGGAATTATAGGAAAATCTATTGAGCCCGCAATTAAACCATTGGGTTACGATTGGAAAATAGGAATTGCAGTTGTAAGTTCGTTTGCTGCCCGAGAAGTTTTTGTAGGAACACTTGCAACCATATACAGTGTAGGAAGCCACAGCGACCAGGAAAAAACAATTAAAGACCAAATGAAAAATGAAGTTCGTGAGGACGGTAGCAAGACTTTTAATTTTGCGACTGGGGTTTCCTTATTGCTTTTTTATGCCTTTGCAATGCAATGTGTGAGCACTTTAGCCATTGTTAAAAAAGAAACCAATTCGTGGAAATGGCCTATAATTCAATTGGTATTCATGAGTGGATTTGCTTATGTAACAGCACTTCTAGCCTATCAGTTTTTAAAATAACAACTCTCAATTTAATTTATAAATGCAACAAATACTCGTTTACTTTGCTTTAGGAATTGCATTAGCTTATTTGTACAATAAGTTTTTTGGGAAGAAAAAGCCTAAAAAAAATTGTGGAGAGGATGATTGTGGGTGTAATTAATTTTTTGTAAATTCGTATATTCAAATTTTCGATTATGAAAAACAAAATCAGTATTCCGGTTATAGAAGATGTTTCAGTTCAGGTAAAAGCAATTTCTATTGGTTTGAAAAAAAAGAACTTAAATTCTTCTGAAGATGCATTTGAAAAAAAATGGGGAGAAGGAATTTCAGGAGACGAATTAGTTAAAAGAGTTCAATCGCATATAAATACTTTGCCTTGGAAAAAGTAGTGATTTATTCTAAAGAAATGGAGTTTTATCTTAATGATTTGATAGACATCCTTTTCTATAATGACTATTTCAGTTACAAAGAAAATGCAGAAAACTATGTTTTGAAACTGAAAAATGAAATTGAAAGCGTCATTTCATTGAAGAAACATTGGACTGCTCCAAAAAAATTTCAAAACTATGGTAAAAAATATATCGTGGTTTCTATAACCCAAAGAACTTCGTGGTTCGTGTTTTTTGATCAAAAAGCAAATCGGTATTTAATCCAATATATTACTAACAACCATGTTGAAGAATCTAAAGAGTTACACTCTAATCCATAAACACAACATGGATATATTGCTTTTTAGGTTTTACAATTTGCCCTTCTTTTGGATACGGCGCAACTCCAATTGATTTTATTTTTTTAGGAAAATAACCAGCAAACCATTTGAAGTTTTCTTCTTTATTTTTAGAATTAAATGTTACCGTTTTTTCTTCCACCAATTTCTTGTCTTTGTAAACTTCTATAGTTGCCGAAACTTCTCCAGCCCAGATGCAGGTTACTCCCTCT
Source organism: Flavobacteriaceae bacterium (assembly GCA_947457615.1). Classification (GTDB taxonomy): domain Bacteria; phylum Bacteroidota; class Bacteroidia; order Flavobacteriales; family Flavobacteriaceae; genus Flavobacterium. The sequence goes on from CANGWK010000005.1 coordinate 67,508, forward strand.
GGACATCTTGAATCATCATAAACACTTTGCAGTTGTAGATAATACCCCGATTTAGGGATACATTTTTTAGTGGTAATTTTAAGTTCGCTTTGGGCAAAAAGAGAAATACTACACAAAATCGCAAAGAACAAAAACAGCTTCTTCATAGAATTAATTTTTATGATTATGAACTAGTATTTTAGTATCAAAATAGATTAAAATAAAAAGCAAAATTAATACCAAACTAGTCCAAACATTACCGAAATTTAATCCCGCTGGTTTTGAAATGTAATTTCCAATTGTTGCCCCAATAGGGTGCATGATTACTAATGCCATCCAATAACAAAGTTCTTTAGAAATTTTGGTTTTGAAAAGCAACAACACAATAATCCCTAACAAAAGTAAAAGTAAAATTGTACCGCCTAATGCACCAAGGGGAGTGTCATTAGAGAGCAAATCGCCAAAAGTGGTTCCAAATGTGCTAGAAAAAAGTATAGCAAACCAATATAAAAAATAGGTTGTGGTGTTCAATCCTTTTTCAATAGAGGATTTTGGAGAAGTAAATTTCCAAATTACTAAAATCAAAGATAACACTGCCATCACTAAAAGCGAACCATAGATTGTTCCTAAATTTAAAGGCGCTATAGTTACAAAATCAGCAATGTTTGTACCAGCAATGTTTCCTAGAACAATTAAAGTCCAATAGAATGATGTATTTTCAACTTTAGAAAATTTGATAAAAAGCAAGGAAATAAAATAAATACTTATCAAAAATACCGATCCCAGACTATAACCGAGTCCTAAATTTCTTGAAATTAAATTACCACCAATCTCACCAATTGTTGTGGCTAATACCATTAACAACCAATATTTAAAATTTATTTTAGGGATGTTCATAAGCTATATTTTACAATTTTTACGCTGTTCCATTGAAGCATACACTACTAAAATCAAAAGCACTGAAAAAAGAATCATTGAAGAACCAACAGTGCCAAAATCTAAACCTCCTTTTTCATCGTTTTTTGTAAGTAGATCACCGAAAGTTGCCCCAAAAGGGCGTGTTAATACAAATGCCACCCAAAATAAAAAGACGGTTAAAATTTTAGTAAAATAATAGGCCAAAATAGTAATTGCTAATAAGCTTCCAATTAAAATGGCACCACCACTAAAACCCAATCCTGAATTTTCTGCCAAATAATCCCCAAGAGCTGTTCCTAGGGTGTTGGAAACCAAAATTGCAGTCCAATAATACAATTCTCCACGTTTAGATTTTATATCGGATACCGATAAAGATTTTTCGGAGTTATACCAAATAAACAAAGTTAGGCATAACAGAAAAACTAATAGAGAACTTCCAACTGCATATCCAAAACCTAATGTTCTATCCATAAAATCGGACAATGTGGTTCCAGCAGTACTTGTTGAAAGAATTACTAACCAATAAATAACAGGAACATATTTTTTTAAAGAAAGTTGTGCTACAAGTGTAATTAAGAAACCAACTAATAAAATAATGGTACTTATTAAATAACCAACATTCAAAGTCATTGAAAGTAAATCTCCAGCAGTCTCGCCCAGTGTTGTGGCGCAAATTTTCATTATCCAAAAAAGCAGCGTGATTTCTGGTATTTTTTTCATACGTTTAATTTTTCACCAAAAATAACGGAATGTGAATCTCATGACGAACTTTATCAACAGTAGTCCCAAATAGTAAATCTTTAAATCCAGTATGCCCATGGGTTCCCATCACCAAAATATCAAAATCTCCTTCATTTATAATTTTTGAAATGGCTTTAGTTGGTTTTCCAAATCCTAATTGTATGGCAACTTTATATCCTTTAGTCACTAACATTTCTTGGTATTCCATCAATAATTTTTCATCGATTGTGGTTTCGTGGTCATCCGTATTTCCGCCATAAATCATTGCTCCCACAGTTTCTACAACGTGAATTAAAGTGTAATGTGCTGCTTTTCCTCCCAATTCAAAAGCACTATTTATAGCTTTTTCATCGGCAAAAGAAAAATCTACCGCTACTGCAATTTTCTTTTTACCGTAAGATTCCGATTGTTCGAAATTCAAATTAATATTATGTGGCAAATGGTTGTGGATTTGGTTTTTGACTTTAACCAATATCGGATTGAAAACAATATATAAAAGCAAAATTAAAAAGCCAATTGCTAACGGAACTACTGTTAACCACAAAACCATTGGATGTGAGGAAGTTTCCAACCATCCTTTTATTTCATCAAAAACCAATTTGGCATTCAAGGAAACTATTATTATAGCGATAATCCAAGAAACAATTTGGGTAATTCTGCTAATATGGAAGCCTTTCATTTTAGATTTATCACTTACAAAATGTATCAGTGGAATAATCGCAAAACCTAATTGCAAACTTAAAATCACTTGACTAAAAATCAGCATTTTTCCGGTAGCGCTTTCCCCATAAATCAGTATCACAACCACCGCCGGAACAATGGCAATTATACGGGTAATTATACGGCGAACCCAAGGCTGAATTCGTAAATTTAAATAACCTTCCATAATAATTTGCCCTGCTAAAGTTCCAGTTATTGTAGAACTTTGTCCTGCAGCAATCAATGCAACGGCAAATAAAATAGGGGCCCATTTATTTCCTAAAATAGGCGATAAAAGTTGGTACGCATCTTGAATTTCGGCAACCTGAAACAAACCATTTCTATGAAAAGTCGCTGCCGCCAAAATCAAAATCGCTGCATTGACAAAAAAGGCTAAGTTTAGGGCAATCGTGCTGTCTATAAAATTATATTTCAAAGCCTGTTTGATTCCTTCGTTGCTTCGGTCGAATTTTCGAGTTTGCACCAAGGAGGAATGCAAGTATAAATTGTGCGGCATCACGGTAGCACCAATGATTCCAATTGCAATATAAAGTGCAGCCTGATTAGGCAATGACGGAATCAATCCAGCCAAAACTTTCCCCATTTCGGGTTGGGCGAAAAACATTTCAAAAACAAACGAAAGACCAATAATCAATACCAATGCAATAACGAATGCTTCCATTTTTCGAATGCCTTTATTAATTAAAAAAAGCAATAAAAAAGTATCCAATACAGTAATTAAAACGCCATAAATTAAGGGTAATCCAGTAAGTAAATTTATTCCAATTGCCATTCCTAGCACTTCGGCCAAATCGCAAGCGGCGATAGCAATTTCGGCAAGGAAATATAAAATATAATTTATAAATGGCGAATAGGTTTCTCGAGATGCTTGCGCCAAATCGCGCTGGGTGACAATTCCGAGTCGCGCGCTCAAACTTTGCAAAAGCAACGCCATTAAATTACTCATCAATAAAACCCAAACCAAAGTATACCCAAATTGGCTTCCACCTGCTAAATCGGTTGCCCAATTTCCAGGATCCATATAGCCAACGCTAATCAAATAGGCTGGACCTAGAAAAGCCAAAACTTTTCTAAAACCTTTTCTTTTGCCATCGGTTGGAACCGATTGATTTACTTCTTCAAGTGATTTGCCCATAGGTAATTACTAATTCAGGTCAAAAATACAGATTAAATTTTAAAGAATTCTATATATTTGAAACGTGAAACATTACCATTACATATTTACTGGTGCAGGATTATCGGCTTTGATGACCGTTTATGAAATGATTTTATCTGGAAAATTTCTAGACAAATCGATTTTGTTATTGGATGAAAATCCAAAAAAAACCAACGATAGAACCTGGTGCTTTTGGGATGCCGAAAATACCTTTCAAAATTTAGCACATACTAAATGGAATTTGGCTTGGTTTAAAACAGCTAGTTTTGAAAGAAAATTAGACCTTGAGCCATACCAATACAATATGATTAATGGATTGGATTTTTATAATCTAGTTTTTGATTTGATTTCCAAACAAGAAAACATCCATTTTGTTAATCAAAAAGTTATTGATTTTGAAGAATTAGGAGACCATTGCATCGTAAAAACAGAATCCGAAAATTACACTTGCAACAAAATTTTCAACTCTATTTTCAACTCGGAATCAGTAAAAAATCAAACTAAATATCCTTTGTTGCAACAGCATTTCGTAGGTTGGTTTATAAAATCTAAAGAAGAAGTTTTCGATAAAGACATTGCAACCTTCATGGATTTTTCAATAGAACAAAAAGGCAACACCAGATTTATGTATATTTTGCCAACTTCATCCAACGAAGCCTTATTGGAATATACGTTGTTTTCTAAAGAGCTACTTTCCAAATCAGAATACGAAAACGAAATTCAAAATTACATTCAAAAGCTCGGAATTACCGAATACGAAATTCTTGAAAAAGAACAAGGAAATATCCCTATGACCTGCTATCCGTTTTGGAAACACAACACCAAAAACATATTAAATATTGGTTCTATTGGAGGATGGACCAAAGCCAGCACAGGGTATACATTTAAAAATACTACTAAAAAAGCGAAACAATTAGTGCAGTTTTTGGCTTTATATTCCGATTTTAGAAAATTTCATAAAAGAGATAAATTCTGGTGGTATGATTTATTGCTTTTGGATATATTAGATAAGAAAAATCATTTAGGGGCCACTATTTTTTCTTCGATGTTTCAAAAAGGAAATGCAACCTTAAATTTCAAATTTTTAGATGAAGAAACTTCTTTTTTAGAAGACTTGCAGGTGATTTGGAAATGCCCAACAAGATTATTTATTAAAGTATTATTAAGACGTATTTTCCGATTTTAAATTTTCTATCTCGCCATAACAAATCTTTATGATTAGATGCGTTCTAAAAATTAGAATTCTAATTATCTTTGTAGCAGATTTTATATCTAAAATTTTATATTTAATATCTAAAAATTAAAAAAATATGTATCCAGAAGAAATGGTAAAACCAATGAGAGCAGAACTTTCTGACGCTGGTTTTCAAGATTTATATAATGCAGAAGCAGTAGAAAACGCCTTAAAATTAGAGGGAAGTACCCTAGTGGTGATCAATTCGGTTTGTGGATGTGCTGCAAGAAATGCTCGTCCGGGGGCAAAAATGAGTTTGGACGGAGCAAAAAAACCAGACCATTTGGTAACGGTTTTTGCAGGTGTCGATAAAGATGCTGTAGATGCAGCACGCCAACACATGTTTCCTTTTCCTCCATCATCGCCTTGTATGGCATTGTTCAAAAACGGAGAATTGGTGCACATGCTAGAGCGTCATCACATTGAAGGTCGTCCTGCTGAAATGATTGCAGAAAACTTGAAAGACGCTTACGCGGAATTCTGTTAAGACGTAACAAACAAAAATTTTAGCCACAGATTCACAGATTAATAATAAAATCTGTGAATCTGTGGCTATTTTTTAATTTACAACCCTGTCAGAGTTCAAAACTCTGACAGGGTTTTTTAAACTAAATTTTTTATCTTTGCACCTGAATTCTTCCATTTAGAATTCAAAAACATTTCTGTACAGACGCAATTAATTGCGTCTCTAACCTTAAAACGTTTATAGCATGCAACTGTATAACACCTTAAGCGCAGATGAAAGAGCCGAACTTATAGACCAAGCCGGCAAACAACGCCTTACGTTGTCCTTCTATGCGTATGCCAAAATTGAAGACCCTAAAAAATTTCGTGACGAATTATTCATTGCATGGAACCCACTTGATGCCCTAGGCAGAACGTATGTTGCCAAAGAAGGAATCAATGCCCAAATGAGTGTTCCTGCAGAGAATATTGAAGCCTTTAGGGAAACTTTAGAAGCCTATGATTTTATGAAAAACATTCGTTTGAATGTTGCTGTTGAACACGACGATCATTCGTTTTTAAAACTAACTATTAAAGTTCGCGACAAAATAGTAGCGGATGGATTGAATGACAAAACGTTTGATGTAACCAATATTGGTGTGCACTTAAAAGCGGCAGAATTCAACCAGATTTTAGAAGACCCAAATACTATTGTAGTCGATTTTAGAAACCACTACGAAAGTGAAATTGGACATTTTATAGGGGCAATCACTCCCGATGTAGAAACATTTCGCGAATCGTTACCCATCATCAACGAACAATTAAAAGATTTTAAAGAAGATAAAAACCTAGTAATGTATTGCACCGGAGGAATCCGCTGTGAAAAAGCATCGGCCTATTTTAAACACCAAGGATTTAAAAATGTTTTCCAATTGGAAGGCGGAATTATCAATTATGCCAAACAAATCAAGGAAGAAAATATAGAAAGTAAATTCATCGGTAAGAACTTTGTTTTCGATCATAGACTTGGCGAAAGAATTACCAACGACATTGTTTCCCAATGCCACCAGTGCGGAAAACCTTGCGATAACCACACCAATTGCGAAAATGATGGCTGCCATTTATTATTTATTCAATGCGACGAATGCAAATCTGCTATGGAAAATTGCTGTTCGGTAGAATGTTTTGACACCATTCATTTGCCATTAGTGGAACAAGTAAAACTTCGAAAAGGGCTTCAAGTAGGAAACAAAGTCTTCCGAAAAGGAAAATCGGATAAATTGTTGTTCAAACATTCGGGTGAACTTTCGGATAAATCTTTGGCTGTAGCCGAAAATAAAGAGCATAAACCAAAAGACATTCGTCAAAAAATCAAAATTAAAAAAGTACTTCTTGGCAAAGTAGAACATTACTATGTAAAGGCACAAGTCGGACTTTTTAGCATCGAAAATTATGAACTTCACGTTGGAGATAAACTCTTAATTTCTGGACCAACAACTGGTGCCGAAGAATATATTTTAGAAAAAATGCTCGTTAACGGAAAAGAAAACACCAAAGCAGAACCAGGGGATAAAGTAACTTTTGAAGTGCCATTTAGAGTTCGATTGTCTGATACTTTGTATAAAATTGTAGTGTAAAAACTCTAAATAAATAGGTTTGTAGTAACCTAAATCCCTAATTTCTAAGGTTATTTTTAGCCTCGGTTTTTGGGATTTTTTTATTAGAATTTATTTTATAAAAATACTATCTTTACAAATTAATCTTTTTATGAACTTAAATTGCTTTCAAGCAATACTACTATATAATTATGGCATGTACAAGTTGTTCAACTTCAGATGGTGGTGCACCAAAGGGTTGTAAAAATAATGGGACTTGCGGCACCAATAGCTGCAATAAATTGACTGTTTTCGATTGGCTTTCTAATATGAGTTTACCTAATGGCGAGACACCTTTTGATTGTATCGAGGTTCGTTTTAAAAACGGAAGAAAAGAATTCTACAGAAACACCGAAAAACTAACATTAAGCATTGGCGATGTTGTTGCTACAGAAGCGTCTCCAGGTCATGACGTTGGGATTGTAACCCTTACAGGAGAATTGGTAAAGATTCAAATGAAGAAAAAAGGAGTCAATCACACGAGTGCTGAAATTGCAAAAATATACCGAAAAGCATCCCAAAGAGATATTGATATTTGGAGTGATTCCCGCGATAAGGAAGAAGCCATGAAGATTAAAGCGCGCGAAATTGCAATCGCTTTAAAATTACAAATGAAGATCTCTGATATCGAATTTCAAGGAGATGGATCCAAAGCAATTTTTTATTACACTGCTGAAGACCGTGTAGATTTTCGTCAATTAATTAAAGAATTTGCGCAAGTTTTTAAAGCGAGAATCGAAATGAAACAAGTGGGCTTTCGTCAAGAAGCAGCTCGCCTTGGCGGAATTGGATCTTGCGGTAGAGAGTTGTGTTGTTCTACTTGGTTAACCGATTTTAGAAGTGTAAATACCTCGGCGGCTAGATACCAACAATTATCCTTAAACCCGCAAAAATTGGCTGGGCAATGTGGAAAATTGAAGTGTTGTTTGAATTACGAATTGGATACTTATTTGGATGCTCTTAAAGATTTTCCAGAATTTGAAACCAAATTACACACCGAAAAAGGAGATGCTATTTGCCAAAAACAAGACATCTTTAAAGGGCTAATGTGGTTTGCTTACACCGATAATTTTTCGAGTTGGCATATTTTAAAAATCGATCAGGTTAAAGAAATAATTGCTCAAAACAAAGAGAAAAAAAGAGTGTCTTCGTTAGAAGATTTTGCTATTGAAATTGTAGTTGAGCAAGAAGCCAACTTTAACAACGCTATGGGTCAAGAGAGTTTAACGCGTTTTGATCAACCTAAAAGAAGTAAAAATAAATCCAAAAATAAAGCACCGAATTCAAATCCAAACCAAAACCCGAATTCGAAGCAAAATCCAAATTCCAAACAAGGACAAGGGCAAAATCAAAACCCTAAGCCAGAAAATAAAAGACCCGTAATTATTATTAAAAAAAATGAAGATCCTAAATAATATTTTATTTATTTTAATGGTGTTGTTTGTTATTTCTTGCGACAATAAACTCGTTTTCGACGAATATAAATCTATTGGAAATTCTTGGCATCAAGACAGCATTCTAACTTTTAAATTGCCAAAATTAGAAAAAGAAAAAAGATACAATTTGTTCGTAAACGTTAGAGACAATAATGACTATCCGTTTGATAATTTATTTTTAATTGTATCCCTAGAGCAACCCAATAAAAAAGTAATTGTAGATACTTTAGAATATAAAATGGCAAACCCAGACGGAACTCTTATGGGGGAAGGATTTACAGATATAAAAGAAAGCAAACTTTTTTACAAAGAAAATGCGCTTTTCAATCAAAAAGGAGAATACAAAATACACATCCAACAAGCGGTTAGACAAACTGGAAAAATTGCTGGGGTAGAAAATTTAAAAGGGATTTCAGAAATAGGTTTTAGGGTAGAATCTACAAATTAATAATAATATGGCAGTAATAAACAATAGTAAAAAAAACAAGCCGTTAAAAGATATGAAATACTACCAAAAGAAATTCTGGAAAGTCTTTTTTTATAGTCTTGGAGGCCTGCTCTTGTTCTTCTTATTTGCCTCGTGGGGTCTTTTTGGGAAAATGCCTTCTTTTGAAGATTTAGAAAATCCAAACTCTAATTTAGCTACCGAAATTATATCTTCTGATGGAGTTACTTTAGGTAAATTCTATAATGAAAACAGAACTGCAATTAAATACAAAGATTTGCCGAAATCTCTTGTAGACGCTCTAGTTTCTACCGAAGATGAACGTTTTTATGAGCATTCCGGTATTGATGCCAGGCGTTCTTTTGGCGCTGCAGCTAAGTTAGGCTCTAATGGAGGAGCGAGTACTCTAACGCAACAATTAGCTAAAAATTTATTTCATGGAGAAGGATCAAAATTTTTACCTTTTAGAATCATCCAAAAAGCCAAAGAATGGATTATTGCTATTCGATTAGAACGTCAATATACTAAAAATGAAATTATCGCTTTGTATTTTAATCAAGTAGATTTTGTAAATGGAGCAGTTGGAATTCGCTCCGCAGCAAAAGTATATTTTAATAAAGAACCACGTGACCTAAAAGTGGAAGAAAGTGCATTGTTAGTAGGAATGTTAACCAATCCCTCCAGATTCAATCCCAATCGTTTCGCCGAAAGAGCCATCAAAAGAAGAAATATAGTACTAGGGCAATTGGTTAGAAACAACCATTTAGAAGAAGCAGCTAAAAGCATATTAGAGAAAAAACCAATCGTTTTAGACTTCCATCCCGAAAGTCATCTAGACGGGACAGCTACTTATTTTAGAGAATACCTTCGCGATTACATGAAAAATTGGGTTAAAGAAAACAAAAAACCTGATGGCGAGGAATATGATATTTATGGTGATGGGCTAAAAATTTATGTAACACTAGATTCTAAAATCCAAGAACATGCTGAAGAAGCCGTTTTAGCGCACGTAAAAAACTTACAAAAAGAGTTTTTTATCCAACAAAAAGGAAATAAAAATGCCCCTTTTGTGAATCTTACCGATGCTGAAACAGATAAAATTTTCAATCAAGCAATGAAAAGTTCTGAAAGATGGCGCATTCTAAAAGCAGATGATAAAACCGATGAGGAGATTATCGCTTCTTTTAAAGTAAAAACAAAAATGACTGTTTTCTCTTGGAAAGGAGATCGCGATACCATCATGACACCTCTAGATTCTATTCGTTATTATAAACATTTCTTACAAGCAGGATTAATGTCTATGGAGCCACAAACTGGACAAATAAAAGCTTGGGTTGGTGGTATAAATTATAAATATTTTCAATACGACCACGTAGGCCAAGGAGCCCGTCAAGTAGGTTCCACCTTTAAGCCTTTTGTTTACGCAACAGCTATAGAACAATTAAGAATGTCTCCATGCGACACCCTGCTAGACGCACCTTTCATGATTCGAAAAGGGCGTCACCACGTAACCGAAGACTGGGAACCAAGAAATTCAGATAATAAATACCGTGGAATGATGACGCTAAAGAGAGCATTAGCCAATTCTGTAAATATTATTTCCGCAAAATTAATAGACCGAACTGGTCCTGAAGCTGTTGTTGAACTTGCAAAAAAATTAGGCGTAACCTCCGAGATTCCAGTACAACCATCCATAGCACTTGGCGCCGTAGACATAACCGTGCATGACATGGTGGCTGCTTACAGCACCTTTGCCAACCAGGGTGTTTACATAAAACCGCAATTTATTTCAAGAATTGAAGATAAAAACGGAGCAGTAGTTTTCGAACCCGCTCCTGAATCCCACGATGTATTAAGTAAAGATGTTTCGTTTGCCGTAATAAAATTACTTGAAGGTGTTACCGAAGGTGGCTCTGGTGAGAGATTAAGAACCGAAGGTGGAGGTAGCGGTGATAATCGTTGGACAGGCTATCCATACGTTTTCAGAAACCCAATTGCAGGAAAAACAGGAACTTCCCAAAACCAATCTGATGGGTGGTTTATAGGTATGGTGCCTAATCTTGTGACTGGAGTTTGGGTAGGGTGTGAAGATCGTTCGGCACATTTCAAAAGTATCACTTATGGCCAAGGAGCAACAGCAGCATTGCCAATTTGGGGGTATTTTATGAAAAAATGTTATCAAGACCCCGACCTCCTAATCTCCAAAGACGAATTCGAAAGACCCGAAAATTTTTCCATAAAAGTAGATTGTTACTCAGCGCCTAAACAAGTTGTTATCGATTCTACCACTACTGAGGAACAAAATCCAGATGAATTTGGCCTCTAGTTTTTATAGAAGCTATTCCTGCTATCCGCTCTATCTTTATCTTTTTAAAGAAAAAAGATAAAGGATGCCGCTATTATCAGGGCTAAGCAATCGGCAAGATTGGGAATCAAATAAACAACATCCAAATAAATAAAACTTCTAGTTTTACTATGATAAATAAAAAAGTCAACTCGGTTAAAGAAGCGCTTCAAGGCATTGAAGACAACATGACCATTATGTTAGGAGGATTTGGACTTTGCGGAATTCCCGAAAACAGCATCGCCGAATTAGTTAAAAAACAAACCAAAAATCTAACTTGTATTTCTAATAATGCAGGTGTTGATGACTTCGGTCTTGGATTACTTTTACAACAAAAGCAAATCCAAAAAATGATTTCGTCTTATGTTGGCGAAAATGCCGAATTTGAACGACAAATGCTATCCGGAGAATTAGACGTCGAACTTATCCCGCAGGGTACTTTAGCCGAACGATGTCGTGCAGCGCAGGCAGGAATACCTGCATTTTTCACCCCAGCAGGATACGGAACCGAAGTTGCCATAGGCAAAGAAGTTCGTGAATTTAACGGAAAAATGCACGTAATGGAACATGCTTTTAAAGCCGATTTCTCCATAGTGAAAGCTTGGAAAGGCGACGAAGCAGGAAACCTAATTTTTAAAGGCACTGCAAGAAACTTCAATCCCTGCATGTGTGGCGCCGCCAAAATCACCATTGCTGAAGTAGAAGAATTAGTTCCCGTAGGAGCATTAGACCCAAATCAAATTCACATCCCAGGAATATTAATACAACGTATTTTCCAAGGAGAGAAATTTGAAAAAAGAATAGAACAAAGAACTACTAGACAAAGAGCATAACAATGGCATTAGATAAAAACGAAATTGCAAAACGAATTGCCAAAGAAGTAAAAGACGGTTATTACGTAAACCTAGGAATAGGAATTCCAACTTTAGTTGCTAACTATGTTCGCACCGATATTTCTGTTGAGTTTCAGAGTGAAAACGGAGTTCTCGGCATGGGTCCATTTCCGTTTGAAGGCGAAGAAGATGCTGACTTAATCAATGCAGGAAAACAAACAATAACAACCTTGCCAGGCGCAAGTTTTTTTGATTCTGCTTTTAGTTTCGGAATGATACGAGGACAGCATGTAGATTTAACTATTCTTGGAGCTATGGAAGTATCTGAAAATGGAGACATCGCCAATTGGAAAATCCCAGGGAAAATGGTAAAAGGCATGGGTGGCGCTATGGATTTAGTTGCATCTGCTGATAACATTATCGTTGCCATGATGCATGTCAACAAAGCAGGAGAAAGTAAAATTCTTAAAAAATGTAGTTTGCCTTTAACAGGTGTTGGCTGCGTAAAAAAAGTAGTTACCGAATTAGCTGTTCTTGAAATCACTCCCAAAGGATTTAAACTTTTAGAACGTGCGCCAGGAGTTACCGTAGAACACATCATTGCATCAACCGAAGCCGAACTAATTATCGAAGGAGAAATCCCGGAAATGGTTATTGACTAATTAATCTTTATTTCCTGCTAAATACTCCAAAATAACTGGAGAAGCATGTGTAAACGAAGGAGCCTTTTGTGTAATACTTACGGCTCTTTTTTTATTTAATTTATATACCAAATCCATCTCAGTGGTAAATAACAAAGCCGAAAAAAATGGATTATTTATATAGTTTTTCAATATATCGCGAGTAGCCATAATAGAATGAATTTCTACTAATTCTTCTTCTTGGTACTTGAATTTCAACTCCAATTTCAAATCCCCTTCTTCCAATATCGGACGAACATAAATGTTTTTTAATTCTGTATTTCCAATGGTTTTTGCCATGGTTAATTTAGCAAAAGTTCCATCCGCCAAACTACTTTGAACGCTGCTGTAAAATTCATTAAAAGTTTCTGTAAAAGGCATAATTTATGGGTATTGTAATTAACCGCAAATTCGCAAATTTATAATCCAAATACTTTTAGATAATTTGCGAATTTGCGGTAATTTTATTTTTATAAATTGGCAAAGAAATCGTTTCCTTTGTCGTCTGTAATTATAAAGGCCGGGAAGTTTTTTACGGTGATTTTACGAACTGCTTCCATTCCTAATTCTTCAAAATCTACTACTTCTACCTTCAATATATTATCTTGTGCTAATATTGCAGCAGGACCTCCGATTGAACCAAGATAAAACCCTCCATATTTATGGCACGCTTCCATAACCTCTTTTGTGCGGTTTCCTTTAGCAAGCATTATCATACTTCCTCCTGCTTTTTGGAATTCCTCAACATAAACGTCCATTCTTCCTGCTGTAGTTGGACCAAAACTTCCCGATGGCATTCCGTCTGGAGTTTTAGCAGGACCTGCATAATATATTGGATGGTTTTTAAAATATTCAGGCATTGGTTTTCCAGCATCTAAAAGTTCCTTAATTTTTGCATGAGCAATGTCTCTCGCAACAATTAATGTTCCGTTTAATATCAATCTCGTTTTGATAGGATGTTTAGATAATTCTGCTAAAATTTCTGACATTGGCCGGTTCAAATCAATTTCCACTGCTGGTTCCAAATGCGGTGGAATTTCAGGCAAAAACTGTTTAGGATTTACTTCTAATTGCTCTACGAAAACTCCTTCTTTAGTGATTTTTCCTTTAATATTTCTATCCGCAGAACATGAAACTCCTAATCCAACCGGACAAGATGCAGCATGCCGTGGCAAACGAATAACGCGTACATCATGGGCAAAATATTTACCGCCAAATTGGGCTCCAATAGAACTTTCTTGGCAAATTTTAAAAACGCGCTGTTCCCATTCCAAATCACGAAATGCTTGACCAGCCATATTTCCAGAAGTAGGTAAATAATCGAAATAACCAGCAGATGCTTTTTTAACTACAGATAAATTTGCTTCGGCAGAGGTGCCACCAATAACTAAAACCAAGTGGTAAGGTGGGCAAGCCGATGTTCCTAAATCTTTAATTCGTTCTCTAACAAATTCCTCCATGGATTTTTCGTTCAACAACGATTTTGTTTTTTGATATAAAAAAGTTTTGTTAGCTGATCCTCCTCCTTTTGCAAGAAATAAAAATTCATAAGTGCTTCCTTTTTTAGTATAAATATCTATTTGTGCTGGGAGATTAGAACCGGAGTTTTTTTCTTCAAACATCGAAATAGGTACAATTTGCGAATACCGAAGATTTTTATCTTGGTAGGTATTGAAAATTCCTTTGGATATATGTTGTGCATCATCTGCACCTGTAAATACATTTTCTCCTTTTTTGGCCATCACAATTGCTGTTCCCGTATCTTGACAAGATGGCAATTGACCTGCAACCGCAACGGAGGCATTTTGCAATAAATTATAAGCAACAAATCGGTCGTTGTCACTTGCCTCTGGGTCTTCCAGTATATTTTTTAGCTTTTGTAAATGGGAAGTTCGCAACATAAACGAGACGTCGTTCAATGCTTCTTGCGCTAATAATTCTAATGCCTTTGGGTCAACTGTTAGAATTTCTCTATCTCCAAATTGTTCCACTTTTACGAAATCTGAAGTGATTTTTCGGTACAGCGTGTCGTCTTTTAAAATCGGATACGGCTCTTGATATATAAAGTCCATTTTAAAATATTTTTGATGTGTAAAGTTAAGGAAAGTTAAGAGTAATGAAAGTGTTTTTATTTCTTTTCTGAAAAGCCGTAAGAAATTAGTATTTGATATAGTATATATTTTCGTTTTAAATTAAATAGTTCTATTATTAATTACTACATTAAAAAACATATTTAATCTTTAACTATAACTATTGGGTTTTTAAGTAAGTTAATTTAGCACTAGTCACCCCTATTGGAGAAAGTTGCAAATTTGATGCGGTGATTGCCTATTCATTTCTCTTAAAATCAATAAATTATTTTTTAAGTAATTATTTTTACTTTTAAAAAAATTAAAAATGATGTTACAACATATCATTAGAAATAGACTATAAATTCTTATATTAATCGAAGTCCTATTAAATTAATCAACTACTTATTTATCGAAATAGGATGCCATTTTATCTGAAATTATTTTGTTAAGTAATTTTTAGATTTCAAAAGGGCACTATTTTACTTAATAGACTACAATATCTAGCAAAATTAATTATATACTAAAAACAAGTTGCATAAAGCATTTCATAAAACAAAATTTTTATAACCAAAGACGCTAATTACTATTGTCTTTATTTAATGTGTGAATTATGAAATTTTTAATTTATATAATGTAACATCCGAAACGAGTTTAATAAGAACTTTGTACCATAATTAATATAAACATTAAACAAAAATGAAAAAAATTAATACCAGGTTATTCTTTTGCCACGCTACACATAAAGTTTAGATCTAGAACTGGCGTTCCTTTAGACCGAGGGACCAATTGACCCACCTCCAGATATTACTCCGATAGACAGTTTTTACTTAATTACTTTTTATTGCCCCATAATTGGTAGGTTATTATTTTAATAGAAGAACGAATGCCATTCTTCATAATTAAGTAATAAAAATTACTTTCTATTAATCGCAACCCGTTTTCTGTTGCATAATAATTTAAAAAATGAAACTATTAAAAAAAAATACATTCATTCAAAAAAATAAAAATAGCTTAGCAGTTTTCTTCATTTTTTTATTTTTCGGATTCAATTTGCTTCAAGCGCAAGTTCAAAATAACGGAATCCTTTATATCAAAGACGCTGGATTGTTATATATTAAATCTGTCAACTTCAATTTTGGAGCTGGCTCTTCTACCAAAACTTCAACAACTGCTTCTACCTTCGGAAAACTAATTTTCGATTCTTCAGCTACCTATAGTGGAGCTGCATCTGGAGCAACGCAATTTGTAGATGGTTATGCAAGCACTATCAGTAGTTCCTATTTTATTTTGCCTACAGGACAAACTACAACTTATGCGCCGATAGGAATTACGAACGCTGCTGTTATTAGCGGAGTAAGTGCAACATATACCAATATTGATTTGTCAAGTGGCGCTATGGCATCTTCAATTGCCACCCTCCCTACAAATTTGGGTATTTGGCAAGTCTCGGGAGATAATGCTAAATTAACCTTAATTTGGAGTAGCGATATAAGTGCATTATCAAATACTATTACTGATTTAACTATTGCTGGTTTTAATACTTCAATTAATAAATGGGAAGCAATAACTTCAGCAATTCCAACTGGATCCCTAAATTCAGGGACTATTCAAACTTCAAGTGATGTCGTATTTGGTTCTACTTATAGTGGCTATACTCTGGCAAAGCACCAACAAGAACCTTTAGGGAATTCTGATTTTGGTGCTAGTGCCATTTTTGCAACTATTAATAATGAAACTCTAAAGATTTCTGCAAGTTTGCCTATTGCCGATGTGACAATTTATGACCTTACCGGAAGGCTTGTAACTAGTTTAACTAGTGAAAACCAAACGCAAGTTAACGACTCTTTTCTTTTTAGCAAGGGGGTTTATATAGTTAAAATAAAAATGAGCAACGGCTTAACCTTAAGTCAAAAACTAATTAATAACTAATTAAATATACAATAAAGAAAAATTAATCGATTTGAAATTAAAACTCAACGATTATCAGTAACCAAATTAAACAATTATCCTATGAAAAAATTACTCTTTTCCGCAGCACTTCTAGTTAGTGCATTTTCTTTCTCGCAAGTGGGGGTTGGAACAACAACTCCAGATGCATCTGCACAATTAGATGTAACAAGCACTGACAAAGGCTTATTGCCGCCAAGAATGACGATGGTACAAATGAACAACATTGTAAACCCAGCCAATGGATTAATTGTCTACTGTTCTGATTGCGCACCAATAGGTATACATACTTATGTTTCGCCTTCTTGGTCGGCGATTTACTCCGGCTCTGTAAATATGTCAACTCTTTTTTCAGAGGCTAACGAGATGGTTACAGAAATTAATATCGAAAACGAAATAGCAGCTGGCGCTGGATCAAGTATTTTTGCTGATGGGGCTCCTGGTGTTCGAGACTATAATGAAAAGAGATTAAAGTATACAAACTTAACGGGAACATCACCTAATAAAATTAATTGGTATTTCTTTGCGCCGAGTTCTAATTTAAGTGTGTCACAGTTAAAATCCATCTACTATATAGCTTCAAAAACGGGTAAACGTGCTCCTTATATTTTTATCTATACGAAGCCTACAGGAACTGGAGATTTAGCTTCGTGGTATAAGTCAAGGTTTACTTATGAAAGAGCTTCTTCGACTTTCGAACTTGGTTTTAATCAATTCTATGCTATTTTAAAATCTGATGTAGAATATGGTCTAAAAGGCTTAGTTTTAAATAAAAACTTCGGAGGTCAAGATCAAGTTACAGGAAATGAATTAAACGAAAATATACTTTACATAGGAATAGGTACTGACAGCGCGGCCCAACCCGGTGACTATAATTTTTCTTTACAGGAAATAGGTATTGAAAAGTTTTCAGGTTCAAGAGAAATATTTAAATTCACTACAAAGTAGACTCTAACTTTGTTACAGAAAGTATGAATAATTGTGATGTTCCAATACAATGCCGTGCTATCAAGAAGTAAAATAAACAAATTTTTAATGAGTATTGCCAAGATTTATAATTCTTTGACTTTACTTTTTTATGCAGAGATTTTAAAATAATATATATCTTTCAAAATTAATAATTCGATCGATTAATATTAAAAAAACCGCTTCCATTTGGAAGCGGTCTCTAGTAGGTTTTATGGTAGAAATTTTATTACTTTTTTAATAAATCTCTAATTTGGGTAAGCAATTCTTCTTGAGATAATCCTGCTGGAGCAACAGCCGCAACTGGTTTTTTCATTTTGTTGTAGGATTTAACGATGAGAAACATCACAAATCCAACCACTAATAAACTAATAATAGTGTTAATCCATTTACCAAGGGCAATAACATTTGCGGGAACTACTGTGCCATCGCCTTTCTTAGTAGCTTCATCTAGCGTGTAAGCAATAGATGAAAAATCCATTCCGCCAGAAAAATGGCCCACAACCGGCATGATAATGTCACCAACAAATCCAACGACCACCGCGCCAATTGCCCCGGCCATAATAACAGCGACTGCAAATTCTACTACATTGCCCGTCATGATAAAATTCTTGAATTCTTTTAACATAATTCTTTTTTTATTTGGTTAATACTACTTGTTTCTCAAATGTAAAAAAAATTAGGTCAATAAAAAAAATTTACAACTATTCTCGATAAAATACCCTTTTTA
The DNA here is from genome assembly GCA_947457615.1 of Flavobacteriaceae bacterium. Lineage (GTDB taxonomy): Bacteria > Bacteroidota > Bacteroidia > Flavobacteriales > Flavobacteriaceae > Flavobacterium. The sequence continues at coordinate 85,808 of CANGWK010000005.1, forward strand.
CCCTTTGAGAGATACTTGTCATGATTTCGTATGGTATGGTTGTTAATTGATTTGCCATGAATGACACACTTGGGTTTTCTCCTAATACAATTACTTCTGAGCCTTCTTTACATTCAATATCGGTTATATTTACCATTAGCATATCCATACAAATGCTTCCTACTATTGGTGCTTTTTTGTTTTTTATTATAACATAACCAACGCCATTTCCCCAATGTCGTGATATCCCGTCAGCATAACCAATAGGGATTGTAGCTATTTTAGTTGGAATAACGGCTTGGAACCTTCTTCCGTAACCTACACTTTCGCCAGCACCAATAGTTCGTATTTGAGAAATTATAGATTTTAGAGTGCCAACATTTTCTAGTAATTTTTGTTCTTCATCATCATTTGAAACTCCATAAAGACCAATTCCTAGACGGACCATATCGTATTGCGCTTGATGAAAATTAGTTATTCCGGAGGTGTTTAGTAAATGTCGAATTGGGTTAATTTGTAATTCTTGCATTAGTAATGAAGACATTTTTTCAAATAATTTAATTTGCGATAATGTAAAATCTATAAATTTCATATTGTCGCTTGCGGCTAAGTGCGATAAAATACTCTTGACCTCTACCGTTTTATTGTCTTTTAATTTTGCTATTAGCTCTGATATGTTTTCTTCTTCAAATCCCAATCGGTGCATACCTGTGTCCAGTTTTAAATGAATAGGAAAATTTTTTAGTTTTTTTTGTTCAGCAAGTTTTAAGAATGCATTTAAACCTTTTATGGAATAAATTTCGGGTTCTAATTGGTGTTGAATTATTGCTGTAAAGCTTGTTGTTTCTGGGTTCAAGACCATAATTGGCAAATCAATACCTGCCAATCGAAGAGAGATTCCTTCATCTGCGAATGCTACACCAAGATAATCTACCTTGTGGTGCGACAATAATTTGGCAACTTCAAAACCGCCATTGCCATAACTAAATGCTTTTACCATCACCATCAATTTGGTTTCTGGATTTAATTTAGATTTGAAGAAATTCAAATTGTGACTAATGGAATTTAAATTAATTTCTAATACCGTTTCATGTGTTTTTTCTTCTAAAAGTGAAACGATTTCTTCAAAGTGAAAATGTCGTGCTCCTTTTACTAATACGGTTTCGTTTTCAAAAGTAATCTTATCAAAGCCTTCAAGAAATTTTTGGGTATTTTCAAATGCTAAACAATTTGGAAACTTCTTTTGGTAACCTGAAATTGTTTTCCCAACAACAATAACGCGGTTGATTTTATTGGAAACAATAAGATGGGAAACTTTAGAATACAAGTCCTCGGTAACTAAACCCGACTGAAAAATATCCGAAAGAATTAGGGTTTTCTTTTTGAATTGTTTTTGATTTTCTAGAAAATCTAATGCAATTTTTAACGACTGAAAATCAGAACTATAACTATCGTCAATAATAGTTGTATTATTGTTTCCGTTTTTTACTTTTAACCGCATTTCAACGGGATACAGCAATAACATTCGCTGCTGTATTATATCTTGATCGTATTTAAAATATAATAATACCATTAAGCACTGTAAGGCATTTTCAATAGATGCTTGATCGGAAAATGGAATTGTAATGGTAAAACAAAGTTTTAGATATGTGATTTTAAGTTCGGTTTTGTCAGGGCTTTCTTTTGCAATTACAAAAACATCTGCTTTACCGTCATCGGAACTCCAAGTGAAGGTTTTTATTTTCGGATTTAAAAAAGCATCGATGGTTCTGTTCTTATTCATAATTAAAACTTCTGCAGAACTAAAAAGTTTTAATTTTTCTTTAATTTTTTCTCCAGCATCGTGAAACCCTTCGTCGTGAGCAGAACCTATATTGGATAAAATACCTATGTTTGGTTGGATGATTCTTTGAAGATTTGCCATTTCATTAACTGTTGAAATTCCGGCTTCAAATATTCCGAGATTGTGTTTTTCATTAATCCCTAAAACGGAAAGCGGCACGCCCACTTGGGAGTTATAACTTTTTGGTGAACGAATGATATTATAATCGGGACTCAACAAGAAATTCAACCATTCTTTAATTATGGTTTTTCCGTTGCTGCCGGTTATGCCTATAACAGGAAAATCAAAATTACTTCTGTATGCTGCCGCAAAAGATTGCAAGGCTTGAAGGGTGTTTTCTACCACTAAGAAATTGGCTTTCCCTTGTAAATTTGACGGAATATAACTTACAACAAAATTTAATACGCCTTGCTCTAATAATTCGGCAACGTAGTGATGTCCATCATGATTAGGCCCAAGAAGTGCAAAATACAGAGTGCTATTGCTGTTTTGCAACGAACGGCTATCAATAGAAATAGTATCAACAATAGCAATATCATTTTTACCAACAAATTTGGCTTTTAGAATTGGAATGATATTTCGAATGGATAGGGTCAAGGTTTGATATTTTTAAGAGTCCCTTTTACATGCTCTGCATCTTTAACCTCCAAATTTTCTCGCATTGCTTTGTAATAGGAAGCCCGACTTAAAGGTTCATATTCTTCGTTTTCTCCCAAAAGAACTAAATTAGTGCTATCCGCTTTTCTAAAGCTGTAATTTGCAAGATTTCCAGTTCGGGTGCAAACCGCATGAACTTTAGTAACATATTCGGCGGTTGCCATAAGCGCAGGCATAGGCCCAAATGGATTCCCTTTAAAATCCATGTCTAATCCTGCAACGATTACTCGAACTCCAGAATTTGCTAAATCATTACAAATTTTTACTATTTCATCGTCAAAGAACTGTGCTTCATCAATTCCAACTACATCACAACCTTGCGCCAAAATTGCAATATTTGCAGCAGCAGGAACTGGCGTAGAACGAATTTCATTTTTATTGTGCGAAACCACCATCTCTTCGTCGTAACGAGTGTCAATAGTAGGCTTAAAAATCTCTACTTTTTGCTTAGCAAATTGGGCTCTGCGCAACCTTCGAATAAGTTCTTCGGTCTTTCCAGAAAACATAGAGCCACAGATTACTTCAATCCAGCCAAATTGTTCTTTATGATTTACAGTATTTTCTAGAAACATTTTGTATTTTTAGACCTTAAAAAAGGATTTGTTTTTATTACTTTGTATCGAAACAAATTTATTATAAAATAAGATAAGTTAGTCACTGTAATTTTAAAAGTTATGAAAAAAAGATTGGAAGCCGAGTTAATAAGCATTGCCCACCGTGTTTTAAAATTAAAAAATAAATCGGAAATAGATCAATTGTATCTGGAAACTAGAAAATTATATGAAACTCTTTCTGTTTTAAAATTCTATGGTGATAATTACGAGCAAGTTAAATCGGAAATTACCCAAGAAGATTTAGAAGGCAAATTAACTTCTGAAAAGGAAGAAAAGTTAATCTTAAAAGTTGAGACAAAACCAACAGAGGTTGTTATAGAAGAACCTGTTGCAGAAGCAATGCCTGAAGTAGAAGTTATTGAAGAAATCGATTTGAAAAACGAAGATAGTGAAATTGAGGACGAGGGAGAAGTAATCGAAGAAGAGGAAGTTGAGGAGAAGGAGGAAGAGGAATTTGCAGGTGAAATTGAAAATGAAGAAGGACTTCCTAAACCAGAAATAGAAGAAATTAATTTTGAACCAATATTTGAATTGGCTCCAGAGGCAGCAATTGAAGATGTTGTTGAAGAAAAAGTTAATGGTAATAAATCAGAAGCCAAACAAATTTCTTTTGAAGATTTACTTGGAGAAAATTACAATGAACCTGTTTTTATAAAACCAAACGACGTTGTTATTCCGCCTTCATTAAAAAGTGTATTGGATGAAAAACCAATGTCGCTTAACGACCAACATTCTAAAGCTATTAATATTGGAATGAACGACCGAATTGCTTTTGTAAAACATCTTTTTGCAGATAGCGACGAAGATTACAATCGCGTTTTATCGCAATTAAACACCTTTGATGCCCAAGAAGAAGCTCTTGATTTTATTGAAAATATAATTAAGCCCGATTATAATAATTGGGAAGGAAGTGAAGAATATGCGGAGCGATTTATGGAAATTATCGAGAACAAATTTAATTAAATGTCGAAACTCTATATTGTTCCTACACCAATTGGAAACTTAGAAGACATGACTTTTAGAGCCATTAGAGTTCTAAAAGAAGCCGATTTAATCTTGGCAGAAGACACGCGTACTAGTGGAAAATTGTTGAAACATTACGAAATTTCTACCCACATGCACAGCCACCACATGCATAACGAGCACAAAACAATTGAAAATTTGATTGGTCGTTTAAAAGGTGGTGAAACTATTGCTTTAATAAGTGATGCTGGAACTCCAGCCATTTCTGACCCCGGGTTTTTACTCACACGTGCCTGTGTAGAAAATAATATTGAAGTCGATTGTTTACCAGGTGCTACGGCTTTTGTACCTGCTCTTGTAAATAGCGGTTTGCCTAACGACCGATTTATATTTGAAGGCTTTTTGCCGGAGAAAAAAGGAAGACAAACCCGTTATTTGTTTCTAGCCGAAGAAACACGAACTATGATTTTTTATGTATCCCCACATAAATTAGTAAAAACCTTAGCCGAATTTGTACAGTATTTTGGTGCCGATAGACCCGTTTCTATTTCCAGAGAATTATCCAAACTGCACGAAGAAACCATCCGTGGTACTGCAGAAGAAGTCCTTAAACACTACGAAGCAAAACCTCCCAAAGGAGAAATTGTTGCGGTTGTTGGCGGGAAAATTTTTAGTAAAGAAATAAGAAAAGAACAAGAATAACATTTAAATTAAATTTTAAACGTTACAAAAATAATAGCCAAAAAATATAATTCGTAATTTTTAATTCGTAATTAAAATGCGTTGGAACTTAAAATCAAAGCCCGAAAAAGAGAAAGTTCAAAAACTACAAAGTGTACTTCAAGTAGACGAACTTATTGCTACATTGTTGCTGCAACGTGGGGTGGAAAATTACGACCAAGCCAAAACCTTTTTCCGACCCTCTTTAGATGATTTACATAATCCATATTTGATGAAAGATATGGACAAAGCCGTCGCTCGTATTGAATCTGCAATTGCCAACGAAGAAAACATTTTGGTTTTTGGCGATTATGATGTAGATGGAACCACTGCTGTTTCTTTAGTTTCGAGTTATTTAAAAAGTTATTATCCCAATGTTGCCACTTATATTCCTGATAGATACGATGAAGGTTACGGTATTTCATATAAAGGAATTGACTTTGCCGAAGACAATGAATTTACCTTAATTATTGCATTAGATTGTGGAATAAAATCCATCGATCATGTTGCCTATGCGAATGCTAAAAATATTGATTTTATCATTTGCGACCACCACCGGCCTGGTGATGAATTGCCAAATGCTGTTGCTGTTTTAGATCCAAAGCGAGAGGATTGTTATTATCCATATGATGAACTTTGTGGTTGCGGGGTTGGTTTTAAATTAGTGCAAGCACTAGCCGAACATCGAGGTCAAACTATAGAAGATTTAGTTCTTTATTTAGATTTAGTTGCCACTGCAATAGCCGCTGATATTGTTCCTATTACTGGAGAAAATAGGGTTTTAGCAAAATTTGGTTTGGAAGTTATCAATTCTAATCCTCGGCCTGGAATAAAAGCATTAATTCAAAATGTAAAGAAAAAAACACTCACCATTACCGATGTCGTTTTTATCATTGCTCCGCGAATAAACGCTGCCGGAAGAATAAAACATGGTAACGAAGCAGTTGCTCTTTTAACTGAATACGATTTGGATCAAGCCGAACAATTTGCTTCTGAAATTGAACAACACAATACAGACAGAAAAGGATTAGACAAACAAATTACAGTTGAAGCCCTCGCTCAAATAGAGACCAATGACGAAAAAGAAAATTTCACGACGGTTTTGTATAAAGAAAATTGGCATAAAGGCGTGATAGGAATTGTTGCTTCGCGATTAACAGAAACTTATTACCGACCAACAATTGTTTTTACTAAAAGTGGCGATAAACTAGCTGCTTCCGCAAGGTCAGTCAAAGATTTTGATGTATATAACGCTTTAGAGGCTTGTGCCGAACATTTGGAGCAATTTGGCGGACACATGTACGCAGCAGGAATGACTTTGAAAGAAGAAAATTATTTGGCGTTCAAAGAGGCATTTGAAAATGAAGTAAAGAATACTATTTCTCCTGAATTATTAATTCCTGAAATAGCTGTAGATACCGAGATTATTTTTAGTGATATTAATCCTCGTTTTATAAGATTATTGAGTCAGTTTGAGCCTTTTGGTCCTGGCAATATGACGCCAACTTTCTTAGCCAAAAACATTAAAGATACAGGTTATGCCAAAACACTTGGTAAAGATGACGAACATTTAAAATTATTTGTAAAACAAAATAACTCCGAAGGTTTTGGAGCTATTGCTTTTAATCATGGCGTTAATTTAGAAATGGTAACTAACCAAAAACCTTTTGAAGTCTTATTTTGTATCGATGAAAATGAATTTAATGGAAAAGTTACGGTGCAATTGCGAATTAAAGATATCAAAAACTAGAATTTTTTCAATTCAAATTTTTCTCCATCAAAAACGCCGTAAGTGAAATACCCAATCCAATCTCCTAAATTCACATAATCGGAGTTTTCGCCAACATTTACGATCATAGGCAAATGGCGGTGTCCAAAAACAAAATAATTGTAGTGTTGGGTTTGGAGCTTTCTTTTGGCGTATTGAATTAACCACTCGTTTTCTTCTCCTAAAAAAACTACATCTTCTGGACCTGAAATTAATTTGTTTTTCACTGAAAGATGTTGGGCTAATTTCATACCAATATCGGGGTGCAGCCAGCGGTAAAGCCATTTAGAAAAAGGATGAACAAATACTTTTTTCATTCGTTTGTACCCTTTATCACCGGGACCCTTGCCATCGCCGTGGCCTATCAAAAAGGTTTTCTCGTTGAAAGTGAACTCTTTATTATCATGGTAAACCGGAATGTTCAGTTCTTTTTGGAAATAGTCGTTCATCCATAAATCGTGGTTGCCAACAAAGAAATAAATTGGAATTCCGCTATCTGCTATTTCGGCTAGCTTCCCTAGAACCCTTACAAATCCTTTTGGAACTACGGTTTTATATTCAAACCAAAAATCGAACAAATCGCCTAAAAGAAAAATCGCTTCGGCATCTTTTTTCACTTCATCTAGCCAGGCAACAAACTTTTGTTCCCGAGGGAAACTTGCTTCTGGAGTAGGAGCGCCAAAATGCTGGTCGGAGGCAAAGTATATTTTTTTGTTGGACATTTATTAAAAGTAATAAATTACAAATTATCGGAAGCATACCATTCGGCAAAGGAACTTTCGGTTTCTTGTAATTTTAACGAATGTAATAGAATTTCTTTAGGTAATCTGTCGCAAATTTTCTTAGCAAAATCAATTACCATGTTTTCACTTGTAGGTTGGTAATCGACTAATATAACATGATGGCCACGGTTTTTTAACTCTAAAGCTAACTCAACATGAGGTGTATTTTGATTAAAAACTGTTGCGTGATCAAATAAATCCACTATTTCTTCTCTAACAATTTTCTTCAAATCTGTAAAATCTATTACCATTCCAAACTTCACATTGGATGAATCTAAAATTGGTGTTCCAATAACGGTTACTGAAAGTTTATAGCTATGCCCATGAACATTTTTACATTTTCCATCGTAGCCATAAAGAGCATGACCGGTTTCAAAAGAAAATTGTTTGGTAATTCTAATTTTACTCATAAAGGATTTATTTACTGCAAATTTATAAAAAATAAATCCAAAGCACTTATTAATTAAGGATTCACTTCAAACGTTTGATCAACATTTGCTTTAGAAGCTCTTGCATTAAGAACTTTATTATCGCTATCAACTATAAAGGCTGCAAAACTAATGTTGTCAGAATTGGTAACATTAGCAGGGACTGGCACTTTCAAAGTTATTGGAACATTACTTCCATCCGTTGTTCCTGTAATGGGGTCTCCCAAAATATTGGTCAAAGAACTTCGTAAAACATGATTGTGTTCAAAGTTTACAATTGGATTTTCGCCATTATAATAGTTCGTGTAATTCCGTTGGTCGTAATATAATTTGTCTTCCAATAAATAAACTACCAATTTTAAATCGGTATAATTTTGTTTAAACTTCATTTGCACATTCAAATTGATTGTATCATTAACTATGTTTGATTTTAATGCTAGGCCTAAAGTACTATTGTTTCCAGTTAAATTTACTACCTGCTGAATATTTGTTGGCTCAGGATATGTCCAAACGGTCATTCTATTCAATCTAGCAATTGGCAAAGACCATTGATTTGGGGAAATCAAGTTTTTCAATGGTCCTATACCGTTAAAACTGTAGGGATCATTTCCGTCGTGAATAGCAACAGTTACCGCTTTATCTGTTTTAAGTTTTACTTGCTCTACGGCATAAGCAACACGGGAACAATTTCCACACCAAGTGCCGGTATAATCTTCTATTAAAACATGTTTTTTAAAATAACCTGAAATTGCGGTATCAGATGTTCCTCCCTCCAATTTGTTTTCAATTACTTTAGTATCCGAACAAGATAAAAACAAAAAAAACCCGATCAATAAACTAAGTAAATATACTTTTTTCATAATTGCAATAAATATAATATTTAACCTAATACAAATTAAACAAAATAAATTTTAATCCTAACCATTTTATTCATTAATTTGTAAATCAAACCGTATTTATGAAAAAATTTCTCTTTTTATTTCTTTTTGTTGGATTGTATTCCTACTCACAAAAGAACCTACCTGATTTAAATCTTTCAACCCTTGATGGTAAAAAAGTTTCCCTAAAAAATGATTTTGCTGAAAAAGATAAATTATATGTGTTTTCCTTTTGGGCAAGTTGGTGCGGACCTTGCATAAATGAGTTAGATGAAATAAACGAAGTGCAAGCAGAATGGAAAAAATCTGTAAACTTTGAAGTTATTGCTGTTGCAACAGACGACTCAAGAACTCAAAAAAGAGTAAAACCGTTAGTTAATGGCAAAGAATGGGAGTACACGATCTTATTAGATACTAACCAAGATTTTAAAAGAGCACTTTCTATAGTAAATATTCCTTACACAATTGTTGTTAAAAACAACAAGATTGTTCATATTCAAAATGGCTATGTGCCAGGTAATGAGGTAGATTTATTTGAAAAATTGAAGTCTTTATAAGTTATGAAATTATACCAAATATTTTTTTTAATAGTTTCCTTTACTGTTTTATCACAAGAAAAAGAAAAAGCAATTTTTTTTGGAGGATTTGAATCCAATTCGCAATGGTATCTTAATGATACTGGATTATTAGATGAAAATAAAAACCCAACATCCCATCCAGATAACCCGTTGCGTTCTAATAGTTTCCTTTTTTTAAATTATAAATACAAAAATTGGAGCGCTGGAATTCAAGGTGAAGCTTATGAAAAACAAGCATTGTACGGCCTGAATCCAAAATACGTAGGAACTAATGTTGCAACCTATTTTGTTCAATACAAAACCGAGAAAATAGATCTTACTGCTGGGTATTTCTATGAGCAATTTGGTAGTGGTTTACTTTTTCGTAGTTGGGAAGATAGAGCATTAGGAATAAACAATTCTTTACGAGGCGGAAGAGCGATATTTAAACCAACTAAATACCTAACTTTCAAATCTATTTATGGCCAACAAAGAACTGGTTTTGATGTTGCAAATAGCAAAATTTATGGTTTAGATACTGAAATCATCCTTTCAGATATTTTAAAATACAATACAACCAACCTATCCCTAGGATTGACTTATGTGGGAAGAGATGAAAAATCAAATCTAGAAAACCCTAAATTCAATAGTTTAACAAGTGGTTACGCCGGAAGATTGAGCTTAGCTCATAATTCTTTTTATATTTCAACCGAGTTTGATTACAAATCAAAAGATGCTGTAGTTCAAGTTGTTGATCAAATAGACAATAATTTAATTAAACCAGGAAACGCCTTGTTACTTAATTTGGGCTATTCAAAGAAAGGATTTGGTATAGATGGAACTTTTAGAAGACTTGAAAATATGAGTTTCTTTTCGGAAAGAGGAGCAAAAGGAAATTCGTATAACGATAGAATCATGAATTTTATTCCGAGTTTAACCAAACAAAACCACTATAATTTAGCTAATATTTATGTGTATCAAGCGCAACCTAATGTAATCCTTGCCGACAAAGACTTGGTTAAAGCGGGAGAAATTGGCGGTCAGCTTGATTTATTTTATGATGTTAAGAAAGGGTCTACTCTTGGTGGCAAAAATGGAATGAAATTGGCATTCAACTTTTCTAATTGGAATGCTTTGGGAGGTACTTTTTATATCTCCAATCCCCAAGATTATAAAACTGATTTTCTAGGTTTAGGAAAAAGATACTTTACCGATTACAATTTGGAAGTTACTAAAAAATGGAATTCTAAGTGGCAATCTATTTTTAGTTATAGTAACCAATATTATAATAAGAAAATGATTCAAGAAACTTATGGGGAGGTAAATGCAAATATTGTCGCTGCTGAAGCAACTTACAAATTTAACGCTACAAAATCAATACGAGTTGTTGGAGAACATCTATGGGCAGACCACGACAAGAAAAACTGGGCTGGCGGGACTGTAGAAATGAACTTGAATTCTAAATTATCATTTTACATATCCGATTTATATAATTATGGAAATGAAATTAATTTCAACCCAAATTTCTCATTGTCTAACATCTTCAACAACCCTTTAGACTGTTTGCGTAATCATTATTATAATATTGGCGGAGCCTATAGAAAAAATTCAACACGTATTGCTTTAAACTACGGTCGTCAAAGAGGTGGTTTAGTATGTGTTGGGGGCGTTTGTAGAGTTGTGCCTGAAAGTTCTGGATTGTCATTGTCCTTGAATACATCGTTTTAAACGAATAATCAACAACTAAAAAATCCGTAGTTTATCTAAAATTTAGATAACTACGGATTTTTTTATTTTAGAAAATTATGGAGTATTCCAATTAAAACCCTAGAATCATTCGGGCAATTGCAAAGTAAATAATGATACCAAAAACATCATTTGTTGAAGTAATAAATGGTCCTGTAGCAATTGCTGGGTCAATTTTATTTTTATATAAAAACAACGGAACTAATGTACCAAGTGCAGCCGCAAAAATTAATACCACAACAATAGAAATTGATATTGCAAATCCTACCAAATATTGCTGGTACATTAACGAATGGTAAAGAAATAAAATTAAAGAAATGATAGTGCCGGATATTAAGGCAACTGATAATTCTTTTATTAAATATTGTCTGCTATATTCTTTTAAAGTTCCATTAGCAAGACCTTGCACAACAATTGCAGAGGCTTGAACTCCAATATTTCCTGCAGTTGCTGAAAGTAATGGAACAAAAATTATTAATGTTGAAAATTGTTGAATAGTGGTTTGATTGCTTTTAAGAACCAAAGAAGCAATAATTTCTATCACCATTCCTATCAATAACCATGGCAATCGTGCTTTAATTAATTCTAAAACGGTGTTGCTAGATTCAACATCTTGAGTGATACCTGCCGCCATTTGGTAATCTTTATCGGCTTCTTCTTTTATAACGTCAACAATATCATCAATAGTTACACGACCAACTAAACGTCCCATTTCATCTACAACTGGAATGGCCTCAAGGTCATATTTTTGCATGATTCGTGCAACTTCTACATTAGGAGTAGTTACTTTTACATAATCTACTTTTTTTATGTAAACATCACTAATCATAGTTTTAGTTGAGGTAGTTAGTAAATCTTTCAAGGACAATCTTCCTTTCAATCGATTGTCCTCATCAACTACATATATAGAGTGCACGCGGGTAACATGTTCTGCCTGAATGCGCATTTCTTTAACGCAAGTAAGCACGTTCCAGTTTTCATTCACTTTTACTAGCTCTTTCCCCATTAATCCTCCAGCTTCATTTTCATCGTAACGCAATAAATCAACAATATCTTTTGCGTGTTCTAAATCCTCGAGCTCGGAGATTACTTCCTCTTTTTTACTTTGAGAAAGTTCCGAGATAATATCTGCAGCATCATCGGTATTTAATTCATCAATTTCTTCTGCAATTTCTTTAGCAGAAAGTCCATGAAGAATTTTTTCTCTAACACCATCTTCTAGTTCTAGTAATATTTCAGCAGTGATTTCGCTATCTAAAATTTTAAAAATATAAGTAGCCTCGGCAATATCAAGTTCTTCAAAAATCTCGGCAATATCAGCATGGTGCAAGTCATTCAATAAAACTTCCAATTCCTTGTCGTTTTTTTGATGAATAAGTTGCTCTATTTGAACTAAAAGTTCTTTGCTGATTTTAAACTGCATTAGCCTCTATTTTTAGTGTGAGTTCTATAAACTGCTCTACCGACAATTGCTCTGGACGGAGGTCAAAGATACTATCTTCTCTTAAATTATCCGACAAATTTAAAGATTTTAAACTATTTCGCATGGTTTTTCTACGTTGTTGGAAAGCCATTTTTACAACGGTGTAAAGCATTTTTTCATTGCAAGGCAAAGTATAGTTTTCTTTTCGTCGCATGCGCATCACTCCTGACTTTACTCTTGGTGGCGGAATAAAAACAGTTTCATCCACCGTGAATAAATACTCAACATCATAAAATGCTTGTGCTAAGACAGAAAGAATCCCGTAAACTTTACTTCCTTTTTTGGAACAAATTCGTTCAGCAACTTCTTTTTGAAACATACCCGAAAATTCCGGAATTTGTCCTCTAAATTCCAATGCTCTAAAAACAATTTGAGTAGAAATATTATAAGGAAAGTTTCCTATTATAGCAAATTGTTTTCCTTCAAAAACTTCGTTAATATTGAATTTTAAGAAATCCTTAGAGATAATCTTATCTTTCAAGTCTGGAAAATTATCGTTTAAATACGTAACCGATTCCGTGTCTATTTCAATTGCATAAGTCGAAACAGGTTTTTCTAAAAGGTATTTGGTTAACACTCCCATTCCAGGTCCTATTTCTAAAACAGTATCATAACCCTCTAAATTTAGGGTGTCGGCAATTGCTTTGGCGATAGATTCGTCTTTTAAGAAATGTTGTCCGAGGTGTTTTTTGGCTTTTACTTTTTCCATATTCATTGCGATACATCAAGCAATCGCAGTTGTTAATTTGTTAATTCTAGTGCTGCCCCAAAGGCGAAAAAGGAAAATTAGTTATAATTTAATTTGATTGAAAAAACTCCGCAACAAATTCTAATTCGGTTCTAAATGCTAATACCTTATCTCCAAAAAGAGCTACTCCTTCTGCTCTAAACTTTGGTGCATCTTCATTATAATACCGCTGCAAGGTTTCTTTGCTATCCGTGGTATATTGAACTGCATACGTCTCTCCACCCATTTCTTCTTCCACCAAAACCTTAACTAATCTTGCGGAAGTAAATTTGCCTGTGGCTAAAATTTCAGGAATGTGTTTGTTTTGCATCCATTGTAACCATTGGGTTTGTATGCTTGAATCTATATTGCTAGTAACATTATATAATATCATAGTTTTGGTGTTTGAAATATTAATTGTGGCACTTAGATTGTGCAATTTGAAGAGAAATTGGATTATTAAATTTCCTTATCTCCACGAAGCTTCCTATATTTTTTCTGAGCATTTACGTAGTATATGCTGTCTTCGTGCTTCGTTATGAGTTCTTCGTAAAGTGGTTGCGCTTTTTCGGCATCATTAAGTTGGCTATATATTTCAGCAGAATAATATAAAGCTTCATCTATATAAATGCATTCTTTGGAATTCTCTAAAATTTGTTTGTAATTGGCTAAAGCCGATGTTGTATCTCCTAAACTTTCATAAATTTTTCCAATTCTTAAAAGAGTTACTGGCTCAATAGCATCGTCTTTATTTTCTTTTAAAATTGCTTGAAAAGCCGCCAATGCATCTTGCTTTTTATCTTGAAACAATAAAAAATCGGCACGTGAGAATTTCTTTAACGCCACTTGGGTTGAATCTTCTACGGTATTATCTGAAATCAGCAAAAATAAATCTAAAGCGTCATTAGCTATGAGTTGTGTAGATGCCGATTTTAAAACTTCTAACTGGTGGTTTGCCCATTTAAAATCGCCTTTATAATAGCTTGTTTTTGCAATTTTCAAATTTGCTTCTTGTCCAATCGGGCTATTATTTCCGTCGGATTCTATCTGAGAATAATAAATTAAAGCCTGATTAAATTTTTCTTCAAATAATAAAATATCGGCCAATTCCATTTTGATTTCTGCATTTTGATTTCTGTTGATGGACATTTCCAAAACATTTTTCAAAATGGATTTTCCTGCTTCGGAATCTTTTAAATTAAAAGTTACAAAATGTGCTTTCAATTTTAGCAAAGACAAAGTAAAGGGGCTTTCGCCAAATTGTTTTAGCAAAGCATCCAATTCTAGAAGGATTGCGGGATAGTCTTGCGGAGCTGCTTTTTTTATCTTCATTTCCATCAAGTAGGCATTCGATTGAATTTTTAAATCTAAATCTTGTGTATTTTCCAAAACAAATCCTAATATTTCCTTAGCCGCTTCTTCCTCTTTTTCTTCAATTGCTAATTGTCCTAGATTTACAATATTAGCAAACGATTCGGGGTTGCGTTTGTAAATTGCTTTTTGTTGGATAAAAGCCTTTCCATATTCTTTCATTTGAACATAAAACCAACTCAAATATTCGTTCCAAAATAAATCTTGTGTTTTTTGGATTCGAATTAAAATTGCTTTTTTCAAGGCCTCATTAAAATTTTCTTTACTGTCTTCAGTTATAAAACGAGTAAATTGATATTGAATTGAAATTAAATTTTGAGGCACTTTATAGGATTCCGTTAAGAACATTTCAATCATGTTTTCAATATCTCCTTTTTGTCCATAAAGCAAAGCCATTTGAAAATTAAAATTGAATTTTGAATCTAACGCAGCCCCAATTTGATAGGCTTGGAGCGCATAATCTATAATTGCTTTTTGCTCAAAAGCAGGAGCAATTGAATACACTTCACTAGGTTTTTTCCGAATTTTATCGAGGGCTTGTTCGTAGTATTTTTTTGCTTTATCGGTGTTTTTTTGCAACTGAAAATTATATCCTAATTCTACCAATAAACTGCTTTGTTTGTATTTATCCAAACGATCTTCAATTGTTTTATTGGCTTTTTCAAATTGTTGTAATTGTTGGTTACATATTACAGTTTGTTGGAAATAGTTATAATTATTGGGTTGGGATTTCAACAATTCTTCATAGGCGATTTGCGCTTTTTCAAACTCTCCTCTGTCCATATAATTTTGCGCTAATTGTTCGGATTGAGCCGATGCAAAAAGAGAAAATATAAGAAAGAATTGTAGGATAAGCGTTTTTTTCATCTAATAGGGTTTAAATAACAACGTACTAAAGTAGCACATTTTGTGATAGTTTAGTACATTGTTTTGTAAGATTAACTTTTAGTTAATGATTTCAAATCCAGTATACTTGCGTAATACTTCTGGAATTACTATCCCATCCGGAGTTTGATAATTTTCTAATATTCCGGCAAGAACCCTTGGCAATGCCAAGGAACTTCCGTTAAGAGTATGTGCCAATTGGTTTTTCCCGTCTTTATCTTTATAGCGTAATTTTAAACGATTGGCTTGATAGGTTTCAAAATTAGAAACAGATGAAATTTCCAACCAACGATCTTGTGCGGTAGAAAATACTTCAAAATCATAGGTTAATGCCGAAGCAAATCCCATATCGCCACCACAAAGACGCAAAACTCTGTATGGCAATTGCAATTCTCTTAAGATGTTTTTTACATGTTCCACCATTTCATCTAATGCTTCATACGACTTGTCTGGATGCTCCACGCGCACGATTTCTACTTTATCAAATTGGTGTAAACGATTCAATCCACGAACGTGAGCGCCATAAGAACCAGCCTCTCTTCGGAAACATGGTGTGTATCCGGTACATTTTACTGGTAAATCATTTTCATTGAAAATTACATCACGAAAAATATTGGTTACTGGAACTTCCGCAGTTGGAATTAAATATAAATCATCCGTTGCATCATGGTACATTTGCCCCTCTTTATCAGGTAGTTGCCCTGTTCCATAAGCCGAAGCTTCATTTACTAAATGTGGCACTTGGTATTCTAAGTAACCTGCATCGGTATTTTTATCTAAGAAATAAGTGATTAGAGCACGTTGCAATTTGGCACCTTTACCTTTATAAACTGGGAATCCTGCGCCAGTTATTTTTACCCCTAATTCAAAATCAATAATGTCATATTTTTTCACTAATTCCCAATGAGGCAATGCACCCTCATGTAATTTAGGAATTGCTCCTTCTTCAAAAATATTTAAGTTTTCTTCCGGTGTTTTTCCTACAGGAACAATATCTGCAGGTAAGTTAGGGAGCAAATACATTTTTTGTAACAAATCGGCAGCAAGAATTTCTATTTTCTCTGAAATTGCTTTTCCTTGGTCTCTTAAAAGAACGGTTTTTTGTTTTAAAATTTCCGCTTTTGCTTTCTCCCCATTTTTCATCATCTCCCCAATGTCTTTGGATAGTCTGTTGGATTCCGATAGAGTATTGTCTAATTCTACTTGGGCAGTTCTTCGATTTTCATCCAATTGCACAATTTCTTCTACAATGGCTTTAGCATTCATATTTTTTTTGGCTAAAGCAGCAATAACTTTCTCTTGATTTTCCCTAATAACAGCTATCTGTAACATGACTTAATTTTTAATGAGAGTGCAAATTTAAGAAATTGGTTTCTATTTATAGAATAATATAAAAAAGATTACAATAGGTGTAAATATCTGTATAACAATTATTTAAAAATATTTTAACAAAATTGAAGTTATAACGAAAAATAATTATTTGTACATTCGCAAAAATGTATACCAATTATGAAAAAAACTTATTTAGTCCTTTTCCTTATTTCGTTAGCTTTGTGTAATGCACAACATGAAGACAATTTAAGTAAAATTGTAACAGCAGAAATGAGGTCGGCAAGCAATTTAATGGCAGTTGTTGCTAATCCGAACACTCAAAATTACGATATTACCTATCACAAATTGGAGTTTATTGTAGATCCCGCTGTTTATTTGATAACAGGAAAAATTACTACAACCTATACTGCTTTAGCTAATATGAATAGCATTTATTTTGATTTGGCAAATGAATTAACCGTTTCTTCGGTAAAAAAGAATGGGGTAAACTTGACATATACTCGAAATGGGGCTAACGAATTGATTATTAACCTTCCTGTTACACAAACAACTGGCACAGCAGCAACATTAGAAATTACTTATTCGGGTGCTCCCCCATCAAATGGGTTTAATGCTTTTACAACTGAAGTTAGAGGAAATGGAAGCAATACGTTGTTTACCTTATCGGAACCTTTTGGCGCTAGAGATTGGTGGCCATGTAAACAAGATTTGAATGACAAAATCAATTCAATAGATGTTTATATTACTGCTCCCTCGCAATATATCGCAGTTTCTAATGGAGTAGAACCGGAAGCACCAATTATTAATGGCGCTACTAAAACGACCCATTTTCATCATGGTTATGCTATTCCGGCTTACTTGATTTGTATGGCTGTTACAGATTATACTGTTTATAATCAAACTGCTGGGATTGGTACAAATCAGTATCCAATAATAAACTATATCTATCCTGAGAGTTATAATACTGCACTGCAAACCCAATTAGAACAAACGCCATTGCTTTTAAATTTATTTAGTAATTTATTTGAATTGTATCCTTTTCATAACGAAAAATATGGCCATGCTCAATTTGGTTGGGGAGGCGGAATGGAGCACACCACCGTATCTTTCATGGTAGGATTTGACCGACAATTAATTGCACATGAAATGGCCCACCAATGGTTTGGTGATAAAATTACTTGTGGAACCTGGAAAGACATTTGGTTAAACGAAAGTTTTGCTACTTATTTAGCATCTATTGTATATGAAAATTTTGATGGACCTGCAGCTTTTGTTAATGACAAAACTAACATGGTGAATTTTATAACCTCTGCTCCTGACGGTGCAGTCTATCTTACCGATACTCAAGCAACCAATGTATATAGAATTTTTAGTGGCAGATTGACCTATAATAAAGGTGCAATGGTATTGGAGATGCTTCGTTTTAAAATGGGAGATATTGCTTTTTTTCAGGCTATTAAAAATTATTTAGCCGATACTTCTTTGGCTTATGGCTATGCGGTTACCACTAATTTAAAAACCCATTTGGAAGCTGTTTATGGCAGTAGTTTAACGGAGTTTTTTAACGATTGGATATACAACCAAGGGTATCCAAGTTACACGATAACAGCCCAAAATTGGGGATCCGGCCAAGGTCGTTTTAAAGTGAATCAAACGCAATCCGACGCTTCGGTAAGTTATTTTGAAATGCCTGTTCCTGTAAGAATTTATGGTGACTCTGGACAAACTCAAGATCTGGTTTTAAACAATACGTATGATGGGGAGGTATTTATTCAATCTGTAAATTTCCCTATTTCGAGTGTAGAATTTGATCCCGATATGCATTTGATTTCAAATAACAACAACATCTCGTTGGGAAATGAAATTTTTGAATTAGAAAAAGCAATTAGTTTATATCCTAATCCAGTAAAAGACACATTACACATTCAATTACCCACTACTGTAACACTTGATAAAGTAACAATTTACAACAATTTAGGGCAAGTAATTTTAGAAAATAATACAGTTGATTTTTCATTATCTTCTATTTCTTCAGGGGTTTATGAGGTGCAACTACAAACTTCAGAAGGGCTTTTTCATAAAAAAATTATAAAAAATTAGACCTATTTAATATATTTAGTGAAAAGTAAGGTGAAAACCTTACTTTTGCTTTTTTATAACCATATAGTATAATATAAATGGAATTTGCAATTAAACTTTTTCAGTTTTTACTGAGCTTATCAATACTTATTGTTCTTCATGAATTAGGACATTTTATCCCAGCCAAATTATTTAAAACTCGAGTAGAAAAATTCTACCTTTTCTTTGATGTGAAATTTTCTTTATTCAAAAAGAAAATTGGAGATACAGAATATGGAATTGGTTGGTTGCCTTTGGGGGGTTATGTAAAAATATCAGGAATGATAGACGAAAGTATGGATACGGAGCAAATGGCATTGCCAGCGCAACCATGGGAATTTCGTTCTAAGCCTGCTTGGCAGCGGTTAATAATTATGTTGGGCGGAGTTACGGTAAACTTCATCTTAGCATTTATTATTTACATTGGAATGACATTTTTCTATGGGGAGCAATATATTGCAAACGAAAATGTAAAAGATGGTATTTGGGTAAATAATCCAACAATTGAAAAATTAGGATTTCATACAGGAGATAAAATAGTATCTATTGATGGTGTTAAAGTGATAAAATTTGAAGACATCAATAAACAAATGTTTCTTGCCAAAGAGGTAGATATTAATCGAAATGGAGAAATAATCAAAATAAAATTACCAGTTAATTTCATTGATCAATTGATGAAATCCAAGCGAGGCACTTTAATAAATCTTCGTATGCCATTTGTTATTGGTGCTGTTCCCAATGAATCTCCAAATAAAAATGTATTAAAACCAAAAGATATTATTACGAGTTGTAATGGTCAAAATGTTACTTATGCGGATCAGCTGATTGAATTATTCCAAGGTTTGAAAGGAAAAACAGTTCCGGCAGTTATTAGAAGAGACGATAAAGAAGTTGCCGTAAACATAGTAATCAACGATAGTGCTAAAGTAGTTGTACAACAAGGAATGCTTCCTTACGATAATTTAGAAAAATTAGGCTTATATAAAATCAACAAACAAGAATTCGGCTTTTTTCAGTCGATTCCGGTTGGGGTTTCTAGAGGGTTTGAGGAACTTGCTAGCTATGGGAAACAATTAAAAGCAATATTTTCTCCTAGCACAGGCGCCTATAAAGGCGTAGGAGGATTTACAGCTATTTTCAACATTTTCCCTTCTACTTGGAGTTGGTTTGTATTCTGGAATATTACCGCTTTGTTATCTATCATGCTTGGTGTAATGAATCTTTTACCAATTCCTGCCCTAGACGGAGGTCACGTAATCTTTTTATTATATGAAATGGTATCTGGTAGAAAGCCTTCTGATAAGTTCTTAGAAAGAGCTCAAATGGTTGGTTTTATATTGCTTATTACTTTGCTTATATTTGCAAATGGGAACGATATTTACAAAGCAATTGTGGGGAAATAAAAAAAATAAAAATTTTATTGATTTTTGTTTGCAAAAAATAAAAATCGCTTTATATTTGCAACCGCTTAACCCGCAACTTATAAGTAGTTCAAATGGGATAAAGCCACAAAAAAGTTCTTAATAAAATAAAAATACAGTTTCCTCCTTAGCTCAGTTGGTTAGAGCATCTGACTGTTAATCAGAGGGTCCTTGGTTCGAGCCCAAGAGGGGGAGCAAATGAAAAAGAGGTCTTAATAGACCTCTTTTTTTATGGAATAAATCAAAGCTTAATTTCTTATAGTCTTCTAAATCTTTTGAAAAAAGACCAAATTACTTCACAAGCATTCATATCCTGACTCGTCTTGCCAATAATTAATTCATTTAGATACTGATAACCTTGTGGCCAAGTATGTCCACCATTTGTTATAACATAACTTACTACCTCGATTCCGTTTGTAGAATTTGAATATACTCTTTGTTTTATTGTTGTGCCATCGTTTGCAATATCAGGTAAATCTGTTATTACAGGAGTGCTGGTACAACCATTAATGGTTATCCATTTATCAACTGCTTGAAAAT
>CANGWK010000006.1 GCA_947457615.1 Flavobacteriaceae bacterium
TAAAAATAAAGAAACTATTTTTTACACCGCTCTTTACCACACGATGGTACAGCCAAATATTGCCCAAGATATAGATGGAAAATACCGTGGTCGCGACAACCAAATCCATAAAGCAGAAGGTTTTGATTATTATTCCGTTTTCTCTCTTTGGGATACGTTTAGAGGGGCACATCCATTATATACCTTAATTGAAAAGAAACGAACTTCCGATTTTATAAATACCTTTTTAAAACAATACGAACAAGGCGGAAGATTGCCTGTTTGGGAATTGGCTTCCAATGAAACCGATTGTATGATTGGCTACCATTCGGTTTCAGTTATCGCCGATGCAATGGCTAAAGGAATTACAGGTTTTGATTATAACGAAGCATTTGAAGCGTCCAAAAAAAGTGCGATGTTAGATCATTTAGGATTGGATGCTTATAAAAAGCAAGGATTTATTTCAATGGATGACGATAGCGAAAGCGTTTCTAAAACTTTAGAATATGCTTATGATGATTGGTGTATTGCACAAATGGCAACGATTTTAGACAAAAAAGAAGATTACGATTACTTTATGAAGCGTTCCCAAAGTTGGAAGAATGTTTTTGATTGGAATACAGGATTCATGCGCCCTAAGAAAAATGGAGGTTGGGACAAACCTTTTGATCCTAAAGAAATCAATAATAACTTCACTGAAGGAAATTCGTGGCAATACTCTTTTTTTGTTCCGCAAGATATTCCCGGTATGATTGCAGCCTATGGTGGAAATGAAAAGTTTGAAGCCAAACTAGATGAAATGTTTAGCAGCGAAAGCAAAACTACTGGTCGCGAGCAAGCCGATGTTACGGGATTAATCGGTCAATATGCACACGGAAACGAACCAAGTCATCACATGGCCTACTTGTACAATTATGTTGGTAAACCTGAAAAAACTACCGAAAAAGTGCATTCCATTTTAGATAATTTCTACAAAAATTCCCCCGATGGGTTAATTGGAAATGAAGACTGCGGACAAATGAGTGCTTGGTATGTGTTGAGTTCTATGGGGATTTATGCAGTTACTCCAGGGTTGCCGAATTGGAGCGTAACAAGTCCGTATTTTAGTAACATTAAAGTAAATTTTGAAAATAAATCTTCAAAAACTATAAATAAAGACACAGATGAATTTCAATTAAGAACTTTTGATGCTTACAGTCCAGAAGATGATTTGCCACCTGTTGAAGAAGATATAAATGCGTACAATCCAAAAAAAGAATTCAAAAAATTCAATAGTATTCTCCCCGTTCCTGTAATTCAAGCAGAAAGCAAATCGTTTAAAGATAAAATGAAAGTTGCAATTATTTCTCAAAACCCAAGGGATGTAATCTATTATAACATAAGTGATACGAACGATTATTTAGCAAAAAAACTTCCTTCGATTGTTTATACAGAACCTTTTGAGATTTTAGAAACTTCAACTATTTCTGCTTTTATCAAAAACATTGAAAATCAAAGTAACAGCATAACTTCAACCTTCTTCAAAAAACCGAACAATTATACAATTACTATTAAATCAAAATACAATCCGCAATACCATGCAGGAGGAACAGATGGATTGATTGATGGAATATTTGGTTCTGTTAATTGGCGCAAAGGCGAATGGCAAGGGTATCAAAGTCAAGATTTTGAAGCCGTTATCGATTTGCAAAAAGATCAAGCAATAAATTCGTTTTCAATAAATTGTCTGCAAGATTCCCGCTCTTGGATTCTAATGCCAACCAAAGTTGAATATTATTCCTCAATGGATAATGAGAATTTTTCTTTAGTTGGAACTGTAATTAATAGTATCGATCCAAAAGAAAACGAAAACAAAATAAGGAATTTTCAATTACAATTAGAAAAAGAAATAACCGCCAAATACATCAAAGTAAAAGCCTACAATTTTGGAAAACTACCCGATTGGCACCAAGGTGTTGGGGGAGATGCCTTTATTTTTATAGACGAAATAACCATTAAATAAAAATCCGTTTTATCCGCGTTTTCACTAAGTGAATCCGTTAAATCCGCGTGCCATTTACCATGAAGATAGCCCTAATACAAACCGCCTTAACTTGGGAAAACCCGAAAGAAAATCGAATTAATCTCGAAGAAAAAATACATTCTATTACAGAGGCAGTCGATTTAATTGTACTACCCGAAATGTTCACTTCCGGATTTACGATGCATCCGCAAAACTGCGCCGAAACGATGCAAGGGGATACTATTTTATGGTTACAATCGTTAGCAAACGAAAAAGATTCTGCCATTACCGGAAGTGTAATTATAGAAGAAAACGGCAACTATTACAACCGATTAGTTTTTGTGTTTCCTAATGGTGAAATACAACACTACGATAAAAGGCATTTATTCGCGCTAGCAGGAGAAGATAAAATATATACTGCTGGAACTGAAAAATTAATTGTAGAATATAAGGGCTTCAAAATTTGTCCGCTTATATGTTACGATTTGCGATTCCCTGTTTTTTCAAGAAATGTGGAAGATTATGATGTGTTGATTTATGTTGCCAACTGGCCAAAACCTCGTGTAAACGCATGGGACATTTTGCTAAAAGCAAGAGCTGTAGAAAACATGAGTTATGTAATCGGCGTAAATAGAGTTGGATTAGACGATAACAATCATGAATATGTTGGTCATTCGCAAGCCATAGATTTTCTGGGAAATTACCTCTTAGAACCTCAAGAAACAGAAGCGATTTTTATCGTTACACTAGACAAAGACGCTATATTAGAAACTAGAAATAAATTAGCATTTCTGAATGATAAAGATGAATTTCAAATTTTTAAATCGTAATTTTTAAATCAAACGATTGTTCTACATCCCAATTGGCTCGAACATCCAATTCTTTCGGAAAATAAATTACTTCTTCACTTTGACGGAGTTCTAAGAAATTTCCAGGTGTCCAAGATTTATCTTTATTATCGTCGTAAATTAACCTTAAATTATATTTATTTGGCTCTAATAAGTCGAAGATTACTTCTTTCCTTTCATCAGAATATTCACTTGCAACAACCTCCTCTTTCTCATCTAGAAGTTGCACAATTACAGGAAATCGTTTAACATTCTCTAAAGTAACTTTCAAATTCCCATAATCAGAAAGATCATTGGTGGCAAAATTATAGGATAAAGTATCATTCTTTTTATCATAATAATTGAATAATGCTCCTGGTAATAATTTTAAATTGTATTTTTCTAAAGGTTCTTTCTGAAATAGAAACTTTAACTTCTGATGGAATTCATCGTATTCGGTAGTAAATTTTACTTCGGCAGAATCTTTATTAATTAATTTCATTTTCGTTACATCCCATTTATTTATAGGTGTATTCGAATTAATTGCAAAAGTATCTCTGAAATTTAATGTCCCTATTGGCTCTGCAGAAAAATTGATGCTGTCTTTTTTCTGATCTTTAACTTTTAGCAAATAAGTTTTTTTGAATTTATTTTTAGAAACCGCAATGCTAACACTATCTCCTTTTATGGCATTGAACCAAACTTGGAGTGAATCTTTTCTAGGTAACTCAGATACAATATGCGGAATAGTTTCTTCTCCTCTTTTTACAACAATTTTCACATCCTTAGCTTTCCCTTCATATCCCATAGTATATTTGGATGCGGATGCCTGAATGAAATTCACCGATTTAAAAGGGGTTTCTTCTTTAAATAAATCTAATTCATAAATAGTATCGTTGGGGATTTTAATAAAATCTTTTTGAAAAGCAATTTTATCTGTTTTAGGATCAAATTTATTATTCCCATTGGCATCCTTTAAAGCAATCAATCGGTATTTGCCTTTCTTTAAATTCTCAAATTTGCCTAATTTCAAACTATCTAAAGTGTTCGTGACGTATCTTGGTGTTTGTTTATAAATAGCCGAATCGGAATATTTTTCATTCACTTCATACAATAAAATAGAAACAAAATTATCTACTTTTTTGCCAATAGCATCTCTGGTTTTTACCCCTAAGGTCAATGAATCAATATAACTTCCAGTAGAAAAAACATATTTAAATTGTTGGTAAGGATTTCCTTCGTTATTGTCTTGAATACTTTTGCCAAAATTAAAACTGTAAGTAGTGTTAGGCTGTAGTGTATCTTTTATTTTAATAGTTATCGTCTTACTTGCAGTTGCTGGCAAAATCTCCGGCTGCAATTTCATAGGAGGTGAAATGATAAGCTGTTTATTCACTTCCTTAAGTTTCACGTATTCATCAAAAGTCAATTTAATTTCTTTTCCGTTAAAATTTGTAGTTAAGTTTTTAGGTAAACTAGTAATCAATATTGGCGCTAAGGTATCCTTTTTCCCGCCAGTAATAGACCCTCTATTGGCACATCCAATTATGGATAAAGCCATTAAAATCACTAGATAGTTACAATACTTTTTCTGCATCATATGAAGGTTTTCGTATCGCAAAATAACAACTATATTTAGAGGTAACGAAATGTTTTTATTTATTATTAACTAAAAATAATTATTGGGTCATTGCCATGCAAACGATACTTAATTTCGCGCCGGGAATTTTAAGCAAAACTATTTTCAGCAAATAGTTGCAAAGGATTGATTGTAGTACTATTTATCCTAAAATTTTACTAATGCCTTTTATTATTAATTCCATCACTAATTAAATATGTTGCCCTACCTATTTTAATAGTTTGTTAACTAGTTTTAAACGTATACTTAACGTTGCTAATTACTTTAAATAGGCTTTAAATATTTTTTTTAAAAAACTACTTTTCACTTTCATTAAGCATTTTTGCAACTGCTCAATTAGAATGTCTTTATCTTGTAATCTAGATTCAAAAATTGTGTACTTTATAATAATTGAATCGCTTATACCTAAAACACCACCTATTACGTGGATTTCATTTTGCAATTGTAATGTACCCTAAAAGAGCAATAATTAAGATTGCTTTAAGTATTCATTCCATTTTTCTTGCTAAATCGTGTATCTTTTTTCTTGTTAAAATTATCATTTGCAGCCATTAATTTAACAATTTTCGAATTTTTTGTCAAATTGTATTGTCGTTAAAAAGCAATAATATACCTTAGTATTTTAATTAGGCTATACTTTGTGTTATTTTGTCTAGTTTTAATTTAAAAATAACTGTTTTAATATTACATAACTAACACTAAAAAAATTATGAAAAAAACCCTTACACTTTTAATTTTTACTATTTCCTTTTTTGCAAATGCACAGTATTTTGAAGGATTTGAAAATGGTGTGCCTGGCACAATGACTCAAACCTATGCTAAAGGTGAAACTACTTTTATTGATTTTAGTATTGCAGCAGTTGGTGTTGAAAATGCTTTGTCGGATACTAATAGCGCTGTTTTTGCTAATCCAATGGCTACTGAAACCACAATTACAACACTACAAACTCCCGTACTTGATTTAACTAGCGAAGATTATGTACTTGAATTTAAACATTTGCAAAAATCTTCTAAAAAAGTATACAATAATGAACTTGCTGTTGAGCTCTCTAATGATTTTGGGAAAACGTGGCAAACAGTAACTATTTATAATAAGCCAAATAATGAAACTGAAACAGAAATTATTGATTTGAGTTTGTATTCTTCTAAAACTACAATTGTAAGATTTAAGGCAACACAATTTCACGGAAATTATGATTTACCTATAGTTATTGATGATATTTCTATTCAAAAAAAGACACAAGACAGCAACATTGTAGCAAACAAGCTACTAAAAAACGAACAGGAAACATCGAGTATTTATCCCAACCCATCAACGGGAAATTTTTATGTTAATACTAAAAAAAATGCAAGCATAACTGTTTATGATGCTAACTGGCGCAATGTTTTAGAATTAGAAAGCTGTTCTAATGAAACATCTATCAATTTAACGAATTTTCCAAAAGGATTTTATTTAGTTAAAATCAATAATAAAACAACTGTAGAAACCAAAAAAATACTACTTAAATAGAAAAATTATGAGAAATAACAAACTTAATAATACATACCTCTTTCTAGCTTTGTTAGCCGGAATAGCAGTATTAACAGAAGGATTTATTAAAAACAACAAGGCAGTTTACAGCACTTTTTTTCCAACAGATGTTCAAGGTGCTGGAAATGTGGTAAACGACATTTTATTTAGTACTTGGACTAATAATGCTAATAGTTCACCCAATGTTTTTGTTTTGCCAGCTGACGGACCTAATTTTGTTGGTGATAATCCAACCGCTGCTCAACCTTCGGGCAGTGCTAATAATCTTGATTTTCATCGTTGGGCAGAACAAATGTATTTATGGATACTTTCGCCTGCACCCTCAGATGGTAGTTATGGTAATTGTGGTGGATTGGTTTTAAATTCAAAACAGTTTTATGATTTTGATTTATATAATGGTGTTTATAGAAAACATATTTGTCCTAATATATTAGATCCTAATCCTATACAATCAACTGAAAAGGTTGCCAACAAAACCACCGATGTAACTGGTTCTATGACTTTTGGTGTAAAAGGCACCAACAAAGGCAGTAAAAATTTACCTATCTTGATAGAAAAAGATACTGACAAAATTTTTGATGTTGATAAAACACCATTAAACAAAAACGGCTTCCCATTGGTTTATGATGTTCATAAAAATAAGGTTGAAGTTGCTGCAATAAAAACAAAAAAAAATGAACCCATATTCTATGATGTAAAAGGAAATATAATTGAAAAACCAAGTTTAATTCTTTCTAAAGAACTAGATGAAAACACAACCGTACAACAATTTACTTTTAATAAAACAACATTAACTATAGCAACCATAGATGGTGCTTCTATAGTTATAATGCCCTACCAAAATCAAGCCCAAACGAATAGTGCTTTAATGGCACGAAATGGTTCTTTAGTGTACTACAATATTATGGTAAATGATGTAGCTGCTGTTTTTAGCACAATGGTAAACAAAGGCGTTGCCAATGGCGGATTACCAAATACCACTAAATTTCCCACCACTCAAGCCGAACTAGATGTAATAAAAGCCTATGCAACAGCCCACGGTTTTCCATTGATAAACACCAACAATCGTGTTTTGGCAATGGAAGTAAAAACATCGTGGGTAGAAACCATCAATTTTACAAGTACGCCACCATTACCAACTGCTGTCAATCCGCCACCTTATCTTGGCGATTATGTTACCATAAATGCTTCTGTGCCCAACTATGTTCAATCGTCTTCAACTACTTGGACACTTAGCACAACAAATCCTAAAAGAATTGCTAGATTAGCCTTGGTAGGTATGCACGTAGTAGGTAGTGTAAAAGGACATCCCGAAATGATATGGAGTACTTTTGAACACGAAAATAATGCGCCAAACAACGAATTTAGTTGTAATGATGATAGCGGAGTTCCAGTTTTTTTTAGTAGTGATATTACTTCAACAAATTGGTTGTTTTGCAATCCTACCGCATCAATAGCTTCGATAAATAATAGTACAAATATCATTCAAAGCGGAACTAATATTAGTGCTACCAATGGAAATACAATATCGGCAAGCAATATATTTCGTAGTAAACCCTTTGGCTGGGCTGGCCCTGCAAACAACCCAGCTGCTTTAGATAATCCTGAAATTTCTAAACAAGGCACACACAATGCACGTCTTATTGCCTTAAAAAATGATGTTGATGCTAATTTAGTTTCTGGCGATGTAAGAAAAAAATATTTTCAAGTGGGTGCCACCTGGAACTCTAAAATTAGAACCAATGGTGCCCACGTAGGTTCCATTATACTATCTAACTCTACTATGGAAACTACTACACAAAACACACATAGTTGTTTTACTTGTCATGCCTCAGAACCAGGGCAAGCTAATAGGGATATGCCATCTTTTTCTCCTCGATTAAGCCACGTTTTTGGTAATAGTTTGATTCCATAAATATTTTTAAAATAATTGATTAAAACAAGTAACTTTGAAATTCAACACTAAAATTCAATAAACATGAAAAATAATATATTAAAAACAATACTATTTGTTTTTGTTTTGTGCTACTTTAATAAAACAATTGCACAAACACAGGGTACTCTTAATTTTTCTTTTACACCCACATCACACGGTACTGCAAATCATGCTTTAGCTGTTTGGATTGTAACAGGAGGAGGATCCTTTATTAAAACTAAGGCTAGATACTGTGATGCAAGTACCTACAACTACTTGCCTACTTGGGCATCATCAGCTTCATGTGGTTTCCAAGGTACTACTTTAGACGCTACCAGTTCTCCGTGCCTTATAGCTGGTGCTACAGTTGGAGGTTCGCTCACAACTTATTCTCCAATTAATATTGTTTGGGATGGTATCAACAATTTTGGTAATCTTGCACAAGATAGCAATTGTAATGTGATTATAGAAGAAACTTGGGGTATTGGCAGCACTAAAACAGCGGTGCGGTATTTTCCTTTTGTAAAAGGTCCTGCAGTAGATGACCAAACTACAGGTATTGCCAATGATGCTAATTTTACTGGTATTTCATTAATATGGCAGCCTAATTTAGCAACGACTGCATTTGCAAGTGCGGCTGCTACTATTTATCCTAATCCGTCCAGAAACGGTGTTTTTAACATGGATCTCCAAGATACAGTAAGTGCTATAAAAGTATATAATACCCTTGGTGCTTTAGTGTATAATGAAACGCTTTTGTTAGAAAAAAATACCTCCACAAAATTAGATTTATCCAATTTTTCAAATGGTATTTATATTGTAAACTTATCTAATGAAAAAGGTTCTTCTAACTATAAATTGGTAGTTGAGAAGTAGAGGATTAATTACAAATTAAGCTTAAATTCATTTAGTTGCAAAAGCTTTCAGCCACATTCACAAATTAATAATTCAGATTTGTGAATCTGTGGCTGTTCATTAACATCACTGCGTCATTGCCATGCAAACGATACTCAATTTTGCGCCGGGAATTTTAAGCAATTCTCTACCACATGCTTCAAGTGTAGATCCTGTGGTAATTACATCGTCAATTAGCATAAAATGTTTGTTGTGTAACGAATCGTTATGCAAAGCACTAAATATACTTTCTACAACTTCACTGCGTCCCAAGAGGTTTTTTTTGGTTTGTGTTTTAGAATACACATTCCTAATTAAAACCGAATCATTATAAGAAATATTCATGCTTTCAGATAAGGATTTGCCAAAAGTAGCCACTTGATTGTAGCCACGTTCTTTTAATCGCTTTTTATGTAAAGGAACCGGAATAATAAAATCAACGGATTGAAGTTCTACAATGGTTTTCAATTCTTCAGCATACCAATAACCAATTACGGTTCCAATTTCTTGATGTCCTTTGTATTTTAATTTATGAATCATCTCCTGAACGATTCCTTTTTTATGAAAATAAAATAATGCTGCAGCAAATTCTATAGAAATTCTCCCATAAAATTTTGCAACGGCTTCGTTTTCTCCAATCTTATGATGGTTGGTAAGCGGAATTTCATGACGGCAAACAGTACAAATAACATTTTCATTGGCCAATAAAAACGAATTACAGCCCGAACAGGCCTTAGGAAAAAATAGATTTATGAGATTTTCAAACATCACCTAAAATAATTTATATCTAAATATAATAAAAATGCAAATAGCAAGAAAATATAAACACACTTTTTATATTTTTGCATCACTATGGCAAAACAAGAAGATTTATTTAAGAATGTAGTTTCGCATGCAAAAGAATACGGATATATATTTCCGTCAAGCGAAATTTATGATGGTTTAAGTGCAGTTTATGACTATGCGCAAAATGGGGTAGAATTAAAGAAAAACATCCGGGAATACTGGTGGAAATCAATGGTGCAAATGCACGAAAATATTGTTGGCCTTGATGCCGCAATTTTAATGCACCCTACCACTTGGAAAGCTTCTGGCCACGTAGATGCTTTTAATGATCCATTAATTGATAACAAAGATTCTAAAAAAAGATACCGTGCCGATGTTTTAATTGAGGATTATGCCGAAAAATTAAATCTGAAAGCCAAAAAAGAAATTGAAAAAGCAAAGGCTCGTTTTGGTGACACTTTTAACGAACAAGAATTTATTACCACCAACACCAGAGTTGTAGAATACCTTGCCAAAGAAAGAGAAATTCTAGAAAGAATGGGACGTTCTTTAGGTACTGGAGATTTGGAAGATGTGAAAGCAATAATTGAAGAACTAGAAATTGCCGATCCCGAAACTGGTTCTAGAAATTGGACCGAAGTTCGTCAGTTTAACTTGATGTTCGGAACCAAATTAGGTGCTTCTGCAGATACCGCAATGGATTTATACCTTCGTCCAGAAACGGCTCAAGGGATTTTTGTGAATTTCTTAAACGTTCAAAAATCAGGGCGAATGAAAATTCCGTTTGGAATTGCACAAACTGGTAAAGCCTTTAGAAATGAAATTGTTGCACGTCAATTTATTTTCCGTATGCGGGAATTTGAACAAATGGAAATGCAATTTTTTGTAAAACCAGGCGAAGAAATGAAATGGTACGAATACTGGAAAACCACCAGGTTGAATTGGCATTTGTCTCTTGGTTTAGGAAGAGAAAATTACCGTTTTCACGATCATGAAAAATTAGCTCATTATGCTAATGCTGCTGCCGATATTGAATTTAATTTCCCATTTGGATTTAAAGAATTGGAAGGAATTCATTCTAGAACGGATTTCGATTTAAAAGCACACGAACAATTCTCAGGTAGAAAATTACAATATTTTGACACCGAAGAAAATGTAAATTATACTCCTTATGTAGTGGAAACTTCAGTTGGATTAGACCGTATGTTTTTGGCCGTTTTCTCTACTTCCTTAAAAGAAGAAACTCTAGAAGATGGTTCTACAAGAACCGTATTGCAATTGCCATCGGTATTGGCACCAACCAAAGCGGCTGTTTTTCCATTAGTTAAAAAAGACGGACTTCCAGAAATTGCTCATAGCATTATAGACGAATTGAAATGGGATTTCAATGTAACTTATGATGAAAAAGATGCTGTAGGGAGACGTTACAGAAGACAGGATGCTCTTGGCACGCCATTTTGTATAACTGTAGATCATCAAACAATAGAAGATCAAACGGTGACTATTCGTCATAGAGATTCTATGAAACAAGATAGAGTGAAAATATCCGAATTGAAAAATATTATAGAAAATGAAGTTTCTATAAAAAATTGGTTGCAAAAAAGCGTTTAAAATTAATAGGCAATTTCTTTAATTTGCCTTATTTAGGAAATGTTTTAATAATAAAGTGGTAGAGCTATCGTGTTCTGCCACTTTTTTATGATTAATTTCTTCTAATATTGAATTGGCCAATTGCTTGCCTAATTCTACTCCCCATTGATCGTAACTAAAAATATTCCAAATAATTCCTTGAACGAATATTTTATGTTCATACATGGCCACTAAAGATCCTAGATTTTCTGGAGTTAATTTTTGAATAAGTAGTGTGTTAGTAGGCTTATTTCCTGTGAAAACTTTAAACGGTTTTAAATAATCTGCTTTTGATTTTTCCATTCCTTGTTTGTTAAACTCTGCTTGAACTTGCTCGGATGTTTTACCATTTAAAAGTGCTTCGGTTTGTGCAAAGAAATTAGACATTAATTTATCATGGTGGTCTTCATTCCAATACAATGGAGTCACAAATCCAATAAAATCGGTTGGAATTAATTTAGTCCCTTGGTGAATTAATTGGAAAAAAGCATGTTGCGAATTAGTTCCTGGTTCTCCCCAAATAATAGTTCCGGTTTGGTAATTAACCGCTTTGCCATCTCTGCCGATGCTTTTCCCGTTGCTTTCCATAATTCCTTGTTGCAAGTAAGGAGCTAATTTTTGCAAATACTGAGTATATGGAATTATTGCTTCACTTTCGGCACCAAAAAAGTTATTGTACCAAACACTAAGTAAGGCTAAAATAACAGGGATATTCTTATCGAATGATTCATTTTTAAAATGTTCGTCCATTTGATTAGCGCCTTTCAATAATTTATCAAAATTATCAAAGCCAACTGCCAAACTAATAGATAATCCAACTGCTGACCATAGAGAAAAACGACCTCCAACCCAATCCCACATTGGAAAAATATTGTTAACATCAATTCCGAATTCGGTAACTTTTTGGATATTGGTAGAAACGGCAACAAAATGTTTGGCAACATCTTCTTGTTTGGCAGATTTTAAAAACCAAGTTCGAATGGTTTCTGAATTCGTAAGTGTTTCTTGAGTGGTAAAAGTTTTGGAAACAATTACAAAAAGAGTTGTTTCTGGATTTATTTTTTTTATGATTTCATTTACATGGTCACCATCTACATTAGAAACAAAATGAACAGTTAAATGATTTTTATAATATTGTAATGCCTCCACAACCATTGCAGGACCAAGGTCAGAACCTCCAATACCTATATTTACTATGTCTGTAAAGTGTTTTCCGGTAAATCCTGTTCTAATTCCGGAAGTTATTTCATGAGTGAATTTTTCAATATTATGTTTTACTTCGTAAATTTCAGGCATCACATTAGTACCATCCACTAAAAAAGTAGCTGATTGTGGCGCGCGCAATGCAGTGTGCAAAACGGCTCTGTTTTCGGTTTGGTTAATTAATTCTCCATTAAAATATTGAGATATTGCCTGTTTTAAATTTACTTCTTCCGTAAGTTTTAGAAGCAAATCAAGGGTTTCTTGGGTAATATTGTTTTTAGAAAAATCTACTAAAAAATCATTCCATTGGATGTGAAATTTTTCAACACGAGTACTATCCTTTTGAAACATTTCTTTAATAGAATTGTTTTCCATCATTGAAAAGTGCTTTTGTAAGTTTAGCCAAGCATTAGTATTGGTCGGATTTATATTTGGTAAAGACATGGTATTATTATATTTTGAAGGACAAAATTAGATAAAAGATTGTAGATAAAACTATGTCTTTGCTAATTAATAACTGAAAATAGGAATGTAAATGTTGTTGTGAAGTAAATAAGAATTTTTATTACTTGTTAAATCTAATTTCGGCTACACTATCTAATTCTCTTTTTAAAGGACGAATTTGTTCTTTAAATCTTGGTAGATTTCTACCTTCCATAACTTGAGAGTTTGGAAGTTTTAGTTTTAATGCATCCACTTGAACACCATTTTTCCAAAAACGGTAACACACGTGTGGACCTGATGCTAAACCAGTGCTTCCAACTTTTCCAATAATTTCTCCTTGTTTTACATGTTGTCCTCTCCTCACTAAAATTTTAGACATGTGTAAATATTGGGTAGAATATGTTTTATCGTGTATTACTTTTACAAAATTTCCATTTCCTGTGGAGTATCCTGCCTGTTCTACTACTCCAGCAGCAGTAGTCATAATAGGCGTTCCAGTTGGCGCAGCATAATCAGTACCTTTATGAGCTTTCCAAATTAACTGAACAGGATGGAATCTATTTTGGGTATAATGTGAGGTAATGTTTACAAATTTCAATGGTGCTTTCAAGAAAAAATTCTTTAGAGCTTTTCCATTTTCATCGTAATAATCTACTTTCCCATTTCGGTCCTGATTAAACGGAAATGCATAAATTTTCTCCCCCTTATATTCAAAATAGGCAGCTCTCAAACTGTCTATACCATCATAAACGGTATCATTAATATATCTTTCAGTGAAACTAAGTGCAAATTTATCTCCTTTTCTAGATTTGAAGAAATCAATAGACCAAGCAAAAATTTTGTTGAGCCTTCCGGACAAAGTAGGTTCAATTTTCATTTTGCGCAACGTTTGCGTAAGCGAACCTGTTAATTCGCCTGCAACAGTTCGAATTTTAAACGTTAAAGGTCTTGACTTTTTATATCCAACAATAGAATCTGTTAAATCTATCAAATAATAATCCCGTTGGTTAGGTTGGTAGATAAGATATTGAAGTTTATTGTATTTATCCTTAGATCTTAGGCAAACATAAGGCCTCTTGAATTTTACACTTATTGGAAATGAATCTCTAAGAACTCGAATAATATCTGCAACTTTTTTTCCGTTTAGATTTTGTTTTTTTAAAATTGTTTCAAAAGTTTCTTGCCTTTTAATGGTGTCGTAATGCACATTAAAATTAGCGAAATGAAATCCAAAATCAACAATAGGTCTTTGAGGCTCTACATCTTCAATCACAAAATCTTCTTGCGTTTTTTTACAAGAAGTTATTGCAAGAGTTACCAATAAAAGAAATACAAATTTTCTCAATATGCTTGTATTGTTTTAACAATTATCCCCCCAATTTTTTAATTCCTCTTCGCTCCAAAGTTCTGGGAAAAATATTCTTCTTTGGTATTTCGGGTGCATGTATTTTTTCCAGTCGCTTCCGCCAGTTGCTTCTCCGGATCCTTGACCGCTTTCGATGTATTTTTTAGCCGCATTTAAATGTCCCATTACCCAAGTAATGTTCACTGTCCTGTCATAATGGCGCATTGCACTAATAAGTTGGGAGTTTTTTTGATCAGCTTCTGGAAGTTGTTTAAATTTTTGCCAAAGATTTGTAGTATTATGTTCCTCCATATATCTTAAAAACTCTGATTTGTATTTTCTTTCAAATTCTAAAATTAGAAATGATTTTTCTCCGGTTTTGTGGTCTTTTCCTGCTGCCTGCCAATACAAATGTTCAAACGCATGAGAATAAGGCGTGTTGCGGTCAATAGTTGCTCTAAAACGATAATCAATAAGATTAATTAAATCAGTCGAAGCAAATTCAATTAATCGATATTGGGCACTTTGAAATCCGCTTGCAGGAGTCAACGTATTTCTAAATTTCATGTATTGCTCTACTTCCATTCCATCGCCCATAATATCAAACGAAGTCGTAAGCATATCAAAGTAGCGGCTAATGCGCATTAATCTTTCTGCAAAGAATTTCGTTTCAGGTTGCTCGCATTGGCAAACCTGTTCTGTTTCCCAGAGAATCATTTTAAACAATAATTCATTGACTTGATGGTACATAATAAAAACCATTTCGTCCGGCAAAATGGTTCTTTGTGTTTGTAAATTCAACAAAGCATCTGTTTGAATATAATCCCAATAAGTGATTGGCTTAGACCAAATAAGTCCCTCAAGATGGGTGTCCGTCTTTTGATTTATAGCATCAAATTTTTTCTCTAAAGCATTAATTAAATTAGTTGTATCTGATGTCATGGTGTTGCTTTTATGGTAAATGGATTAGATAACCCCTTGAAGGATTCTAAATCAGCTTTAATGGATCCAATTGCTAAACTTGCTTTTATTCGGACTGGTATTTTATTATCATCGTCTGAAATCCAAACAGTTAAACTTTCTTGTTCCTTGAAAACACGACCAGATTGAACCAAAGGTCTAAAAATCATGCATGGAATAATGCCAAACTTAGTTTCTAAATCTTCTTTACCAAGATATTTCAACTTAAATTTTGTGGATTCTTGATCAAAAAACATATCAATTGCTAAAAATTCACCAACTTTTAATTTATTTGCTAAGGGATGGTTTCTTAAATAGTAAAAGGTAGAAACAATATCTTGAATGTTTTCTGAAGTAGCGAAAGTTTGATTAGTATTGTTTTTATAATCCTTTACTAAGATAGTATTTTTATCCTGATTAAAGAATCCTTCTTCGTTTTTAGTATAACCTCCTTCATTAATTTTTCTGACATATTGGTAAGGTTTTCCTGTGGACTTGTCAAAATAGGTTTCATAATTATCATCTATATTGAATATCCATTTAGACATTCCGGTAGTATACCCTTTTCCAACAGCATGAAAAACTTTCTTATTATTTTTAATTGCTTCTTTAACTTCTAAAGTGGCATAACCCGCGGTTACTAATCCGTAGTGAATTCTAAATTTAAACCATTCCCCAGTGTCAAATGCTGGATCTTGAAGCGAATCAAAACTGACGCTTAGAAAAAATAGAGCAAGAACAATTATCTTTTTCATTTTAGAATATAATTAAATTATACTAGATGTATTGCAATTTCTGTTCCAAAAGTAATAAAACAAAAAAACTCCATCAAAATCTGATGGAGTTTTTATGTTATTAACCAACCTAAAAACTATAAATTATGAAAAACTTATATAAAAAATTAAAGGAAACCACTCCTTTTCTTTTTTCTTGTACAAATATAGTACTGTTTTTAAGTTATTCTCAACAAAAAATGAACTTTAACATATTTTTATTAAAAATATGCTTACTACAACGTTATATGGTGTTAAATTTATAACAAAATTAAGGATTTACAACGTTCCTCTTAATGCTTGTTCTCTTTCTATAGACTCAAAAAGAGCCTTAAAATTACCCGCGCCAAAACCTTTGGCGCCCATTCTCTGGATTATTTCAAAAAACAAAGTTGGACGATCTTCTATTGGCTTAGTAAAAATTTGTAAAAGGTAGCCGTCTTCATCGGAATCCACCAAAATTGAAAGCTGTTGTAATTTTTTTATGTCTTCTTTCATCATGTCCATATGAACTCCCAATCTTCCTGGAATGTCATCATAATAAGCTTGTGGTGGTGGTGGTAAAAATTCAACACCTCTTGCTTTTAAACCAGTTACCGTAGTAATAATATCGTCAGTGGCTACAGCAATATGTTGCACTCCTGGACTTTCGTAAAAATCAAGATATTCTTCAATTTGAGATTTTTTATTCCCTTTGGCTGGTTCATTTATTGGGAATTTAATTCTTCCGTTGCCATTAGACATTACTTTACTCATTAAAGCAGAATATTCAGTATGTATTTGTTTATCATCAAACGATAGGAAATTTTCAAATCCCATAACATCTTCGTACCATTTTACCCATAAATCCATTTCGCCCCAACCAACATTTCCAACCATGTGGTCAATGTATTTTAGGCCTAATGGCTCTGGATTGTATTCGGATTTCCATTCTTTAAATCCAGGTAAAAATGCTCCTGTATAATTTTTCCTTTCTACAAAAATATGAACGGTTTCGCCGTAGGTATAAATTCCAGATCGGACTACTTCGCCATGTTCGTCTTTTTCAACAGTCGGTTCCATGAAGGATCTTGCACCACGCTTAGTAGTTTCTTCGTATGCTGAGCGAGCATCTTCTACCCAAAGTGCAATCACTTTAACTCCATCACCATGCTTTTTTAAATGCTCGTTGATAGGAGAATTACTATTTAAAGGTGTAGTTAAAACCAAACGTATTTTGTCTTGTTTTAATACATAACTCACTACATCTCGTGAGCCAGTTTCCAAACCACGATAAGCATGCGATTGGAAACCGAATGCTGTTTTGTAAAAATGGGCTGACTGTTTTGCGTTACCTACGTAAAACTCAACATAATCGGTTCCTAATAATGGGAGAAAATCTTGTGCTCCGCTAAATATTTTTTCTAGTCCGTATTCTACGGATTTTACTTCTTTTGACATTTATTTATATTTTTTAAGTCTTTCTGAATTTTTAAATTAGGAACTTTTTGTAATTATTAATTATTCCACCCAGGATTTATAATAGTGTCCATCATCAATCCCCATGGCTTCTTCAGTAACCATTAAAGGATGAAATGTATCTACCATTACAGCCAATTCTTCAGTCACTGTTTTCCCAATACTACGTTCCATTGCTCCAGGAGCTGGCCCGTGAGGAATTCCTTTAGGATGCAAAGTAATATGACCTTGTTCTATATTATTTCTTGACATAAAATCGCCAGCAACATAATATAAAACCTCATCCGAATCTATATTACTATGGTTGTATGGTGCCGGAATTGATTTTGGATGGTAATCATAAAGTCTAGGGACAAAAGAACAAACTACAAAATTTGTTGTTTCAAATGTTTGGTGAACGGGTGGTGGTTGGTGTACTCTGCCTGTTATGGGTTCAAAATTATGAATAGAAAATCCGTAAGGAAAATTATAGCCATCCCAGCCAATAACATCAAAAGGGTGAGCAGCATAAACCACTTCGTGCATCATTCCTTCTTTTTTAATTTTGATTAGAAAGTCGCCTTTTTCATGGTGGGTTTCTAAATCCGTTGGCAATTTAAAGTCCCTTTCACAAAATGGCGAATGCTCTAAATGTTGACCAGATTCATTTTTATATCTCTTTGGAGTGTAGAAAGGCGTAAAACTCTCAACATAAAACAATCTATTATCCTCAGTTTCAAATTGAATTTGATAAATCATTCCACGCGGAATAATAAGGTAATCTCCATATTCAAAGGCAATATTTCCCATCATGGTTCGCAATATCCCTTTTCCTTTATGGATGAAAATCATTTCATCAGAATCTGCATTTTTGTAGAAATATTCTGTTAGAGATTTTCTTGGAGCAGCCAATCCAATTGTGCAATCTTTATTAACAAGTAATGCTTTTCTGCTTTCTAAAAAATCATCCTGAGGTCTTAATTCAAAACCTTTTAATAATAAAGATTTTATGTTTTTCCCGATTGCAATTTTGGGTTCAACCGAATACGATCTTAGGATTTCTTTTATTTGCGTTGGCCTATGAACTTCATATAATAATGAAGAATGTCCGTGAAAACCTTCTGTGCCGAAAAGTTGTTCGTAATACAACCCCCCATTAGGATTCTCAAATTGAGTGTGGCGTTTTGGCGGGATATTTCCTAGTTTATGATAAATAGGCATTTTCTTTTTGTTTAAAGTTTAAAATTTAAAGTGTTGGATTTTACCTAACTTTAGTTA
Organism: Flavobacteriaceae bacterium; assembly: GCA_947457615.1. Classification (GTDB taxonomy): domain Bacteria; phylum Bacteroidota; class Bacteroidia; order Flavobacteriales; family Flavobacteriaceae; genus Flavobacterium. The sequence goes on from CANGWK010000006.1 coordinate 18,643, forward strand.
CTACTCAAAAAGAATTCTTACTCATTCCGGATTTCTCTTGATGAGGTATTTTAATAGAATAAGTAAATCGTCCCAATTTTTCATTATCACAAATGTCGTAAAAAATATTTTCCAAAAAATAAAAAAAGCATTAAATATGAGGTTTCAGATTTAATGCTTTTGATTACTTTTTACTTTTAGATTTCTTTATCTGGATTGTTTAATTTGCTATTTTTTTTGCTGTACACAAAATAAATTACAATTCCGATGGCCATCCAAGCAAAAAGACGAAGCCAGTTTGTCCAGCCTAAACCAACCATCATCAATAAACAGGCAAGAATTCCTAAAATCGGAATAAATGGCACCCAAGGAGTTCTAAATTCTCGTTTCAATTCTGGATTCGTTTTTCTTAAAACAATTACTGCAATACAAACTAAAACAAATGCAAATAAAGTTCCAATACTTGTCATGTCTCCAACAATATCTCCTGGAATAAATGCTGCAAATAACCCTACAATTATTAAAATTACAAGATTTGCTTTATACGGAGTTTGAAATTTTGAATGTAAATCGCTAAAAAAACTAGGCAACATACCATCTTTTCCCATAGCGTAAAACACACGAGATTGACCCAAAAGCATAACTAATATTACAGAAGAAAATCCAGCAAGAATTGCGACGGTAACAAAGTCGGCTAACCATTTAAACCCAGGCATGTGCTCATTTATTGCAAAAGCAACTGAAGCTTCTTTTCCACCAGTTCTAAAATCTTCTACTGAGGCTACACCCGTTAGCACATGTCCGAATAATATATATAAAACGGTACAAACTGCCAATGAACCTAAAATTCCAATAGGCATATTTCTTTTAGGATTCTTAGTTTCTTGTGCAGCAGTACTTACTGCATCAAATCCAATAAATGCAAAAAATACAGTCCCTGCAGCTCCAACAATCCCCCAGAATCCTCCAAAATTGTGATTAACACCGTGTTCATCTGTAAAAATTGAACTTGGTGGTATATAGGGTGTGTGATTAACTGGATTAATAAAATGCCATCCGATAACTATTATCAAAATAACTATAACGACTTTTACTATAACTATAATACCATTCACAAAAGCAGATTCTTGAATTCCTTTAATAAGCAATAAGCTAATAATTCCTACAATGAATAAAGCAGGAAGATTAATTATTCCATTAGAAACGACCCCTGTAATTGGATCTGTCATGTGTTGAAATGGAGAATGAGATAATGAGTAAGGAATTGGACTTAAATGAAGCACGTTAACTAAAAAATTGTTGAGATATTCACTCCAAGCAATTCCTACGGTTGCTGCTCCTACAGCATATTCTAAGATTAAATCCCAACCTATTATCCAAGCTAAAAGCTCACCCATAGTAGCATAGGTATAAGTATAAGCACTTCCAGAAATCGGTATAGATGAGGATAATTCTGCATAGCATAACCCCGCTAAAGCACATCCAACAGCTGCAAGAACAAAGGCAATTGTCACGGATGGACCTGCATTTTGAGATGCAGCCATTGCGGTTCTAACAAATAATCCAGCGCCAATAATTGCGCCAATTCCCAAAGCTATGAGGGACCAAGCGGTTAAGGTTCTTTTTAATCCTTTTTCAGACTCAGTAGCCTCTGCTAATAATAAGTTTAAAGGTTTTTTCTTCCAAATAGACATAGTGTTTCTTTTTATTTAATATGTTCAAATATACTTTTTTTGTTTAATATTTCTATGAAAATAGAAAATTTCTAGTGTTTAAAACCAAAAGCCAACATTTAACCCCACGAATCCCTTAGGTAATTCGGGCGACCAAGAGTATTTAATTTCTAATGGACCAATAATAGTCTCCAACCCATAACCTAATGCATATCCTGAATATCTTGGGGTATTAAGCCAATTAACTGAGCTAAATAATCTATCTTCAATGTTTGCATAATTAGCAGAAAAATTAATATGGTTTTTTTTATAAAATTCTATATCCAAAGTGGCTAAGGTTTTGATATAACTATCGGCAGAAACACTTATAAAATCATATCCGTAAAAGGGCTTGAAATTGTTTATAGGATTAAACCCATAACCCCCAAGAACAAAATCTAAAAAATGAATACTTCTTTGCCCAAAAGAAACTCCTGCTGCCGATTCAAATTTTAAATTGATTACTTTATAAAATGTTCTCGTAATTCCAAATTCAGAATTAGCTATGGAAAATTTATTAAATTGGTTACTGTAATTATTGGATAATAAGTACGATTGAAGATTACTATTAAAATACCATCCTTTTTTAGGGAAATATTTACTGTCTAAAGAATCGTATTTTAAATATCCAAAAATACTAGAATAAGTGCTGTTTTCAAAAATGGGATTGCTGTTTTCTAATGTTTTAGAAGAAATTTTAAGATATTTCATTTCTAGTCCTGCGCCAACAAGAAATTTTTGTTTAAAAATAGTTTGCAAATAGGATGAGTTGGTCCAATCGAAATAATCTAAACTTAAAGAATTTATTCCTAGCTGTTGAAAAATAGAACCATTACTGAAGTCGGTAGCAACATTTTTATTAAACTGATTGAACAGAGATTTAAATCCGAAACTGAAATAAAATCCGTTATCGATATAATAATCTAAATTGTATCTTAAGTTATCACCAATTGCCATGTCTAAAGACAAAACATCATTTTTAAAGAGGGATCTTTTTTGAGTGAAATTTATTAATGTAGCGCTTTTGTAGAGTCCATCATAATGCAACCCGAACTTTAAAAAAGTGCTGTTTCCACTTTCTTTTAAGCTTAATTCCAATTCGTCTCCCGAATTAAGTTCATTAAATTGGTAGTTAATTGTGGAGAAATTACCTGTGGCATTAAGAGTATTAATGCCTTTTTTTAATTGTTCGTAACTGATTTTACTTCCTTCAGTAAATCCTAATTTACCAACAATGTAGGAATAAGTGTAATCATTAACATCATTAATAGTTAATTTGGAAATTAGTATACCATCGTTTTTATTTTTTATCGTCTGGGTTATTATGCTATTATTTCCAATTTTATTTAATTTATCTACTACTTTTAAAGCAGCATCTTCCCCTTTTTTTATAATTTCATTTTGTTCATCAAATGAAATAATATTAAACCCAGAAATATCTGGCTTAATATAAATATCGGTTTTACTAATTTTACCTTGCATTCTTTTTGTCATTTGAAGGTTGGATATTTGAAGAAGAATTTGTGTGGCTTCTTTTAAGAAATATCTATCTTTCAACCCGTCTTGAACATCTACCCCAATAACAATATCAGCACCCATTTTTCGCACCTCATCAATAGGATAATTATTGGAAACACCACCATCAATTAATAATTTACCATTTATTTCTACCGGTGAGAAAAGTGAAGGGAAAGCCGAACTCGCTAATAAGGCTTGAGGCAAACTTCCGCTGTTTAAAAGTTGTTGTTCTCCAGTCTCAATATCAGTAGCAATACATAAAAACGGTATTGGAAGTTGATTAAAATCTCTGATATGCCTTACAGGATGTGTTAATTTATGCAATAAATTATAGTTATATATCCCTTTAGACAATGCAATTGGCACTCCAATACTTAATTTTTTAAACGGTAATGTTATCGCATATAATTCGTCGTTTCGTTTTTCGTAAAAACTTTTATTTACTCTTGGAGTATAATCTTTTAATAGTTCGTTAAAATTGGTATCATGAAAAATCGAATCAATTTGTGCTGCACTGTAGCCAGTAGCGTACAAGCCTCCAACAACTGCTCCCATGCTAGTTCCGCCGATATAATCAATTTTTACTCCTGCTTTTTCTAATACCTTTAACACGCCAATATGTGCAAACCCTTTGGCGCCACCTCCGGTTAAAACCAATCCGATTTTTGGTCGCTTTATTGAATCTTGAGAAAAAGAGTTTTGAGACAATAAACAATAAAAAATAGACAATAGACACAAAAGACATTTACTGCTTAGCCCCGACAGCAACGAAAATCCTTTTCCTTTCTTTTTTAGAAAGGAAAAGATTGAAGTAAATGGCGGGAAAATGGATTGCAAATAGGCCTTAAACATTCGCTACAAAAATTAATTATCGATTTTATTGTAAAAGTCGGAAATTTTTTTGGCTTTTGATGCGCCTATTATCTCCGAAATATCTTTTTCGGTAGCTAATTTTAATCTTTTAACACTTTTGAAATGCGTTATTAATGCTAACATGGTTTTTTCTCCAATTCCAGGGATGGTTTCGATGGTAGAATTTAATGCGGCTTTACTTCGTTTATCGCGGTGAAAAGTAATCCCAAATCGGTGTGCTTCGTTACGTAAAAACTGGATAACTTTTAGGGTTTCCGATTTTTTATCGAGGTATAAAGGTGCAGAATCGCCCGGATAAAAAAGTTCTTCTAGGCGTTTTGCAATTCCGATGATGGCGATTTTTCCGCGCAAGCCCAAATCGTCTATGCTTTTTAGCGCCGAGGATAATTGTCCTTTTCCACCATCAATAATGATAAGCTGTGGCAAGGGTTGGTTTTCATCTAAAAGGCGTTTGTATCTTCGGTACACGACTTCTTCCATGGAGGCAAAATCATTAGGCCCCTCTACGGTTTTTATATTGAAATGGCGGTAGTCTTTTTTGGATGGCTTTCCGTCTTTAAAAACTACGCAAGCTGCCACAGGATTGGTTCCTTGGATGTTGGAGTTATCGAAACATTCAATATGTCGCGGCTCTAACGAAAGGCGTAAATCTTTTTGCATTTGCAACATAATTCGGTTGGTGTGCCGCTCGGGATCTACAATTTGGATTTGCTTTAATTGATCCATTCGGTAGTATTTGGCATTGCGTTCAGAGAGCTCTAAAATCTGTTTTTTATCGCCCAATTGCGGAACGGTAACTTTTATTTTATCGCCAAAATCTAAAGCAAAGGGTAAAATTATTTCTTTGGAAGTCAAATGAAAACGCTCCCGAAGTTCCACTACTGCCAATTCTAGAAGCTCTTCGTTGGTTTCTTCTAGTTTTTTCTTTAATTCTAAAGTATACGATCTAATGATAGCGCCATGGGCAATTTGTAGGAAATTTACATACGCCACGGCTTCATCTGAAATAATTGAAAACACATCAATATTAGATGTTTTTGGATTGATGATGGTAGATCGCGATTGGTACTGCTCTAAAACTGCTATTTTTTCTTTAATTTTTTGGGCTTCCTCAAAGTGCATTTCTGCAGCTAATTCTTGCATTTTTACTTTGAATTCCTTCAAACTTTCTTTAAAATTTCCTTTTAAGATTTCACGAATCGCATCAACTTGTTTTTGGTAATTTTCCAAAAGTTCATATCCTTCGCAACCGCCTTTACAGTTGCCAATATGGAATTCTAAACAGACTTTATATTTATGGTTTCGGATGTTGTTCTCGGTTAAATCGTAGTTGCAAGTTCGTAATGGATACAACTCTTTAATAAGTTCTAAAATGGTATTCACCGTTTTGAAACTAGTGTAAGGGCCGAAATATTCCGATCCGTCTTTTACCATTCTTCTAGTTGGAAAAATTCTTGAAAAAGGTTCTTTTTTAATGCAAATCCAAGGATAGGTTTTGTCATCGCGCAACAAGACATTATAACGTGGTTGCAGTTTTTTTATCAGATTGTTTTCCAACAACAAAGCATCTTGTTCTGATGAAACTACAATATGTTTAATCTCAACAATTTTACGAACTAAAACATTAGTTTTGGCATTATCGTGTACTTTATTGAAATAAGAAGAAACCCGTTTCTTAAGATTTTTGGCTTTTCCTACATATAAAATTTTACCTTCTTTATCGTAATATTGGTACACCCCGGGATTATCGGGTAAGGATTGTATTTGCAGTTCGAGAGAAGGGTTGTTCATTATCATCCTATTTTTTGAAGAAAGGGGGACTCTAAAAAAATGCAGAAATTAACTGAAATTATTTTAAAGTATTATCTTTTTTAACTTTTTGTTTCCAGTTAAAATAACCCAATCCAAAAATACCGATAATTAGATAAATTATAGTTTTACCCCAAAATTCTTGGTGCTGCAACTGTTCTGCGATTGGTTGTTCTTTCATTTTAAAAAGCACTATAAAAGCCGACATAGATAGACCCCAAATTCCACCAGATTTTATTTGGTATTTCCATCTTTCAGTCATCTTAATCTAATTTATCGGTTAATTTTTTGAATACTGCTTTAGCATCTTTACCCTCATACAGAATTTGGTACACGGCATCTATTATAGGGGTGCTGGCTTTGTATTCTTGGTTTAATTTATAAGCGCTTTTCACGGCATAATATCCTTCGGCAACCATACTCATTTCCATCATTGCCGACTTTACTGTGTAGCCTTTTCCAATCATGTTACCAAACATTCTGTTTCTAGAAAAAACGGAATAACCCGTAACCAATAAATCGCCCAAGTAAGCTGAATTATTAATATTGCGCTTCATTCTATGCACTTTACGGATGAATTTTTTCATCTCCCGGATGGCATTACTCATAATCACCGATTGGAAGTTATCTCCATAACCCAAACCGTGAGCAATTCCTGCCGCAATAGCATAAATGTTTTTCAACATGGCTGCATATTCGGTGCCGATAATATCGTCGGATATTTTAGTTTTAATATAGTTTCCCGCAAGCACTTTAGCCACAACCTTTGCTTTTGCTGGATCGCCGCAAGCAATAGTTAGGTAAGAAAGACGTTCCAAAGCTACTTCTTCTGCATGGCAAGGACCTGTAATTACACCAATATTTTCAAGAGGAATATCAAATTTTTGATTAAAATGTTCGCCAACAATTAAGAAGGTTTCTGGTACAATTCCTTTAATGGCAGAAAAAATTATTTTGCCTTGTAGGCTAACGGTTAGTTTTTCTAATTCGGCACTCAAGAAAGCAGATGGGATGGCAAAAATGACGTAATCGGCATACGCCACTGCTTCATTAATATCGGCTGTAAGCCTAAGCTTATTAATGTCAAACTCTACCGAGCTCAAATAATTGGGATTATGTTTTTGTGTTTTTATATGGTCAATTGCCGATTGGCTTCGCATGTACCAGGCAATTTCATCTAGGTTCACACACAACATTTTGGCAATTGCAGTAGCCCAACTTCCTCCACCTATTACGGCAAATTTTGGAATAGTATTCATTTATATATTTTTTCAAAAATCAAAAATACTCTTTTTTTATGGCATTCCCAAAAACGAGGGTGTTCTTAAGGAAAAAGCACCCTAAATTAAAATTAACTTAAAATTATGATAATCAAAACAATAACCTCGTTTTGTATTCGTTTATACTATTGAAAGATTGTTAGGTTGTCTTTCAATGTTTGAGATTAATTTAGTTTATTGAAAAAGGCGTTTAGAACAATTTCTAAACGCCTTTTGCTTTTATAAATCTTTAAAATTAGTAACTCATTTCTACAATTTCTCTTACTTTTTCTAGTGTGATGTTTTGCTTTTCGCCCAATGCCAACCAGCCTCTTTCTTCAAAACGATTTACAATAAAATCAGCAGTTTCTTTATAGTTTTCAGTGTTTTCAGACAACTTGGTTTTCATTCCCATTGTATGAAAAAATTCTACCGTTTTTTCAATCGCTTGACTTGCAATAACATCGGTTGAATCTCCTGTAAGGTTCCAAACACGTTGACCGTATTGTGCTAGCTTTTCTTTTTTTGTTTCAAAAAGTACTCGGTATAAGTTTGGCCCTATAATTGCCAAAGTTCTAGCATGATCAATTTCATATAAAGCTGTCAATTCATGACCAATCATATGGGTTGCCCAATCGCTTGGAACCCCTTTTTGAATTAATCCGTTTAACGCCATGGTTGCACTCCAAACAAAGTTAGAGGCCAATTTATAGTCTGACGGATTTTCTACCACACTTGGGCCAACTTCAATTAAGGTTTTCAAAATACTTTCTGCCAATCGGTCTTGCAATAATGCATCATGCTTATAGGTCATGTACTGCTCCATAACGTGGGTAAAAGCATCAATAACTCCATTTTGTAATTGCCTTTTTGGTAAAGAAACAATGACGGTTGGATCTACAATGGAGAATTTCGGAAATAAAGCACTTCCGCCAAGGGTTAGTTTTTCTTGCGTTGCTCCAATTGTTACCACCGCCCCCGAGTTCATTTCAGATCCAGTTGCAGGCAATGTCAATACAGTTCCAAACGGAATAACTTTAGTTACATCGGTAAATAGAATTCTTTTTTTAAGAATTTCTGTTGCGTCCCCTTCAAAATTTACTGCAGCTGAAATAAATTTTACTCCATCAATAACACTTCCACCGCCCACGGCTAAAATGAACGTAATTTTTTGTTCTCTAATTATTTGAACCGCTTTCATAAGGGTTTCAAATCTAGGATTTGGTTCAATGCCGCCAAATTCTATTAAATCAAAATCCTTTAATGCTGTTGTAACTTGATCGTAAACCCCATTTTTAAAGATACTTCCACCACCATAAGCAACTAAAATTTTAGCGTCTTTAGGGACTAAATTAGTAAGTTTTTCTGTTTGTCCTTTGCCAAAAATATAATTGACCGGATTGTATAATTCAAAATTTAACATGATTTAATTATTTTAATTGTTCTAAAATTTTCTGTGCTACTAATTTTGATGAAGCAGGATTTTGTCCGGTAATTAACAAGCCGTCTTCTATGGCGTAGGTCTGCCAATCGCTTTCTTTAGAATATATTGCTCCGTTTGCTTGTAGTGCATCTTCCAATAAAAATGGTACAACTTTTGTTAATCCTACGGCTTCTTCCTCGGTATTTGAAAATCCAGTTAGTTTTTTCCCTTTTACCAAAAATTCACCATTTACTTTTACATTTTTCAAAGCTGCAGGTGAATGGCATACAAAGGCAACTGGTTTATTGTTTGCATAAAAGGCTTCAATTAAAGCAATTGAACTTTTATCCTCGGCTAAATCCCACAAGGGTCCGTGTCCTCCAGGATAAAAAACTGCATCGTAGTCTTCCTGATTTACGTCGGCTAATTTTAAAGTGTTTTTTAATTTAGATAATAATTCGTTGTCTTTGTCAAAACGTTTCGTGTCTGCTGTTGCAGCAGATGGATCTTCACTTTTTGGGTCAATTGGTGGTTGTCCTCCTAGTGGAGTTGCAATTTCTATTGCAATTCCTTTATCTAATAATTCATAATAAGGTGCTGCAAACTCTTCTATCCAAAATCCTGTTTTCTCTCCCGTATTTCCAAGTTGGTCGTGACTTGTTACCACAAATAATACTTTTTTCATAACATCTTTTTTTATAGGTTCTTTTTTAAACTGAGTAATTTTACAGCTAACTGTTGAAATAATTAAAACGAGTAAAGCTATTTTTCTCATTATACGAATTTACGAAGATTACGGCAATAATAAATTGACTTTAAGTTATGTTTGTGATAAGTAAATTTAGAATAAGGGTAAATAAAGAACCCTTAAATAGGACAAACTGATAATTAGTTTACTAATGTTGGTTTTCGATTTAATGGAAAAAACAAAAGACTTTAAGAAATGAATCGCTGTCAGAAAGTAAAAACGGAATAATTACTTTTTATAAAAATTATTATGATCTAAATATTCCCATACTTTTTCGGACAATAAAGGGCGTATATTTTTTTTGTTTTTGATGTTTTCTCTAATGAACGTGGAAGAAATTTCTACTATTGGCGCATCAATTTTATGAATTCTAGTTTGGTTTATTAATTCGTAATTATCTGCTTCCTGAGAGACTCTTGGATAAATATAAATATCATGATTTTCAAGAATGTATTCGTGATTTTTCCATTTGTGCAATGACTTCAAGTTGTCTTCGCCCATAATTAAGGAAAACTCGTGCTGCGAATAATTATCTTTCAAATGTGCTAAAGTATTTACAGTATAATTAGGTTGCGACAATTTGAATTCAATATCCGAAGGTTTAATTTTAGGATAATCTTCGGTTGCTAATCGCACCAAATGTAAGCGTTGGTAATCGTCTAGTAAAGTATTTTTTTGCTTGTGTGGATTGTGCGGAGTAACCACCATCCAAACTTGCTCCAAATTAGAATATTCCGCCATATGATTAGCAATAATCAGATGTCCCACATGAATAGGATTAAAGGTTCCAAAATAGAGTCCGATTTTCATTTTTCCGTTTTTTTCACAAAGGTTCCCTAAGATTTTTCACAAAATTACACAAAGCAAATTTAAATTCTGTGTTACTTGGCGCTTTATGCGTTACTTTGTGTAATACTAACTATTCACAAATCCCTTCACCAATTGATACGCATCTTCTTTGGCCACATCCAAGTCATAATTTTTAATGACTTTATCAAATTGTGGAGCCGTCGCCAACTCAACGTGGGCTTTAGCAATTCGCATGTTGATTTTATCATCGGTTTCAGTGGAACGTTCTTTCAGTCTACGCTTTAATTCGTCCACGCTTGGTGGTTTTACAAAAACAGCCAAAGTTTCTTCTGAAAATTTCGATTTAATTCTCAATCCACCAGCAACATCAATATCAAATATTACATTTTTGCCTTTTGCCCAAATACGTTCCACTTCACTTTTTAATGTTCCATAAAAATTATCACGGTAGACTTCTTCCCATTCTATAAAATCATCTGCTTTGATGTGTTTTTTAAACTGTTCAATCGACATAAAATAATAGTCTTTTCCATCTACTTCTTGGCCTCGAAGTTCCCGAGTTGCAGCCGAAATGGAAAACTCTAAATTCAAATCTTCTTTGGTAAGCAAATGTCGTACTATGGTTGTTTTTCCAGAACCCGACGGCGCTGAGAATACTAATAATTTTCCTTTATCCATTATTTTGTAATTGCGAGGCACGAAACAATCTCATCCTTATTTTTTTTATTTTGTTTCAAAATCTTTTAAAGTGATTCCGCTTGATAGTTTCCATTCAGTTAACCCATTCGCACTTCTTCCCATTACAATAGCAGCGGCTGTTGACGGACTACTAAAAATATAATCTTCAGAAAATTCAAAAACTTCTTCTTTTTCAATTAACTTCTTTTCAATAATCAGTTTTTGTTTTAATTTTATAAAACCACTAGGAATAGAATCAGTTACTTTAAATGTTGCTTTTGATCCTTTAAAAACAACAAAGCCTTCCGAACTTGGTTCCCCTTGTGCATCAGCACCCCTTGCAGCTTTTAAATAAAAAAAGTCTTGTTTTTTGGTCGATTTTAATTCTCGTTTTTCTTCAAAAACTTTATGGCCAAGAGTAGCAACAAGCATTTTAATGTTATCAATAAATTCTTCCATCTCAGATCTGTCAGATTCTGATATAGATGATTTTGTAGGAATTATCGAGTTTTCCACGATGTAACGATTTGCATTCTTTGCGATGTCGTGAAGTCTATTTTCGATATATTTTATGTGAGCTTTATTTAGATTTTCATCTTTACTTATAAAAACAATTGTTTCATTCCAAAAATCTTTTTGCGTTAGGTGTTGTCCTATTCTCTTTAAAGTTGACTCAGCCTCTCCTATGTAAATTTGATCCTGATCTTCATTATTCTTACCAAACAATAAATAAACACCCGTATTGTTTAAATCGCTTCTATCCGAACAATCTTTAATGTTAATTCTAGGTATTTTATATGCTTTTCCTGTCCAATTTGAAAGCTCACAACTCATTCTTCCATTTGGATCACCATCGATTAAAAATATTTTTATTGTTTTTCCAAACTTCATAATATTATAAATAATACCTACAAGGTGCTAAAACCTTATAGGATAAGTTAAAGCACATTTAAAACCTGCTCTTTAATTTTCTCCAATTCATCTTTCATCATTACTACCAATTTTTGCATTTCGGTGTGATTGGATTTAGATCCCATGGTATTGATTTCGCGACCCATTTCTTGAGTGATGAAACCTAATTTTCTTCCATTGGCTTCTGTTCCTGAAAGTGTTTCGATGAAATAATTCAAGTGGTTTTCCAATCGAACTTTCTCTTCAGTAATATCGTATTTTTCTAGATAAAAAATCAATTCTTGTTCGAAACGGCTTTCGTCAACAGCAAGCTGCAGATCTTCTATAGCAGTTCTTAGTCTGTTTTTTACTGTTTCAATTCGTTCCGAATCATAAGCGACAGCATCGTTCATTAACTTCTTAATGTTGCCAATTCGCAGAGTGAATTCTTTCTCTAAAGAAATCCCTTCATCTTTTCGGAATTGCGCAATATTTTCGAGTGCTTGGTCAATCACTTTCTGGATTTCCATCCACTCACTTTCGTCTATTTCTTCGCGCTCAGTTTTAAGTGCATCCGGCATTCTTATTGCCATTTTCATAAGTTCCACTTCATCTGCATGTGGCATAATGGCCTTCATTTGGAAAATATAACCTTTAATAATAGGAGCATTAATTTTAGAAGAAGTGTCTTCCCCAGTTGCTTCTATAAATAAAGAAAAATCAATTTTTCCGCGTTCCAATCTTTGGGACAACTGGTTTCGCAAACCCAATTCCATTTCTCTATAAACAGATGGCATTCGTGTATTTAAGTCTAAACCTTTACTATTTAGAGATTTTAATTCTACTGTAATTTTTTTGGATGGTAATTGCAAAGTTGCCTTACCAAAACCAGTCATGGATTGTATCATTCTACTATTTTAATTGAGTTCAAATATATAAAAAAGTGTTCATTGATCAGTGTTCACTAATCAGTTTTATAAGTACATGCTACTGAATACAGAATATTGAGCACTGACTACTGCTCTCTGCTCACTTTCTTCTGTGTTACTAAATAAACTCCAACAAAAATTAATAGTGCCGATAATAATTTTATCCAACTCAACTCGTCTTTGCCTAATCCAATAGCAAAAATGGTTGCAAAAAATGGTTGCAAATATACAAAAACTGCAATTGTTGTTGGGTTCAATTCGCGCATAGAAAGTAGATTAAATAAATAAGTGATGAAGGTAGAAAACACCACTACAAATCCAATTTTCCATAAAATATCTATAGGAACAATAGCCCATTGTACTTCCTGAAACTCATCCCATCCGAAAGGTAAAACCATAATAAATCCGAAGGTATAAATCCATTTTACAAAAGTAAACGCATTGTATTTATCCATTAATTTCTTTACAATTACTAAGTAAATACCGTAGGAAAAGGCATTGGTAAAAACCAATAAATTACCTAAAGAAGCATTTGGAGCATTCGCCATTGACTTTCCGTAAAGAATTAAAGTTATGGTTCCTGCTAATCCTAAAAGAATACCAAAAACTTTGCGCTTTTTCATGCGTTCTTTTATAAGAAAAGCCGAGAGAACTAATACTATCATCGGGGTGGTCACCATTAATACTGCACCCATAATAGGAGAAGTATAACTTAACCCTTTAAAAAATGAAAGCATGTTTAAAGCCACTCCAAAAAATGCAGCTGCAATAATTCTGGGAAAATCTCCTAGTGCAATTTTTTCTTTTGGCCCAAAAACGGAAACTAACCAAAAAAGAATTACCGAACCACCCACGCGGATAGTTATAAATCCGAAAGGTTCTACATATTTAGGCATTACATCCTTGGCAATGGTAAATGTAACTCCGTATATAATGGAAACTATTGTTGCGGCAATTAAAGCTAAATTTCTTTTAGACATTAGTTTAATGCTTTGATAACTTCAATGATGTTTTTTTGTCCATTCCCGATATAAATGGCGTTATCAATAATAAAAACGGGGCGGCTTAAAAAAGTATAATGTTGTAAAAGGTATTTTTTATAATCGTCTTCGGTTAATGCCTTATTCTTTAAATCCAAAGATTTATACAATTGTGCTTTCTTACTAAACAATGCCTCATAACTTCCGGAAAGGGAATGCAATTGCTCTAGTTCATTTTCGGTAATTGGATTTTGACGAATGTCGTGAAATTCTAATTTATCAGAATTAGGAAGTGATTTTATTATTTTCCTACAGGTATCGCAGGATGCTAAATAATATATTTTATTTGTCATAAAAACTTTTTGCAAAGAAAATTCATTTCCTACATATAAAGTGTATTTTTATAAAAAATAAACTCATAATGCATGAAATTTTGTGTTTGAATTTAGAATTATTCTTACTAATAAAAATTTATATAAACTTACTACCTTTGCTAAAAATAAACTATAATGAAATTTAATACTAAAGTAATACACGGTGGACAACACCATGAAAAAGTAACTGGGGCAGTGATGACTCCCATATTTCAAACCTCAACCTATGTGCAAACAAGTCCAGGGCAACCAGTAGGAGATTATGAATACAGTCGTGCAGCAAATCCAACTCGTCAAGCTTTAGAAGACGCTTTGGCATCCATAGAAAATGGAGCCCGCGGATTGGCTTTTGCTTCCGGACTAGCAGCTACAGATTGCTTATTGCGAATGTTTAAAGCTGGGGATGAAATAATTGCAATGGATGATTTATATGGCGGGACTTACCGATTATTCACTAGATTGTACAAAGACAGTGGCATCAAATTTCATTTTGTAGACATGAATGATTTGGATAAATTCCAATCTTTAATAAATGAAAATACTAAATTAGTTTGGGTAGAAACACCAACTAATCCATTAATGAAATTAGCAGATATTCAAGAAATTGCTAAAATCACAAAAACACATAAACTTCTTTTTGCTGTAGACAACACGTTTGCAACACCTTATTTGCAAAAACCACTTGACTTGGGTGCTGATATTGTAATGCATTCGGCTACCAAATACCTTGGTGGTCATAGTGATGTTATTGCTGGAGCCTTAATTATAAAAGATAAAAATTTGGGTGAAGAATTGCATTTCAAGCAATTTGCAACTGGGGGAACTCTGGGCCCTATGGATAGTTATCTGGTTTTGAGAGGAATTAAAACCTTACATTTACGAGTACAAAGACATTGTGAAAACGGAATGAAAGTTGCCGAATTTTTAAGTAACCATCCAGATGTTGCTCGCGTGTATTACCCTGGTTTGCCAGATCATCCGAACCACGATATTGCTAAAAAACAAATGAGTGGTTTTGGCGGAATGGTTTCCTTTACATTTAAAACCGGGAAGAAACAAGATTCTATTTCCTTTTTAGAAAAATTAAAGGTATTTACTTTGGCAGAATCTCTTGGCGGTGTAGAGTCATTAGCTAATCATCCTGCATTAATGACGCACGCATCTATTCCGGAAGATAAAAGACTTGAAGTTGGAATTACGGATGATTTAGTTAGACTAAGTGTAGGAGTGGAGGACATCACAGATTTACTTGCAGATATCGAACAAGCTTTTAGGTAAATAAAAATATTAATTAAAATAATAAATATATCCTAAATTAAGACCAACACACCAGTCATTGCTTTTATTTTCTGAATAAATAGCTTTATTAGGATTCAACCCATCCGCCCAATCAGAAAAGAAATACTGAGCTCTCAATTCAGTAAAAAGAGAGTGATAATCGGCCAATTTAAATCTCGTGCCAATTGCTCCAGTTAAAGAAGCAATAGTCATTGAGCCGTTTCTATATCCGCCCATATATTTTTGAGGTGTAGTGATATAGGTTCCTAACTCTCCTAAAGTTGATTTACTAGTTACGCTCACATAATTAATATGTGGGCCAAGACTTAAATAGGGACTAAATGAAGAACCTCTATCATAATCATCCGTTTTAAATGGATAGTATTCAACTTGAAATCCTATAGAGGTAAAAGAAGAAGATCCATACATTCCTCTCAGTTGTTCAGTAAATACTGAAGTACTTGCTGCGTCTACATATTTACCATAATGTTTAAAATCTGCTTTGGTATAAAACAATTCCAATCTTAATTTAAAATTATCTTGAAGACCTTGATAATTATTTATAGTTGATAGATAATAGGATGCTCCTATAGTAAATCCATTGTTTTTCTCAAAATTCTCGAAACTCCCTCTCTCACCGTAATCAGACTTAAAAAAAACAGGCCCAGTAAAAACCCCAACTTCAGTATAACTACCTCCATACCCATTTTGAGCGTTTGCAGAAATTGTTATAGTTACTATATAAATAAATAAAATTGCTTTCTTAAACATAAAATGTTCTTTGTTTTTTAAATAATCAACAAATATAATAAAACAACAATAGTAATGAAATAAAATAAAATAATATCAAGAAAAAAGTAAAAAAAAAGTAAAAACTATTTTAAAAAATAGAGATAAATTTAATTATCTTCAATTAAAGGTGTAGAATATATAATATTTATGAGAATTCAAAAAAAATTGCACCGTTATTTTAATAAAATGTATATTTGTAAAATATTACGAAAACGTTTTCTTAAAAATTAATATTATAATTTATGTCACAAAGTATCCACAACTTTATTGAAGCGGTTGCTAAAAAAAACCCTAACGAGTCTGAATTTCTTCAAGCAGTTAAGGAAGTTGCCGAAACAGTAATCCCATTTATTGAAGAAAATAAAAAATACGAAGGCAAAATGCTTTTGGAGAGAATGGTTGAACCAGAAAGAGTTATCATGTTCCGAGTGACATGGATTGACGATGCTGGTAAAACTCAAGTTAATAGAGGTTACAGAATTCAAATGAACTCTGCAATTGGTCCTTATAAAGGAGGAATTCGTTTCCACCCTTCTGTAAATTTAAGTATTTTGAAATTTTTAGCTTTTGAGCAAACTTTCAAAAATAGCTTAACAACTCTGCCAATGGGCGGAGGAAAAGGTGGTGCTGATTTTGATCCAAAAGGGAAATCAGATATTGAAATTATGAAATTCTGTCAAGCTTTTATGACCGAATTATCGAAACATATAGGCGCGGATACCGACGTTCCTGCAGGAGATATTGGTGTTGGCGGAAGAGAAGTTGGCTATATGTTTGGTCAATATAAAAGATTAAGAAATGAATTTACTGGCGTATTAACAGGAAAAGGAATCTCTTTTGGTGGTTCTTTAATTCGTCCGGAAGCTACAGGATATGGCGATGTGTATTTTGCACAAAGTATGCTTACTACTAAAGGCGATAGCTTTACAGGAAAAACGGTTGTAGTTTCTGGTTCTGGAAATGTGGCGCAATATGCAACAGAAAAAGCAACTCAACTAGGTGGTAAAGTAGTAACAATGTCAGATTCTTCGGGATATATCTACGATGCAGACGGTATTACTGCAGAGAAATTAGCTTATGTTATGGAAATTAAAAACATTAACTACGGCAGAATTTCTGATTATGTAACTAAATTCCCCAATGCAAAATTTGTTGCTGGTAAACGTCCTTGGGAAGTAAAATGTGATATTGCACTTCCTTGTGCTACTCAAAATGAGTTAAACGAAGAAGAAGCTAAAACTTTAGTTGCAAACGGATGTATCTGTGTGGCTGAGGGTGCCAACATGCCTTCTACCCCTGAAGCGGTTATTGTTTTTCAAGACGCTAAAATATTATTCGCTCCAGGAAAAGCGTCCAACGCTGGTGGAGTTGCTACCTCCGGACTTGAGATGTCTCAAAACTCTTTACGTTTAAGTTGGACTTCAGAGGAAGTAGATGATAGACTTAAAGCAATTATGGCGAATATTCACGCCGCTTGTGTAAAGTATGGATCGGATACTTCTGGTTATATTGATTATGTGAAAGGTGCAAATATTGCAGGTTTCGTTAAAGTTGCCGACGCAATGCTTGCTCAAGGTGTCGTATAATAACAACATAAAAAAATTAAATACTAAACCTTCTTTCTGTTATGGAAAGAAGGTTTTTTTATCACATTATATGAAAATAGATATAATTGCGTTTTATAGTATATTTGCAATTTAAATTTATAAAAAAAAATGCTAAAGAGAATTTACTTCTTCCTAGTTCTATTTTGTTTTGCATTTGGTTTTTCTCAAAATAATCAAAAGTGGCAAGGTTATTTTTCGTTCAATCAAATTACGGATATTTCAGAATCTTCTCAAGACATTTTTGCCTCTTCAGAAAATGCTTTTTTTTCTAAAAATCTTACTACTAATGATATCAAAACAACCACTTCAATTGATGGACTTAAAGCAGAAACTATAACTGCATTTTATCATAGCGATTCGGTTAACAAAACATTTATAGGAAATAGTAATGGGTTGTTATTGGTAGCAAACCCAGACGGCAGCATTTTATATAAAACAGGGATCCGCGATGAAGTTCCAGTTTCTGCTGATATTAAACAAATTAATCATTTTTTAGAATATAATAATAAACTGTATGTTTCAACCAATTATGGGGTTTCGGTCTTTGATTTAGCAACTTACGAATTTGGAGATACTTACTATATGGGCCCGCAAGGCTCCTATATATCGGTACAACAAACTTGTGTCAACAACGGATTTATTTATGCAGCAACCCAAGGGAATTCTGTTGGAAGCGGCATTCGAAAAGTGAGTATAACCAATCCTTTTTTAAACGATTATAACCAATGGATAGACATTTCAGGAAGTTATTGGAATGGAATTACCGCGTTTAATAATTTTGTTTATGCAGCAAGTTCTGACAATAAATTAATTAAATATAACGGAACGTCCTTAACTCAAGTAGCTCAATTTTCTCAAAAAATTGTTGACATTAGAACTTTCAATAACTATTTAATTGTTTCTACTCAGAATGAAGTTTTTGTTTATGACACTACTATGATTCAAGTGTTTCATGTACAAAACACTCAAATATCCAATAACAACACAATAATTACTTGCGCCACAGTCATTAATAATATCGTTTATATTGGAACAAAAGAAGAGGGCTTGCTTTCTTTTATTATTTCAAATTCTAATAGTTTTGAAACCTTACTCCCAAGCGGACCAATTAGTAATAAAATTTTTAGGGTAAAAAAAGCTCCCAATAAACTTTGGGTTACTTATGGTGGCTACGAAAGCCCCTTTGTTCCTACACCGGATTATTCTCAAAAACCAATAAGCTCCTATAATTCCCAAACTGGCTGGGAAATTATTCCATTTAACCAATTATTAGGTGCGCAATCGCTTACAGACGTTGTTGCCAATCCTAAAGACGAAAATGAAGTTTACGTTTGTTCTTTTCAAAGTGGTTTACTAAAGATTAAAAATGGGGTTACATCCATTTATAATGAGTTAAGTTCTCCGCCAAACGGACCCGAAAGTCAACAATGGGTTCCTACAATTCCAAATTATATTTCTGTTAGAATAAATGGTGCTGCATTTGACAGTAAAAATAATTTATGGATAACAAACTCTGTAGTAAATAGGCCATTAAAAGTATTAAAATCTTTATCACAATGGCAAACTTACGATTTTGCAAGTTTGATGGAAAATCCTTATTATGAGAGTTTTGGAAAAATTGCAATTGATAAAAACGACACTAAATGGATTCCTTCCTACAGAGCAAATGGGTTGATGGCATTTAATGAAAAATACAATAATAAATTCTTAAGAATTAAAACAGGAGCTAATGGAAATCTTCCCTCTATAAGTGTTCGTTGTGTGGCAGTAGATAATAAAAATCAACTTTGGATAGGAACCAATCAAGGCCTTCGCGTTATTTCATCAGTTGATACATTTGTTAATGAAACCGATATTCAAACCAAAGCAATAATTATTTTAGAAAATGATTTAGCTCAAGAATTATTTTACGATCAATTTATCATTGATATAGCTGTTGACGGTGCAAACCGAAAATGGGTTTCCATTGGCGATTCAGGTGTTTATCTTGTTTCTCCTAATGGACAAGAAACTATTTATCATTTCACCAAAGAAAATTCCCCTTTACCTTCCAATACTATTAATGATATAGAAATTGACGGTAATACTGGTGAGGTGTTTTTCGCTACAGATAAAGGATTGGTTTCTTTTAAAGGGACCTCCACCATTGCAAGTAACGATTTAAATAGTGTGTATATTTATCCAAATCCTGTAAGACCTGAGTATACTGGAACAGTAAAAATAGCCAATTTAACAAATAAAGCAACCGTTAAAATAACGGATATTGAAGGAAATTTAGTTTTTGAAACCACTTCCGAAGGTGGAACAATTGAATGGGATACTACCGCATTTGGCAAATATAAAGTAGCATCGGGAGTATATATGGTATTAGTTTCTGCCCAAGATGGTATTGAAACCACCATTAGAAAAGTTATGATAATTAGATAAAAAGTTATTGGTTTATAGTCTATAGTTTAACAACCACAGACCATAAACCGCAGACCATAAACCTTGAATAATGTTGGTAAAAACCAAAGCAATTGTTCTTTCCTCCTTAAGATATCAAGAAAAAAGTTTGATTGTAAAATGCTTTACTCTTTCTGATGGGCTAAAAAGTTATTTCGTTCCAAGTGCCTATTCAGGAAAAAAATCTAACCAAAAAATTGCTTATTTTCAGCCACTTACAATTTTAGAAATTGAAGCAATACACAAGAACAAAGGAACTTTAGAACATTTTAAAGACCTAAAACTAGCAACTGCATTTCAAACTATAAATACGGATATAGTTAAAAGCACGATGGTCATTTTCCTTTCAGAAATGCTCAACCACAGCATACAAGAAGAAGAAGAGAATAAAGATTTGTTTACCTTTTTAGAAACTGCATTAATTTGGCTCGATACGCACGAGGAAACTTCTAATTTTCATTTGATTTTACTACTAGAAATTACCAAGTTTCTGGGATTTTATCCGGATATTTCGGATGGTGAAACTAAATTTTTCTTTATGAATGAAGGTGTTTTCACCCCTTTTCAAGGCATAAGTTGCCTCTCGGAACATGAAACCTTTTTGTTTAAAAAACTAATTGCTTTAAAATTTGATTCCGATCAAAAAATATTTGCTGGGATAGAACGTCAAATACTGCTAAAAATCCTTTTGGAATATTATAGTATTCACCTCGACGGATTTAAAAAACCAAAATCTCTAGAGGTTTTAAAAGAAGTTTTTAGTTAATATGAATCCTGAAAATTAGAGGTTTTGCTTTGTTTTACTTTTAATCTATTTAACCTTAATTTAATCTGAATGAAAAAACTATTTATCTTTTTATTTTTTGCAAGTATTTTGTCTGCAAACGCTCAACAAAAATATAAAATTGAAAATGAAATACATTATTATGACGAAAACACCAATAAAAAGGATTCGTATATAAATTCTCAATGTACTCTAGATATTTATTATCCAGAAAACAAAAAGGATTTTGCAACAATAATTTGGTTTCACGGTGGCGGATTAACCAAAGGTAAAAAACAAATCCCTAAAGCATTAATGGATAAAGGCTGTGCCATAGTTGCTGTAGAATATAGGCTGTCTCCAAATGTTACTGCACCAGCCTATATAGAAGATGCTGCAGCTGCAGTTGCCTGGGTATTTAATACTATTGAAAAATATGGAGGGAATAAAAAACTACTATTCGTTTCCGGACATTCTGCTGGTGCTTACTTAAGTACAATAATAACCATGGATAAATCTTATTTAGCTAGATATAACATCGATCCAATGGAAATAGCTGGGCTAATTTCTTTGAGCGGACAGGCCATTACACATTTTACTATCCGAAAAGAACAAGGAATTAAAAGCACCCAACCAACAATTGATAAGTATGCGCCAATTTTGTACGTTCGTGAAGAAACCCCTCCAATATTGCTAATAACTGGAGATCGCGAAATGGAATTATTAGGGCGATACGAAGAAAACGCCTATTTCTTAAGAATGATGAAGTTGAATAAAAATAAAGATATTCGACTATATGAATTACAAGGATTTAACCATTCCGGAATGGCTGAACCTGCTTATCCGTTATTATTGGATGAAGTAGAAACAATTTCCAAAAAAATTCTAGAAAAGAAGTAAAAGGAATCTTGAGAAAACATAAATTGTAATAAACGCCTCTATTCCAAGCAACACTTCAACTTTTGACTTTCAACTTTTGATTTCAGTATAAATTTATTACTTTCGCAAATAGTTTATACAAAAGGCCAAATGAGCACAAAATTCACGGAATACAAAGGACTTGACTTGCCAACAGTAGCGTCAGAAGTTCTAAAATTTTGGAAAGAAAAGAACATCTTTGAACAATCAGTAACCTCACGAGAAGGGAATACCCCATTCGTTTTTTTTGAAGGACCTCCTTCTGCTAACGGATTACCGGGAATTCACCACGTTATGGCTCGCGCTATTAAAGATATTTTTTGTCGATATAAAACTCAAAAAGGTTTCCAAGTCAAGCGGAAAGCTGGCTGGGACACTCATGGTTTGCCTGTAGAATTAGGGACTGAGAAAGAACTGGGTATCACCAAAGAAGACATCGGAAAAACAATTTCTGTAGAAGAATACAATGAAGCTTGTAAGAAAACGGTGATGCGTTATACTGACGTTTGGAACGACCTTACCGAAAAAATGGGCTATTGGGTAGATATGGAAGATCCGTATGTGACCTACAAATCCAAATACATGGAAACCGTTTGGTGGCTGTTAAAACAAATTTACAACAAAGATTTACTATACAAAGGTTACACGATACAACCGTATTCACCAAAGGCAGGAACCGGATTATCCTCTCACGAAGTTAACCAACCAGGAAGTTACAGAGATGTAACGGATACCACAGTAGTGGCTCAATTTAAAAGCCCCCTAACCCCCGATGGGGGAACTAACAGTATTGCGAAAGCATTCGGTTTAGGCTCCCTCTCCTTTGGAGAGAGTTGGGGTGAGGTTTTCTTCCTTGCTTGGACTACCACGCCGTGGACATTGCCTAGTAATACTGCATTAACAGTTGGACCAAAAATAGATTACGTTCTAGTTGAAACTTTCAACCAATATACTTTCCGTCCTGCAAAAGTAATTTTGGCTAAAAATTTAGTTGGAAAACAATTTGGGAAAACTTTCTTTGAATCTACTGAACCTTCTGATTATGAAAATTTTAAAGAGGGAGACAAAAAAATACCTTATCAAATTCTTGCCGAATGCAAAGGAGCCGATTTAGTTGGAATTCGATATGAGCAATTAATGCAATTAGCATTGCCATATCAAAATCCAGAAAATGCTTTTAGAGTAATTGCAGGAGATTTTGTAACTACCGAAGACGGAACCGGAATTGTACATACAGCGCCAACTTTTGGAGCAGATGATGCTAAAGTTGCCAAAGAAGCAACTCCAGAAGTGCCGCCATTGTTGGTCTTAGATGAAAATGGAAATGCAGTTCCTTTAGTAGATTTACAAGGTAAATTCATTGAAGGGTTAGGAGAATACTCTGGTAAATACGTTAAAAACGAGTATTATAACGAAAATGAG
The DNA here is from genome assembly GCA_947457615.1 of Flavobacteriaceae bacterium. Lineage (GTDB taxonomy): Bacteria > Bacteroidota > Bacteroidia > Flavobacteriales > Flavobacteriaceae > Flavobacterium. Next base: position 41,851 of record CANGWK010000006.1, read on the forward strand.
GCGCCAGAACGTTCTGCCGATGTAGAAATTGCCATCCAATTAAAAGAAGAAAACAAGGCTTTTAAAGTCGAAAAATACGTGCACAGTTACCCACATTGTTGGAGAACCGACAAACCAATTTTATATTATCCGCTTGATTCTTGGTTTATTAAAGTAACCGAAATTAAAGATAGGATGTTCGATCTTAACGAAACCATCAACTGGAAGCCAAAAGCAACTGGTGAAGGACGTTTTGGAAATTGGTTAAAAAACGCAAACGATTGGAACTTATCGCGTTCAAGATATTGGGGGATTCCATTGCCAATTTGGAGAACAGAAGACGGGACCGAAGAATTGTTAGTAGGATCTGTAGAAGAATTATGTTCAGAAATCAATAAATCTATCGCGGCAGGTTTCCAAAAAGAAAATCCGTTTCTAGGGTTTGAAGTTGGAAATATGAGTGAAGAAAACTACGATTTAGTCGATTTGCATAAAAATGTAGTTGATGAAATTGTGTTAGTTTCTCCTTCTGGAAAAGAAATGAAACGCGAATCCGACTTGATAGATGTTTGGTTCGATTCAGGGGCAATGCCTTATGCGCAATGGCATTATCCGTTTGAAAATAAAGATAAAATTGATCAAAACAAAGATTTTCCAGCCGATTTTATTGCTGAAGGAGTAGATCAAACTCGCGGTTGGTTTTATACTTTACATGCAATTGCAACTTTGGTTTTTGATAAAGTGGCTTATAAAAATGTGGTTTCTAACGGATTAGTATTAGATAAAAACGGACAAAAAATGTCTAAACGTTTAGGAAATGCTGCAGATCCATTTGAAACTTTGGCAGAATATGGTCCGGATGCTACCCGATGGTATATGATTTCTAATGCTAATCCGTGGGATAATCTAAAATTTGATTTAGAGGGAATTGCCGAAGTTCGAAGAAAATTCTTCGGGACTTTATATAATACCTATTCGTTCTTTAGTTTATATGCTAATATTGATGGTTTTACTTATGCTGAAGCAGAAATTCCGCTAAACGAAAGACCCGAAATAGACCGTTGGATCTTGTCTGAATTACACACTTTAATAAAAGAAGTGGACGGTTTTTATGAAGATTATGAACCTACAAAAGCTGCTAGAGCCATATCTAATTTTGTTCAGGAAAACCTTAGTAACTGGTACGTTAGACTATGCAGAAGACGTTTCTGGAAAGGCGAATATGGAACAGATAAAATTGCAGCTTATCAAACATTATACACTTGTTTATTAAACGTTGCAAAATTATCGGCTCCTATTGCTCCATTTTTTATGGATAAACTTTACAGAGATTTAACGCAAACTACACAATTAGAAGAATTTGAAAGTGTACATTTGGCAAAATTTTCGGTTTCGGTTGAAAACTTTGTTGATAAATCTTTAGAGAGCAGAATGATGAAAGCGCAAACAGTTTCGTCTTTGGTTTTATCTCTTCGAAAAAAGGAAATGATTAAAGTGCGTCAACCGTTGCAAAAGATAATGATTCCGATACTTGACGAAAACCAACGTGCTGAAATTGAGGCGGTTTCTGAGTTGATAAAAGCTGAAGTAAACGTAAAAGAAATTCAACTTTTGGACGATGCATCGGGTGTTTTAGTGAAGCAAATTAAGCCAAATTTCAAGGCGCTCGGTCCCCGATTTGGAAAGGATATGGGGTTGATAGCCAAAGAGATACAAGCATTGTCTGCTGAACAAATTAACGAATTAGATTCGGTTGGAGAATTAACTCTTGTAATTTCAGAAAATAATGTAATTTTAACATCCCAAGATGTAGAAATCACTTCTCAGGACATTCCAGGTTGGTTAGTTGCAAACTCTAACGGAATTACAGTTGCTTTAGATATTACTATTTCCGAAGAATTGAAACAAGAAGGAATAGCTAGAGAATTGGTTAACAGAATTCAAAACATCCGTAAAGATTCGGGATTTGAAGTGACAGACAAAATAAAAGTTCAAATTCAGCATCAAGAGGAATTAGAACCAGCAATAAAAAACAATGAAGATTACATTAAGTCGGAGACCTTAACCAAGGAATTACTTTTTGTAAAGGAATTAGAAAATGGCATAGAAATTGAATTTGACGAAATAAAAACTAAACTATTAATCTCAAAATAAAATACAGATGATTGATGAAATAATGAAATACTCTGATGCTGATTTAGCGGAGTTTAAAGAAATTATCCTTAACAAAATTGAAAAGGCGCAAACTGATTTAGAATTAATCAAAAGTGCTTACATGAATGATTTAAACAATGGTACCGATGATACATCGCCTACTTTTAAAGCATTTGAAGAAGGAAGCGAAACAATGAGTAAAGAAGCAAACTCGCAATTGGCAATTCGTCAAGAGAAGTTTATTCGCGATTTAAAAAATGCTCTTTTCCGTGTTGAAAACAAAACCTATGGTGTTTGTAAAGTAACAGGAAAATTAATAGGAAAAGAACGTTTAAGAATTGTTCCTCATGCAACTATGAGTATTGAAGCAAAAAATATGCAACGATAAAACCTATTTTTATATACAATTCAAAGCGCTCCTTTTAGGGGCGTTTTTTTTAGAAAAATATAGTACTTTTGCAGTCAGCAAATCCAAAAAAAATGAAACTACGCAATTCGGCATTTATTATCTTTTTGATATTAATAATTGATCAATATTCAAAAATGTTTGTAAAAACGAATTTTGTTTTAGGTGAACAAGTACAAGTTTTTAGATGGTTTAAAATTTTGTTTATAGAAAATGAAGGAATGGCTTGGGGCACTGTTATTCCTGGAGAATACGGCAAGTTATTTTTAACGGTATTCCGAATTTTTGCTGTTGCTGCAATTGGTTATTGGCTTTGGGATGCTACTAGAAAAAATAGATCTAACTATTTAATCGTTGCCATTTGTTTGATTTTTGCTGGAGCATTTGGTAACATAATCGATTCTGTTTTTTATGGCGTAATGTTTGACGATAGCCACAACCATCTAGCCACATTCTTCTCAAAAACATCTTACGGAACCTTGTTTCACGGAAAAGTGGTTGATATGTTTTACTTCCCTTTTATTGAAGATTATTTAATGCCTAGTTGGGTTCCTTTCCTTGGAGGAAAACAAATTACCTTTTTCAATGCTATTTTTAATGTTGCCGATTTTGCAATTTCTACTGGAGTTGGAATCTTGATTTTCTTTAACAAAAAAGCTTTCGCACATTCTAATTAATTAGTTTTATTTCTTTGTGAAACTTTGCGATTCTTAGAGAGCTTTGTGAAATAATTTTTGCTTTTACACGAAGGAACACCAAGATTTCACAGAGAGCCACAAAGGTTAAAATTTATAGATTTTACTTGGAGTTACACAATAATCTAATTGAATATCTTTTTTAGAAGCATCTTCAATAATTTCTTCTGCTTCGAAGAAAGACAACCCTATTTTTATTGTTTCGGGTTTGCATTCGGATAAAAATTTATCGTAAAATCCTTTTCCATAACCCACCCGATTTCCTTTTATATCAAAAGCTAAAAGCGGCACAAAAACAACATCCATTTTAGAAAGAGGAACTTCCAAACCGCTTATTGGTTCCGGGATATTATAAGCGTTTTTTTGGAATTTGGTGTTGTCGGTTAACAAGTAATGAGTCATTCTTAAAGTTGTAAAATCACTTTTGGAAACTACAATTTCTTTATCTTTTCCAGATAAAATATGCAAAATGAATCCGGTATCGATTTCTTTTTGTTCGGCAATGGTTAAAAACAAATGATAATACGTTTTATCCCAAATATCCAATGAAATCAGCTGATTGGCAATAGCCAAACTGAGTTCTTCTACTTTTTCAGGGGTTAATTTTTGCCTTAGCTCTTTGTGTTTTTTTCTTAATTCACTTTTAAACATAAAGTAAATGTATGAAAATTTAAATTTTTTTTAAGTGTGAAGTAGAGTTAATTTTGTTTAAATGAATTAAAATACCTTACCCATTTTTGAAATAGCCACATGCTCGAATATGCCATCGGCAATGTTTTAGATGCCATCGGCATACTTAATTATGCCATAATTTTATAATTTATGAGTTGGAATTATAAAAATATACCATCGCCAATGTTGTAAATGACAGCAAAAAGATATTTTATGACAGTTATATCCTTGTTTGTTTGAAGTTGATAACTGGTAACAATTGCAAATCCCTTTTGCTATCGGGGTTTTCATCCTTTTGATCATTTGTAAAAATAAATACTATATTTGATTTTAAATAAAGTAGGATAGTTGTAACACAAAGCCACCCAATATAGGGTAGATTGGTCCAACTTTATCATACATATATACAAGTTAGCAGATATTTTATGAGAAAAGGACTTTACATATCATTATTTCTATTTTTAATAAGTTATTCTAATATCTATTCCCAAGATTCAAATCTCAAAATTAGTGAAGAATATAAACGAATTGAAAATTCAAAAACGTTAAAAATCGATAGCGTTTCTTTAAAAAGAGGAATAGACTTTAGTCAAGGAAGTAATGCTGATGAGAAAATATACAAGATTTTCAATAAAGGTAAAAGAATAATTAAAATTGAATATGAAGAGAGAAATGAAGGATATAGAAAATGGCAAAAGAAAACTACCATATATTTAAAGAATGATTTACCATTTTTTATTGTTGAAAAAAGTGATGGCACGATGACATTATATACATCAAATGGAGAAAAAGCTGAACCTTATAAAAATTTCGAAGAAATATATATTTATAATTGGAATGAAGAGAAATTTACAAGATTTAATAATGGTCACTTGGCTATTCCAGAAATGAAAATATGTAAAATATGCTATGAAGAATTGATTAAAAAAGTCAAAAGTGAAATAAAGAATAAAAAAGTCGATTAATAAAAACATCTGCTAACAGCCGTTTGGCAAGATTGCGAATTTTGTGGTCAATTCATGTTTGCGTTCCGCAAGAAATATTATCTTAGTGGAAAATAACCAGATGGCGCTGATATATCCCCACAACGATAGCCCCAGATGGCGCGGATATATCCCCACAACGATAGCGCGGAATTGCATTCCGAGCCCACAAAGAGAGTAAAAAACTCAAAACCTACAGCGATAAAAAGTTGTAGATTTTTTTTATTGCATATAGTAGATGCTAGAAGTTATTTTGTTAGATTTGTTTTGATTTTGATTGAGGGCACGGATTGCAAATCCGCGCTATCTGATTTCGAGAATTTAAATTAATAGTATTATGAAAATTATTGTCACGAGTTTATTTATTATCTTATGTTTATTTTTAACAAGTTTTAAAAATCCTTTTAAAAATGCAAAGGTTGCAATTTCAACACAATTATGCGCTGAAGAGGAAGAGCAAGAATTTGTAGAATTAGCGAATGGTAAAATCATTAAAGGGAAAGTATCTAAATGCAATGTATTTAAAACTAATAGTTTTAAAGCAAAGGGTTCTGGTGAGGTTGTTATTGATGATGTTAAATATGAATACAATGATATTGTGGCTGTTCAACACAAGAAAAATAGATACAAAAAAAATGCGGACGGGCAATTTGCCAAAAGAACTTATAAAAGTAAAATTAGTGTTTACTACACATGGATAGATATTGGTGGCGGAAGCACAACTCGTAATTTTTATTATATACTAAAAGGTGATACTGGAACCTTAGTAGAAATGACTGTAGGCAATCTCAGAACTATGGTGAGTGATTGCCCTGCTGCTATTGCCGTATTAGATGAATATGGTAAACTAACCGGCAGAGCCCAAATGGATAGAAGTATAAAGGTTCATTATGACTGTATTGATATGTATGATAAGTGTAGTAAATAAATTTAAATGCTATTAATTAAAAACAGTAATTAATATAAAAGTCATAATATTAAACCTGGATGTTACCCACTAGTATGAGCATATTGCTCACGCAAACTGATTTCAAAAAACAAACTGAAAATAATTTGCCCGCTTCTTCTACGCTCTGCGAGGTCTCCTGACCTCGTAGCCACAAACACCAACACACTAGCTCGTGTTCTTAGAATGACAAACTGGGCGTGAACTAACGAACTATTACTCCATTTACAAATAAGATTGGCACTTCTTCGGTAGCTTCTTCGTTAAGTGTATTTTTTTTAAAGATGAATTTTTTGTCGTATAAAGTGCTCTCAATAAAGAAGGTGACCATAAACTCATTGTTAAGTACTAGTACACTTTTTTCTATCATTTCTATTTTAACTACTGAAACCGATGGAACTTGCACGAATGCGTGGCGCAAGAGCGATGTTTTTTTCATTTCTCCATCAATAGTTCCAAAAGCTTTAGAAACTACCATTACGCTTTCTAAATTGAAGTCGGAGTCGTTTATAAGATAGACGTTCCAAACATTTTCCATAAAGTCATCGCTCCATTCGGGAATGGCTGCTAGGAATACGTTTTCTACTTCTGGGATGGTGATGTCTGCTTTCATGTATTTGCGAGGAACAAAGTAATCTCGTCCTTATTTAATTAATTACTTTTCTACCTCAGTCGAGGTTTATATGATGGTGTTGCTTAGTATTTTTATTTTTACTCAACAATCTTTGCCGTATAGCCCTGATTGCAGTGGAAATCCTTTTTAAACCTGTCAGGTTTTGAAAACCTGACAGGTTTAAAAAGATTGAAACGGAAAGCAGGAATTACCTTTACTAAAATGCCCGAAACTTTCGCTTCTAAAATTTATGATATGCTTTTTTTAGTGCCTCGCAACTATCCGCAATTACTAAATTGACGCTTTGAATTGCTCTAAGAATCGAACATCGTTTTCGTAGAACATGCGGATATCGCCAATTTGGTACAATAACATTGCGATGCGTTCAATTCCCATTCCAAAAGCAAAACCATTAAATTCGTCTGGGTTGATGCCGCAATTTTTCAATACGTTTGGATCTACCATGCCGCAACCTCCAATTTCTAACCAACCTGTTCCTTTGGTGATGCGGTAATCGGTTTCGGTTTTTAGTCCCCAGTAAATATCAATTTCGGCACTTGGCTCGGTGAAAGGGAAATAACTTGGGCGTAAACGGATTTTAGATTTTCCGAACATTTCTTTGGTGAAATACAAAAGTGTTTGTTTTAAATCGGCAAAAGAAACGTCTTTATCAATATACAAACCTTCGACTTGGTGGAAAATACAGTGCGACCGCGAGGAAACCGCTTCATTACGGAATACTCTTCCTGGAGAAATGGTTCGGATTGGCGGTTTATTGTTTTCCATGTAACGCACTTGCACAGATGACGTGTGGGTACGCAACAAGACATCGGGATTGGTTTGGATGAAAAATGTGTCTTGCATGTCGCGTGCCGGATGGTATTCTGGCAGGTTTAATGCGGTGAAATTATGCCAATCGTCTTCAATTTCTGGTCCTTCGGAAACGTTGAATCCGATGGTAGAAAATATGTCAATGATTTGGTTTTTAACTATGGAAATAGGGTGGCGAGAGCCTATAGAAATTGGTTCGCTAGGGCGGGTTAAATCACCATATAATCCTTTAATTTCTTCTTTGCTTTCTAGTTCTTCCTGAATGGATTTTACTTTTTCTTCGGCAACCGCTTTTAGGGTATTGATTACTTGCCCAAATTCTTTTTTCTGGTCGTTAGGAACGTTTTTGAACTCGGTGAAAAGTTCTTTCAACAAACCTTTACTTCCTAAATATTTGATTCGGAATTGCTCTAAAGATTCTTTGTTTTTGTCATTGAATGCTTTAGCCTCTTCGATATGTTGTTTAATCTTGTCTATCATCGGGATTTCTTTGAAAGTGCAAATTTAGCGATTTTTGTTGTTAGAGGCAAGTAGCGACTAGTGCATACGATACTATTATTTTATAAGTTCTTTTTCGATAAAATAATTCACAATGGCTTCTTTCATTAAAACCGATTGTTCACCTGCTTTTAATGGCGGAAGTTCTTCTTTTATGATGTAATGTGGCCAGCCTTCTTTATCTACATAATCAAATTGGTAATAACCGTAAGGCTCCAGCAATCGGCAAATTGCGATGTGCATGAGATTTAATTTTTCGTCTTTTTTAAATAATTGCTGAAATCTACCAAATTCTTGCACTCCGATAAGGTAAATTATGGCATCCAAATCTAAATCTTCGCCTTGCGAAAATTGATTGGAAAGGGTGGCAACGACATTTTCCCAGCGTTCTTTTAGTTGTATATCTCTTGACATTTTTGTTTTTTAGGATAAGAAAATAGAGAAAACAAAATAGACCGTTTCCCTATAATTTTCTATTAGAATGCAAATATATCACATTTAGAGTCTTTTCTCTTTGTTCTAGTATCTATATTCTTTTCTGTTATCTTTGTAATTCATTTTTAAATAAAATATGGGCTTTATAGATATTGTTTTAGGGGCATTATTGGTTTTTGGATTAATACGTGGTTTACGAAACGGGCTTATAGTAGAATTTGCTTCACTGATTTCGTTTTTCGTAGGGATTTATTTAGCCGTAAAATTTTCCTCGGTTTTTGGAGATAGCAAAACAGCAAAAGTAACTGCTTTTATAATTATATTAATTGCTGTTATTATAGGAATTCACCTAGTGGCAAAAGCTCTTTCTAAAATTGCAAACGCTATATTATTAGGTGGGCTGAACAAAATAGGCGGTGCTATTTTTGGAACTTTAAGAACTGCTTTGTTTTTAGGGGTCATTTTGAGTTTATTTCAAAAAGTAAACAGGAACGATACTTTAGTTTCGAAAGAAACGGAGACTAAATCTTTATTTTTTAATCCGATCTTAAAAACTTCAGAGTTTATGTTGCCGGTTTTATCGAATTGGTTTACCGATATGAAGAAAAAGGTTTAGATTTTAATGTTCAGTGTTCAGAGGGCAGTGATTGGTAATGTTAAATTAAAAACTGAGATTCCTACGGATTTAGAAACTATGAACTGATGACTGGTCACTGATCACTTTAATTCAGCTCTTTTATAGCATCTTCATTTATCCAACCGGTACTTTCATCTGTTAGTTGAATTTTTTTCCAATTGGCTATGCTTTCCAAAACATATACTTTTGTTCCTTCGTGAAGTAAAATAGTTTCCGGGCTAGTTGCTTTGGGCTCTCCTTTAACAGAAGCGTTTTCTGAAAATAGGATTGCTGGTTTTTCAGATGCAATTCTATTTTTTTCATAAATACCAGAAGAAACACTTACTGCAATTCCGAGGAAAAGAAAAAACATTCCAGAAAAGAAAATCCGTTTTTTGAAAGCCGTTCCCGAAACGTAATATCCTACAAAAAAAGTTAAAAATGCGAAAGCCAAAACCACTGCTATCCAAGCCCAAGTATCGTAATAATAACTCGAAGTAAAGTCATTAATCAATTTAGTAAAACCAACTTTAGGAACCACTTTTATGTCGTCAATAGTCATTTTACGAGCAAAATCGAGGTTAGTTTTTATTTCCTCATCGTTCGGATTTAGCTGCAATGCTTTTTCGTAATTAAAAATTGCGGGAGCTACCTTATGTAATTTATAATAACAGTTTCCGAGGTTGAAATATAAATCGGCAGAATGTTCTCCAGATTCAAGAACGCTTTCGTAATTATTTATAGCTTCGGTATAGTTTTCTTTTTGATATAATTGGTTTCCTTTTTCAAAAGCAGTTTGTGCTGAAGAAAATTGGAAGATTAAAATTAAGATTACAATGTATTTTTTCATTTTTTAAACCGTTATGGATTTAAGATTCATTACGTTTTGCCTTTTTTTAGTTAGACTAATTGCTTTTCTAAAATAGATATAATTTCGACTGCCTTGTCGTAATCTTGCTGAATTGCAACACTTGTGGAAGGCGCATATCTTGCCAACTCACAACTTTCAGTAAGAAGAATAAATTCTTTTATTGTAGATTCATCGGCATTTCGCGTAAGCAAAATTTCAGAGATTTTATCTTTACTCATTTCTGAAGTTTCAATGCTCAATTTGGCTTTTAAGAAATTGTGCATTGCTTTTTCTAAGGCAATATAAAATGGCTCTTTGTGTTGTATTTGTTTTTGAGCTTCTGATAGATATTTCTTGGCCAACGCATTGGTTTTTCTCTTTTTGTTTCCGACTACATCGGCATCTTCTGCTTCTTTTCTTTTTCTGAAAAGCACTAACGCCGGAATCCCTAAAAATGGCAAAACCATTAAAGAATAAAACAATCCAGATCCTAAGAAATCATTCGATTTAACAGGCTTTAAAGTGGTTTTTTGTTTAATATAAGCAAATGATTTGCTGACGGTAACAGGTGTTTTGGAAGTTCCTGAAGGAGTTGTAGCGCCAGAATTAGCAATGCCTGGACCGTCTAAAACATTCAACATGATTTCAGGAGAAGTAATAGTTTTATAACTTCCAGATCCCAAATCGAAATAAGTAAAACGCATCGGTTTTATGGGAAAATTTCCTTTAGATTGCGGTATGATAGTATATTTATCAGCAATGCTTCCGGTCATACCAGAGAGCGGAGTGGTTACCTTTTCACTATGTTGTGGGTCGTACATTTCTAATGTCGACGGAACAACAGGTTTGGGCAAACTAAATAATTTTAAATTGCCGGTTCCGGTGACGGCAACATCTAGATCTAGAGATTCTCCAAATTTCAATCCCGTTCTTGAAGGCGTAACTTTGAAATTAAATCTCCCAACAGCACCCGAAAAATCCTCTGGTTTCCCAGCTTCTGGCAAGGCTTTTACATTTATTACATTACTTCCTGCAGAAACGCGTTTGCTATCTTCAACCAATTGTACTTGCCCAAAAAAATTAGGTCTTCCTTTAGGGACTTGGCAATCAATATCTAGAGATAGAGGTTCTATTTCTAGTTTACCAGATTTTTGTGGATATAGCACGGTTTTTCGCAATACAACATAGCGGTAGCGTTGGCCTTTAAACATTCCTTCTTCGGCAACTAATTGTTTGATATCAATATTTTGACTCCAAAAATCGTTGTATTTAGGCTTGTTCAATTCCCGCCAATTGGTAATTCCAATGTTAAAACTAAAATACAGTTTGTAAACCACTGTAATTGGTTCGTTTACATAAGGATTAGTTTTAGAAATATCGGCAACCAAATATAAATTATCATCTGCTTTTACCGCCGCAGGTTCGTTGGGATCATTAGACTGCTGCGCTGCATTTGTAACATTGATTTTAATAGGCAACGTCTTGTAAATTTGCCCGTTAATTTCAATAATTGCTTGACGAATAACAAGATTTCCTTTTTGTAAAGGCAATAAAATATAAGTGTACGATTTTTGAAAAGAACTCCTACCATTAATCCAAGATTGGCTAATGGATTGACTAGGCCCACCGACTACTCTAAAACCGCAGGCTTCAAAATTTGGAGGCACAAAGTTATCACCATCTTCATTCATAGAAAAATCAATGCGGACTCTTTCATTTAATCCCAAGGTGTTTTTACTCACGTTTGCTTCAAATTTTACTTGAGCAAACAAGAAGTTGGTAGCTATTAAAAATAAGATTAAATATCTTTTCATTTTTGTAATTCGTAATTTTTATTCTTAATTATTACCAGTCTTTCTCTGGTTTTTTAGGATTTGCTTGCACTTTTTGAGCGTTTACTTTCTCTTGCACTTTTTTCTCCTCATTATTCACAGCATCCAGAAGATTGTCAATTCGTTGTTTAGATGCACCACTTGGTTTTGGCTGTGGTTTATCTTCATTTCCTTTGTCTTGTTTATCTTTTTTGTCGTTGCCGTCTTTTTTATCTTTGTCTTTGTTATCGCCTTTATCTTTTTTGTCGTCCTTTTTGTCCTTATTTGGATCTTTCTTATCGTCCTTTTTATCCTTGTCTTTGTTCTTATCTTTATTTTTGTCTTTGTCCTTGTTTTTATCTTTCGGTGGCGGATTATCCTTCAGCATTTTTTTTGCTAAAGCATAATTGTAACGCGTTTCATCATCGGAAGGATCGTTTCGTAGGGCATTTTTATAGGCTTCTACCGCATTAGAATAATCCTTTTCTTTCATCATAGAATTACCAATATTGTGGAATGCTTGGTGTTTTTCGGCTTTGGTTTTAGCATCTTTTATAGCTTTTTCAAATTGGTATTTGGCCTCGGCAGGTTGGTTTTGTTTGTAAATGGTGGTTCCTAAATTATAGGATGCAATAGATTTCTTTTTGAACTTCGCTTGCGATAAACGGTAATCTGCCTCCGCATCCACGTAGTTTTTGTCTGCAAATTTTTCATTACCATTTGGCAAGAATTTATCCTTCTCTTGGGCTTTCACCACAAAAGAAATTAGAATTAAACAAAATGCTATATATTTTTTCATATAATTTAAACCTGTAATTTGGGAATTAAATAGTTTGTATTAAACTCCCAAAACCTCACCCCCGGAACCTCTCCAAAGGAGAGGGGTGCCGAACTGTGATTATTTTATGTTATTTTTTCTTCATTAAACAAATTCATTCTTCGAACCCACTTGGTTTTTCTTTCTGTTAAAAATATATCCAAAAACAAGCAAAAAAATCCAAATCCTAAAAACCATTGGAATTGCGATTTATAATCGGCCATCATAGTACCTTCAAATTCGGTTTTTTGAGTGTTATCCAATACTTTTTTTACGTAATCTAAAACGGTTTTGGTAGAATTTCCATCTACATAACCTCCCCCTTTAGTGCTTTTGGCAATAGCCGCCAAAACAGAAGCATTCCTTTTGGTAACCACCACTTGGTTGTCTTGGTCTTTTTGAAAACTTTCTACAACGCCATTTCTTTTTAACGGAATAGGACCTCCATTTTCGGTTCCAACACCAACGGTAATTATTTTTAATCCTAATTTTTGAGCATCCTCTGCAGAATTTTGCGCATTGTCCGAGTGGTCTTCCCCATCGGATATAATCACTAACAACTTATTGGTTTTGTCTTTTTTGTCAAAGAAATTATTGGCGGCCAAATCAATTGCTTGGTCGATAGAAGTTCCTTGGGAAGATATCATTCCGGGATTCATCGTTTGCAAAAACATCTTAGCCACAGCATAATCGGAAGTCATTGGTAATACCGGAAATGCACTCCCCGAATAGGCAATAATTCCTATTCTGTCGCTTCCCAATTGGTTGATTAATTGCGAGACGATTTGTTTACTTTTTTCTAAGCGATTTGGAGCAACGTCTTCCGCTAGCATACTTTTGGAAACGTCAATTGCGAAAACAATATCTATTCCTTGGCGTTTTACTTTTTCCATTTTGACTCCCATTTTTGGGTTAACCAATGCCAAAATTAAAAATGTCAACCCCAATACTACCAATATAAATTTGAAAGTCGGCTTGAACAACGATTTCTCCGGACTTAATTTTTTTACTAAATCCAAATCACCAAATGCTGCCTGTTTTTTGCGTTTCCAATATTGTACATATAGAAATAGTAGCACCAATAATGGCACAACAAATAACAGATACAAATATCCTTTTTCTTCTAATTCGTACATTTTCTTTGGGTTTTAGGTTTTAGGTCTGAATCTAAAAACATAAAATCTATTTTCTTTATTCTTTTATCTATTTTTTTTTATATAAAACTTCTAAAAATGGTGTTTCTCAATAAAACTTCAACCAACAATAAAATCCCTGCGATCCAAACAAAAAATCTGAATTTTTCGTCGTAATCATAAAATTTCAACTCTTGTATTTCGGTAGTTTCTAATTTATTGATTTCATTGTAAATGCTTTCTAACTTGCTGTTGCTATTGGCTCTAAAGTATTTTCCACCGGTGTTTCTAGCAATAGTTTTCATCAATTTCTCATCAATTTCAACTGGCATCATTTTGTATAAAAAATCCCTTCCGTTAGGAGCATAAGCATACGGGAATTCGGCCATACCATTAGTTCCTATTCCGATGGTGTAAACTTTAATGCCGTATTCTTTTGCAATTTCCGAAGCAGTTTCTGGTTCAATAAAACCCGAATTATTTACTCCATCGGTAAGCAAAATGATAATCTTGCTTTTGGCTTTACTATCTTTTAAGCGGTTTACAGCCGTTGTCAATCCCATACCAATTCCAGTTCCGTCTTGTAAAACCTTGTCGTATTTAATATCTTCAATTGCTTCTTTTACAATTGCTTTATCGCTAGTAACGGGTGTTTTGGTATAGGCTTCGGCGGCATAAACTACCACACCAATCCTGTCGTTTGGTCTGGCATCCACAAAATTAGAAGCCACTTCCTTCAAGGCTTCCATACGGTTTGGTCGCAAATCTTTGGCCAACATACTGCTAGAAAGATCAATTGCCATAACAATATCAATTCCTTTGGTAGTTTTAGTTTGGTTACTAATATCCACTGTTCTTGGACGTGCTAGGGCAATGATTAAAGAGCTCAAAGCCACGATTCTTAAAACATTTAAATAAGGTTTTAATTTTGCTAAAATAGATTTAGATGTTTTAAAACCGCTAACCGAACTTATTTTTAAGGTTGCCGATTGTTGCTTGCGTTTAAAGAAAATCCATGCTATTGCAAATGGAAGCACCAAAAACAACCAAAAAAATTCCGGATTTAAAAAAGTTATTTTATCCATTATTCTTTGTCGTTTTTAAGTTCTACCGAATTGATAATGCGCTCCAAAATCTTTTTACCATATTCGTCCCCTTCTTTATAGCAAACCACTATTTCTTGTAATCCGCCATCTTGTTTGAACAACAAAATTTCATAATATAATTTCTGACTTTTATTTTGGATTTTATCCAACATCGTCATCGTGCCATACGCTTTAACTCCAGTAATGCCTTTTACCGTTTTGAAATCTTCTTGTTTGAAAATTATATTTTGACCACCCATTGCTTCCCAAGATTTGGTATTTCCCTCTAGAACGGTATCAAAATTTACTTCTGTTTCCGATTTATATTTTAATGTGGAAACCACTATATTAAAAGAATCCATCATGCTTCCGTAACCAAACATTTGCATTTCTTTCAAAACAGCGAAAGCGTCTTTAGGGAGGACTTTGCTAACATCCATTCGTTTCAAAACTTTTGGCGTTTCAATTTTTATCCCTGGATTTCCATATTCACTATACACCCATTCACCCTCCGCCAATTCTTTTGTCGGCTGACCAATAAAATTGTCTTTTACATAATCCCATCCTTTAAAATAAATTAAAGTCAACAACGATAATAATAATATGGTGATTACAATTCCGATTGTGGTAATAATTCGAGCTTGTTTTTGTTTTTTTAACTTTTGAATTCTAGCTAATTCACGCTGTTGTTCGTTCCATGCTTCCAATTCATCGTTTTTTTCTACAACCGTCGGAATGGCTTTGTGAATGGTAACTATAGAACTGGAAATACGTTTTTTATCTTCTTCAATTTCAAAATCTAATGGTTTTACTTTAGCAAATTTTACTAAATCGGCTTGCATCAAAACCTTTTCCAGATTCTCTAAAGTTGCCGCAGAAAGTTTCAGTTTCTTTTGATTTGCCACTCTTCGCAAACCTGCAATAAGTTCAGAAGTAGTGCTTTCCATAGCAGGAATTTCGATTTCTTCTTCGATATAATTTCGAGCGATATTGGTAAGTTCTGAATAATAGGATTTAACTTCTCCCTTTTGCCATAATTCTTTGGTCTCTAATTGTTGCAAAAGTGACGTTGCTTTTTCAATCGCAGAAGTGTAAACTAGCTCTTCTTGTTTTGGTCGGTTTTGGTGTTTTCTAATTAACCAATAGGCCAAGGCTGTAATTCCTAATAAAACTAGAATTCCTAATAAATATTTCCACCAATTGCTTGAAGTTTCTGCTTGTGCAACGTCTTTAACGTCGTACATTTTTTGCTTTAAAGTATCCACTTTTACATTGAAAACCTCCACTTTTAAACTATCTGAAAAGGTTGGTTTCCCGTTAATCAATATGGCAATTCTAGGAATAGTAAATTTGCCAGAATCGAATTGGGTTACTCCGTATTTCTTAATCAATTCCCATTTATCGTTGGTTTTTACCGTATCAATTTTATAGGAATTTATTACCTCTAGCGCACCAAAGTTTTTTGCTTTCGGAAAAACTACTTTGTCTTTATTAGAAACCGATGCTTTCAAAGTTATCTTGAACTCGGCTCCAATTTTATTTCGAGTTGTGTCAATAGAAGTAGTGACTTTTTGGGCAAAAAGTGTTGAAGTGAATACTAATAGAAATACTAATTTAAGCTTCATTTTATTTTGTTACACCTAAAACAGGTTAAAAACCTGTTAGGATATTTATTTTATCTCGATTTAAAATAACCCAATAATTTGGTTACATAACTTTCATCCACACGGGTGTTTACCGTTCCCGAGCCACATTTAGAAAATATTTCTTTAAAATACATTACCTTCTCGTGGTAGTTTTTTTCATAGTGCATTCGAACGCTTTTGGAACTCGTATCTACAACTAGAATTTCTCCCGTTTCGGCATCTTCCATTTCTACCATTCCGATGTTTGGCATTTTTTCTTCGCGAATATCGTAGACTCGAATTCCCGTGATATCGTGTTTTTTACCTGCAATTTTCAACGTTTTTTCGTAATCTTCTTCCACCATAAAATCGGAAATCAGAAATACGATTGCTTTTTTCTTTTGCGTAGCCGATAAAAATTTAAGGGCTTGCGTTAAATCGGTTTTCTTACTTTTGGGCTGGAATTCAATTAATTCGCGGATGATTCGCAACACATGGGATTTTCCTTTTTTAGGCGGAATATACAATTCAATGCCATCGGAAAATAAAATCAAACCTATTTTATCGTTATTTTGTGTTGCCGAAAATGCCATTGTTGCAGCAATTTCAGTAACTATTTCACTTTTGATTTGGCTTTTAGTTCCGAAACTTTCCGAACCCGAAATATCAACCATTAACATCATAGTAAGTTCGCGTTCTTCTTCAAAAACTTTTACGTGTGCTTCGTTATATCTTGCCGTAACATTCCAATCGATGGCGCGAATATCGTCACCAAACTGGTATTGGCGCACTTCCGAGAAGGTCATACCGCGTCCTTTAAACGACGTTTGGTATTCCCCCGAAAAGATGTGATCGCTCAATCGTCGGGTTTTGATTTCTATTTTACGAACTTTACTAAGTAGGTCTTTCGTCTCCATTTTAATGAGTGCTTAGTGTTCAGTGTTCGGTGCTCAGTCTGATTACTTAACACGGAACACTGCCAACTAAATTTAAGGTACCTCTATTTCGTTTACGATTTTGTTGATAATATCTACAGAGGTAATATTTTCGGCTTCGGCTTCATACGTAATTCCAATTCTGTGGCGCAACACATCGTGAACTACAGCGCGAACGTCTTCTGGAATTACATAACCACGACGTTTGATAAAGGCATAACATTTAGCAGCGGTTGCTAAGTTGATGCTTCCACGTGGAGAAGATCCAAAACTGATAAGGGGTTTAAGACTTTCTAGTTTGTATTGCTCAGGATAACGGGTTGCAAAAATAATATCTAAAATATATTTTTCTATTTTTTCATCCATATAAACTTCACGAACGGCTTCCTGCGCGCGCAAGATTTGATCTACTGAAACTACTTGGTTTACTTTTTCGTAAGCGCCTTTTAAGTTTTGACGAACCACCATACGTTCCTCTTCCATCTTAGGATAATCGATAACAGTTTTAAGCATAAAACGATCCACTTGCGCTTCTGGTAAAGGATAAGTTCCTTCTTGCTCAATTGGATTTTGCGTTGCCAATACTAAAAATGGTCGATCTAATTTAAAAGTAGTATCGCCTATGGTAACTTGTTTTTCTTGCATAGCTTCCAACAAAGCTGATTGCACTTTGGCAGGCGCACGATTGATCTCATCTGCAAGGACAAAATTTGCAAAAATTGGTCCTTTTTTAATAGAGAATTCGTTAGCTTTAATATTGTAAATCATTGTGCCAATAACATCGGCAGGCAATAAATCAGGAGTAAACTGGATTCTACTAAAACTTCCGTGGATAGCCTGCGATAATGTGTTAATTGCTAGGGTCTTTGCTAATCCGGGAACTCCTTCAAGTAAGATGTGTCCTTGTCCTAAAAGTCCAATTAACAATCGCTCTACCATGTGTTTTTGACCCACGATTACTTTATTCATTTCCATGGTAAGTAAGTCGATAAAGGCACTTTCTCTTTCAATTTTTTCATTGATTGCTCTAATGTCTAAAGCAGCAACATTTTCTTCCATAAATTCTATTTTTATAGTATTCTAAAGGTTCAAAATTTTAACATTTCAAAATTGAAAATTTTATCACTAAGACAATGTTAATAATGCGTTAAAACTTACTTTGAATTGTTGGTTTTAAGGATGATTTATGATTTTGTTTTAGTAATTTTAAACTTTTTAATAGAAATAACATGAAAACTATATTATCGCCTATTATTGCCGGAACTATGAATTGGGGAGTGTGGGATAAAAATCTTAGCACAGAAGAAATGGCTCATTTGATACATATATGTATTGAAAATAATATTACCACTTTTGACCACGCCGATATCTATGGTGGCTACACTACCGAAGAACAATTTGGAAAAGCATTTTCTGAAAGTTCAATTTCTCGTGACAAAATGCAATTAATTTCAAAATGTGGAATTCAAGCTGTTGCAGACAACAGAACTACTACTTTGAAACATTATGATTATTCAAAAAAACACATTGTGTGGTCAGTGGAAAATTCACTTAAAAATCTTCAAACCGATTATTTAGATGTTTTGCTATTACACCGCCCGAGTCCTTTAATGGTCGCTGATGAAATTGCCGAGGCAGTAGAAAAACTAAAATCAGAAGGGAAGATAATTGATTTTGGTTTATCCAATTTTAATACTTTACAAAGTGAACTAATTCGAAGTAAAACTGAAATTAGTTACAATCAAATTCAGTTTTCGGCAACGCACTACGAAGCAATGTTGGACGGCCGTTTAGATTATATGCAATTGAACAATATAACGCCAATGTGTTGGAATCCGCTGGGAAATGTTTTTAGAGAAGATATTGATCAAACCCGAAGATTAAAAAAACTATTGGTACAATTGGTAGAAAAATATGGTGTAGGTTCGGATACTATTCTCTTGGCATGGATTTTAAAACATCCATCTCACATACATCCCGTTGCAGGAACAGTAAACATTGCTCGAATTCAATCGTTAATGAAAGCAGTAGAATTACCCCTTGACAACCTAGATTGGTTTGCAATTTGGACCGAAAGTATGGGGAATAAAGTTCCTTAAATAAGTAGGCAGTGCTCGGTGTTCAGTGGGCCTTTACTGAACACCGAGCACTGAACACTGAACACTAAAATTATGCTCAACAAACGCCTTCTCATTAAAAATCTTCTAGCTCACAATGATGAGAGTAGTTTTTATGATAAGAAACGACAGTTGAATTTGCATTCTAAAGAAGGAAAAGCCAAGTTTTTGAAACATATTTGTGCCTTATCTAATTCCAACCCTTCTAACAATTCCTATATCGTGGTTGGGGTAGAAGATCAGGATAATGAAATTACGGGGGATGATTTTTTTGACGACAGTCGAATTCAGAATTTGGTGAATGCCTATCTTGAAAACCCCCCTAAAATTCAATATGAAAATGTGCCTTTCCCTAATTTACCAAAAGACAAAGTAATTGGCTTAGTGACCATTAAACCTAAGTCGAAAACTTCTTTTTTCAAAAAAAACATCCACACCATACTTGCCAACACGGTTTTTGTTCGTCGTGGCAGCAATTCTACTCCTACTGATGACAAAATACCATATTCCAAACAGAATATTGAAACAGTAATTAGCATTGAAAATAATTCTCGAAATAGTATTGCCCACACCCTTGATGGTGTTATAGATTTTGTAAATAATCGGCACAAAGACATGCCATCAAAATATAAAGTTTTCAAAGAATTATTTGTCATTTGTTGGTCGGGAATATCCAAAAAAGTAAGAGATAAAACCTTCCTTTCCAGAGTAGATATCGAACTTATCAACGAGCAAGTTAAACTATTTTATTCTGCCCAAGATGAAGTAGAAATTTTTTATGATGAAACTACTTTTACTATAATTGAATATGTGCCACTCGGATTGAATGACAAGACAAGTTATTACCCATTAGAGCAACAAAAAATTTCTTTTTATGACAATGGTTATTATAAAATTGAAACCGAAATGCTCTTTGAACCTCCTGAGTACAATCGAAAAGTATTGTATCATATTTACAATTCTAATTTGAGTTTGCTTAATAAATTACAAAAAGGAGTGGAGTTAACGGATAGAGAAGAACTAGATTTAGAAAATGTAGCATCCACCTTAATGGTATGCTACCTCAACGGATTTGAAGATGCCAAACAAAAATTAATTGATGCCAAATCCTTATTAAAAGAGCATAAAAACAAAACAATTTATGCAGGGTTTAAGGAAGTAATGCGTGTTTTAAGAAAAATGAAATATGGTGGAAAATAAAAATAATATAATTTGAATTACTTTTACAAAAGATTATAAAACAAAAATGAACAGAACATTAGTAATTGGCGACATTCACGGCGGTTTGCGGGCAGTACACCAAATAATGGAGCGAGCAGGCGTAACACCCAAAGACACTTTAATTTTTCTTGGCGATTATGTAGATGGTTGGAGCCAATCACCACAAGTACTGGATTTTTTAATGGATTTAGGAACCAAGCAAAATTGCATCTTTCTTAGGGGTAATCATGATGAATTGTTGTTGGATTGGTTGTCTAGAAATAATGAAAACTTTAATGAAACTACATGGTTCAAACATGGTGGTGAAGCAACTATAACGGCTTATTCAACTGTTTCGGAAACTACTAAAAACAAACATATTAATTTTCTAAAATCGTTACAGAATTATTTTCACGACGAGCAAAATCGCTTGTTTATTCATGCTGGTTTTACCAACATGCATGGGGTGACTTATGAATATTTCCCGAAATTGTTTTATTGGGATAGAACCCTGTGGGAAACTGCTTTAGCATTAAATGAAAATATAGCTAAAGATTCTGTTTTTTTTCCGAGAAGATTATCTCTTTACGACGAAATATTTATTGGACATACCCCAGTTACAAAAATAAATCAAACCATTCCTATAAAAAAAGCATGCATATGGAATGTAGATACTGGCGCTGCCTTTAAAGGACCTTTAACCATTATGGATATTGAAACCAAAGAGTTTTGGCAAAGCGAACCCCTACCCCATTTATATCCAAATGAAAAAGGAAGAAATTAATAGAGTTGGGTCTTAGGGAATAGTTATAGGGTTTTGGGTCTTGGGTTCTGGGTCTTGGGTATAGGGTTCTAGAACTTAGGCTTTAAGTGAAAAGTTTTACAATTCATTTTTGATATTGATTTTGATTTTTGAAATTGAAATTGATATTGATTTTTGAAATTGCTATTGAAATTGAATTGAATTTCTATCTTTGTACTTTAAATTATAAAAAAATGAGAAAAATTATTATCTTATCGTTTATATTAGTTTCAACTTTTGTGAATGCGCAGGCGTACAAAGGAAAAGGCGATGTGAAATTTCAAGTTGGTGCAAATATTCAAAAATGGGGTTCTGGTATTTCGGTTTCTACCGATTTTGGAATTGGAGAAAATATGTCCTATGGTTTCGTGGCTTCCTATTTATTAAACACTAATCAAGACTATGGAATGCCTAAGTTTGGTGACAGAGTTGATTTAAAAGCGCGATTTAATGCTAATATAGGCAATGTGCTTAAATTAAGTGATAAAGTAGATATTTATCCTGGTTTAGATGTAGGGTTACGAAATTTTGGGGCGCATCTTGGAGGACGCTATTTCTTTACCGATGGTTTTGGTGTATATAGTGAAGTGGGTTTTCCTCTGGCAAAATATGACACAAATCCAACAGGCTTTTATTATGATTTAAACAATCAATTTGTTTTCACTATTGGTGCTTCTTTTAATTTATAATTAAAAAACCAAATGAGTATAATTACAGAAAAAAGATTAAAAGACAGAAGTGGTTCTAAATGTGAAATCAGCGGAAGCGATGAAAATTTAGTACTTTATATAGTAGCGCCAAAAACAGAGGCTACTCCAGAAAACTGTATTTTAATTACAAAATCGTTAAAAGATCAAATTGAAAACCCTACAACTACCAATGCTAATGATTGGCATGGTTTAAGCGATAGCATGTGGAATGAGAATCTTCCGGTGCAAATTGTTTCTTGGCGGATGCATGCCCGATTGAAAAATAGGGACATGCTAGAAATGATGTATTTGGATGAAGATGCCTTAGAATGGGCAAATGCAACTGGTGAAGCAGAGGAGGATGAAGGAAAAATTGTTCACAAAGATTCTAACGGCAACGTTCTCTTAGATGGAGATTCTGTAGTATTAATTAAAGATCTAGATGTAAAAGGTGCTACTTTCACTGCTAAGCGTGGTGCCGCGGTGCACAACATTAAATTAGTTTGGGACGATGCTAACCTAATTGAAGGACGCGTTGAAGGACAACATATTTATATTTTAACGCAATACGTTAAGAAAACAAAGTAAGGTTTAAACACGAATTGCACGAATTTTCACTAATGAAAAGATGTTGCAATTACACAAATAAAAAGCGTACTGAAATTCAGGACGCTTTTTATATTCTCTATATTCTATGTTCTTTTTTCTATTTTCTCTAAAAACTACAAATCAAATTTTATTCCTTGTGCTAAAGGCAAACTTGTAGTATAGTTAATGGTGTTGGTTTGTCTTCTCATATAGGCTTTCCAAGCGTCTGAACCGGACTCACGGCCACCACCAGTTTCTTTTTCGCCACCAAAAGCGCCACCAATTTCAGCACCAGAAGTACCAATATTTACGTTTGCAATTCCGCAATCGGAACCAGCAACTGATAAAAAGGCTTCTGCTTCACGCAAATTATTTGTCATAATTGCAGAGGATAATCCTTGTGCAACGCCATTTTGAATAGCAATAGCATCGTGCACATCACCAGAATATTTTATAAAGTATAATACTGGTGCAAAAGTTTCGTGTTGTACAATTTCGAAATTGTTTTTAGCTTCGGCAATAGCAGGTTTTACATAGCAACCGCTTTCGTATCCTGCTCCTGAAAGAATGCCACCTTCCACAAGGATTTTTCCGCCTTCGGCAACAACTTTTTCTAGTGCTTGGTTATACATTTCTACTGCTTGAGTGTCAATAAGTGGCCCTACGTGGTTGTTTTGATCTAATGGATTTCCAATTCGTAGTTGTCCGTAAGCGCCAACTATGGCATCTCTTACTTTGTCGTATATACTTTCGTGTATGATTAATCTTCGAGTAGAAGTACAACGTTGTCCTGCGGTTCCAACTGCTCCAAATACTGCACCGATAACGGTCATTTTTATGTCGGCATCTGGAGTTACAATAATTGCATTGTTTCCGCCTAATTCCAATAAGGAATTTCCTAAACGAGCAGCACATGCTTGCGCTACAATTTTACCCATTCTAGTAGATCCTGTTGCAGAAACTAAAGGAACACGTTTATCATGAGTCATTAATTCTCCTACTTTATAATCGCCATTGATTAAGCACGAAATTCCTTCTGGAAGGTTGTTTTCTTTTAGTACTTCGGCAATGATGTTTTGGCAAGCAATTCCGCAAAGAGGGGTTTTTTCAGATGGTTTCCAAACGCAAACATCGCCACAAATCCATGCTAATGCCGTATTCCAAGCCCAAACTGCTACTGGAAAGTTGAATGCCGAAATAATTCCGACTACTCCCAACGAATGGTATTGTTCGTACATTCGGTGACCAGGACGCTCGGAGTGCATGGTTAAACCGTGTAATTGACGCGAAAGACCAACAGCAAAATCGCAGATGTCGATCATTTCTTGTACTTCACCATAACCTTCTTGAAGGGATTTTCCCATTTCGTAAGAAACCAATTTTCCCAGAGCTTCTTTGTTTTTTCGCAACTTATCTCCAAACTGACGAACAATTTCTCCACGTTGTGGCGCTGGCATTAGTTTGAAGGTTTTAAATGCTTCGGTAGCAGTTTGCATTACTTTTTCGTAATCTTCGGGGGTGGTAGTTTTTACTTTTCCTATTAATTGACCGTCTACTGGAGAGTAACTTTCAATAATAGATCCGTTAGAAAAATGATTGTTTCCGGTTGAAGTTCCTTCGTTGATGGCTTTTACGCCTAAAGTTGCTAGTGCTTCTACCATTCCGAATTGTTGTGCAATTGTTGCCATCGTATGTTTTTTTTGATTTGTTCTTTAGATTTTAAGCAAAAATAGTGGATTATTTTGAATAATTGATAATTATGACGCTATCTTGGTTGGGGAACCTTTAAAAAAATTTAGACACGAGTTACACGAATTTTCACGAATTTAATTTGTGGTTAGATTTCACGAATTACATTTGCATAAGGGAAATTCTTTAAAATTTATTGTTGTTTTATTTTCAATAGTTGTTTTAGCCCAGATAGAAATGGAAAGCCCGGAGCAATAAAAAGTATGGATTTCTTGTTTTAAAAAAGCGACCAACGGAAGCTCTTTTTAAAACAATAGAAATACTGCTTTTTTTGTGAGGACTTGCAATGGAGAGCTGGATTAGCTTCTGATAACTTTACTTATTTGCAAATTTTGAGTTGGTTTCCATGATGGTGCCGCAATTTTTGCAGGTGCGTTTTTCGATAGAATTATAGTATTCTTTGAAATGAGGCAGGAAATCATTTTCGATATCCTCCAACTCAAAATACGCTTCGTGGAGTTTGTGGTTACAGTTTTCGCAAAACCAAAGTAGACCATCGGTGAATCCTTTTCCGGCACGTTTTCTTTCTATTACTAGACCAATGGAGTTTTCTTTACGGCTTGGGGAATGTGGCGTTTTGGCTGGAAGTAAAAACATATCTCCAGCAGATAAGTGCATGGCTTTTTTTAAACCATCTTCTTGAATATAGACGGTGATGTCCCCTTCTAGTTGGTAAAATAATTCTTCGGTTTCGTTGTAATGGTAGTCTTTTCGGGAATTTGGCCCAGCAACAATCATAACAATATAATCGCCAGAATCTACATAAACATTTTTATTGCCTACGGGAGGGAGTAATAGATGTCTGTTTTGCTCTATCCAATTGGATAGATTAAAAGGTTTTAGAGTTGCCATGACTTATTTTTTACGAAATTACTAAAATAAAAAAGGTTAGCTTGCACTAACCTTTAAAAATTTATTTTGACTGTTTTATCAGATAAATATATACTGGAAAGTGGTCACTAAAACCAACTTCGTTAATTGAATGTCGCAGCGGATAGCCTTTGTACTGCCCTGTGGTTTGTATCATAAATGATTTATTGTAAATTCCAGCTTTCCAATACCGGAAAGAGGAGTAATCAGGGAGTGTAAATTGTTGGGATACCATAATTTGGTCGAAAATATCTCCAGAATCTCTATAAAATAAAGAAGCATTTCCATCTTTAGCCATTTGTTCGAATGGGTTGTAGATATCTCCTGGTGCTTGTAATTCGGTTTTTTTAAGTTTTGCGCCAATAGCAATTTTTACGCTTCGGTTATAGGAACCATCGTTTAAATCGCCCATGGTAATAATTTTAGCATTTGGGTTTATTTTCACTAAAGAATCGATGATTTTTCTGTTTAAAGCTCCAGCGGCTTCTCTAAATGGGGAACTTTTCTTTTCTCCTCCAGAACGTGATGGCCAGTGGTTTACAATTATATTAATTTCTTCACCGTCTAGGAAACCGGTAACTAAGAGTTGGTCTCGGGTGTAAACTCTTTTAGTGTCATAATTAAACTCTAATTTATCAACAGATGATTCAACAAAGCGATTTTGCTCAGCAGTAGAAATTTTAGAGGCCACTTTTTTAATAATTATTAATTTATTACCCTCTAATTGTATCTTTCCTAACTTTTGAATTGCTGATTGGCCTAATAGTAAAGGTGATGATGTTTCATGTACAATTGATGCGGCAACATTAAAAAGTTTTAATCCTCCAAATTCTATTTCTGCAATATTTATTTTTGTCCCTTTTACAATATCCCCATTTGCAATACCATAATAAACCTCTTCACCTATGTCTTCTTTTTTAAGATAACCATTTTTAAGCATAAACAAAGCTTCTGTTAATGAAATTGAAACATCTGCAGCGCCCGTATCAAAAACAAACTTTAACTCTAATCCATTAATTTTACAAGGAACGGAAAAAACACCATTTTCGTTATTCATTGTTATTGTTGTGGAATAATTATTTTCTTGAGTTTCTTGATTTGCTTGATTTAAATTTACTTTTTCGTAAGTTTCTGCTTTTAGATCCATTTTATTATAGATAATTAACGGAATGTTAATTGAACTAGTAACCTTGAAGTGCTTCTTTTGGTATAATAACGCCACATCAATACCCCTTTTATCTGGTGAATCGTAATGCACGATGCCATAATCGGAGCTAGCTAATTTGGGTTGCTTAATTAAATCTTCTAGAACACCGCGGTTTTCAATTTCAGCTCCTCCAATAAAAGTTGGAGGATTTGGATTTTTTTTCTCTTCAATTGACCCTACACCTATCTCAGATAATACTCTGGATAAATTTTCAAGTTTTTGGCGGTATTTTTTTGAGGTCCAGTTTTGAGCTCCAGAAGACAACCATTCTTCATCAATTGTTTTTGGATCATTAATAGTGTCAAATAGATTTTCGAAATTGTAAAAAGCAACGGTGTGGACACTATAGTTTTTAGCCTGTGCATTACCTTTAGTAATTGCGAAAAAAACAATAAATAGTGCCAAAAAGGATTTAATTCTCATATATCGTATATTAATTTAATATCAAGTTTTTATAAACTCAGTTGCAAAAGTAGTAATATTCTTAAAATAATGTACCTTTGTAGGCTGTTTAGTTTTTATTAAGACTACAGTTGTAAGAAAAAATTAATTTAAATCAATTTATGAAAAAGCTTGTCATTAGTTTATTGTTTGTGATGCAAGTGTGTTTTGTTTTTGCTCAATCCGGTACTGGTTTCTCGGGTAAGGTAGTAGACTCAAAATCACAAAAACCATTGCAAGATGTTGTCGTTTCTGTTCAAAATTCTAATTTGACCCAAATTTCCGATGCCCAAGGTAAATTTACATTTACAAATGCAACTGAAGGAAGTCAATTAGTATTAGTTAAAAGTGCTGGGTATAAAGACCAGTTGTTAACAATAGATGTTGTTAAAGATAAAGTTCTAGATTTAGGTGTTGTTGTTTTAGAAGAAGACATTGTACAGGACCAGAAAAGCAATGTTTTAAACATTCAAGAAACAGATTTGGGTGATGAGGGAAATAGCTCTGAAAGCACTACTAGTTTACTTCAATCTTCTAGGGATGCATTTTTACAGGCTGCTGCCTATAATTTTGGCCAAGCTCGTTTTAGCGTAAGAGGAATAGATAATGAATATTCTAACGTAATGATAAATGGTATTTCCATGAATCGTGTTGGAGATGGAAGACCGCAATATGGTGATTGGGGAGGATTAAATGATGCTACTCGTAATCAGGAATTTACTAATGGATCTTCACCGTCAGATTATGTTTTTGGTGGAATTGCAGGTACACAAGAAATAAATACCCGTGCTTCTATTTACAGACCAGGAACTAGAATATCCTTTCTTAACACAAATACAAACTATAGTTTTAGAACTATGGGAACCTATGCATCTGGAATAAATAAAGATGGTTGGGCATTTGTTGTTTCGGCAGGAAGACGTTGGACACAAGAAGGCTATTTTGAAGGGACAAATTACAGTGCCAACTCCTTGTTTGCAAGTGTAGAGAAAAAAATTAATGACAAACATAGTTTAAATTTTACTTCTATTTATGCTCAAAATAAAAGAGGCAAAAACTCCCCTAATACGGATGAGCAAAATGATTTAGTTGGAAATAAATACAATTCTTACTGGGGATACCAAGATGGTAGAAGAAGAAATTCTAGAATGAAAAAATCGGAAGAGCCATTATTAATGTTAACTCATTATTGGAAAGTAAATTCTAAAACTAATATCAATACTTCGGTTTCCTACCAAATTGGTGAAATAGGAAATAGTAGATTGGACTATACTAAAGACAATAATCCAGATCCAACTTACTACACTAAGTTACCAAGTTACTATGCTAACCGATTTGATTCTGCTATTCCTTATAATTATATTGGAAATACTCCACAAAATATTGCATTTGCAAGTCTTGCGAAAGATAATTTTATTGCAAATCCCCAATTAGATTGGACTAAAATTTACACTACAAATACTAAAAGTTTAGCGAATGGTAGTAGAGTTGCATTATATGAAGATAGAAACGATGAAAATATTGCAACATTTAATACTAACTTGTCTACAAAATTGTCAGATAATATTTTTATGAATGCAGGAATTAATTATTTAAATTCAAGCACTAAAAACTTTAAAAATATGTTAGACCTTTTAGGAGGTAATTATTATAACGATATAAATACCTTTGGACTTACCTTTGATCAGGAACAATCTGACTTAAATAATCCTTTGAGACAAGTTAAAGTAGGAGATAAATATGGTTATAACTACATTGTTGATGCTAGTAAATTAGATGTTTTTACACAATTCAAATTTACCTACAAAAAAATAGATTTTTATTTGGCTGAATCTTTTTCTCGTTCTGGATACCAAAGAAATGGATTGTATAAAAACGGATATTATCCAACAAATTCATTTGGAAAAAGTGATAAAGTGACTTTTGATAATTTTGGTTTTAAAGGTGGCCTTACCTACAAAATTTCTGGAAGACAGTATTTAGATTTTAATGGTATTTACATGTCTAAAGCCCCAAATACTAAAGATGTGTTTTCTAATGCTAGAGTAAACAACACTATTGCCAGAGTTACAAACGAAACAATAAGAGGAGTAGATGCTAGTTATATAATTAAAGCTCCTAAATTCAAAGCTCGTTTCACAGGATACTTTTCTGAAACTTTAAATTCTACCGATATTAATTTTTATTATGCGGATGGATTAGGTGGAAATAACCAATTTGTATCGGAAGTAGTTACGGGAATCAATAAAAGAAATAGAGGTATTGAAACAGGATTAGAATACCAACTTACCTCTACTATAAAATTAACTGGAGTTGCGGCTTATGGCGATTATACCATTACAAACAACCCAGATGTTAATCTTGCTAATGACTCTTCGGGATCATTAATCCCCTACGGAAAATCTAATTTAGCCGGATACAAATTATCTGGAATGCCGCAACAAGCTTACTCGTTTGGAGTTGAATATAGAGATCCTAAATTTTGGTGGATCGGAGCTAATGTAAATTATCTATCCGACAATTATCTAGACGTATCGGTTATTAAAAGAACTTATAATTATATAGATCCCGTAAATAATACTGTAGTAAATCAATATTATGGTGGAATAGATCAAAATCTAAAAGATAAATATCTAAAACAAGAAAAATTTGATTCTTTTTTCTTATTTAATTTAGTGGGCGGAAAATCTTGGAGATTTAATTATAAATATACTATAGGTTTATTTGCAAACGTAAATAATGTATTAAACATAAACTACAAAACAGGCGGTTTCGAGCAGTCACGAAATGCTTCTTACCAACAAGATTATCAAGATCATCAAAGTAACGGGCCAAGCGTATTTGCTCCTAAATATTTTTATGGTTACGGAAGAACTTATTCAGTAAATATTTATTTAAGCTTTTAAAAAAAAATGTTATGAAAAATCAAATCAAATTAGTACTAATAGCTTCATTAACTTTGGTTATAACAAGCTGTGTAAAAGAACGTTATAATGCTCCAGAAATTACAGAGTGTGTTAATCCAGGATTAGCGAAAACAAAAGAAGTTGCCAATATATATGCCGTTGCAATAAATCCAGTTGTGGTTGGTAACGCTGCAAATTCGCCAGAATACACTACGGACGATATAATAGAAGGTTATGTAATTTCTAGTGATGAAGGTGGTAATTTTTATCAAAGCATGTATTTGCAGCCAACAGATGGTTCTAAAGGATTTAATATTTCTGCCGAAGTAAGAAACATTTATACTTCTATGGAACCAGGAAGAAAAGTATTTTTAAAATTAAAAGGATTGGGATTTGCTAATCCAACAAGCTTTGGAATAGGTTTAATTTTTGGTGCGCCACCTACAGATAAATATGCCGTAGATAGAATTGCAGCATTAAATGTAAACAAGTTTCTTATTCCTTCTTGTGATGTGACAAGTGAAGATGCAATAGTGCATAAAAACTTAACTATTACTCAATTAACAAGTAGCGATACTTATTTAAACACCCTTGTTGAAATTGATAATGTTCAATTTAATGATGCTACTGCAGGAGGAACTTATGATGCAGATAGAACCAACACTTTTGATGATAATACTTACATAACAGATGGAACTAAAGAACTAGCAATTAGAACAAGTAGATATGCAAATTTTGCTGGTTTTAACACCCCAAAAGGGAGTGGAAAAATTAGAGGAGTATTAACAAAATACAATTCAGGATTTCAGCTAGTCTTGAGAACTGAAAGAGATGTTAAAATGGAAAATCCTAGAGTAGTAGGCCCTTCACTTCCATTAGGTGGGACAAATCTTACTTTTGGAGGATCGTTGTTTGAGGATTTTACTAGTTATACAGTTGGTAGCACCAGTTTCCCTAAATACATTAACGATAGAGCTGTAGGTAATAGATATTGGGCTGTAAAACAATATCCTGCAACAACAGGTAATAAATATATAGAAATGTCTTCTTATGCTGGAGCTACAACACCAGGAGCGGTTGCAAAATCTTACTTTATGGTGCCTGTAGACTTTACTGCAGCAAATACTTTTTCATTCAAAAAAGAGGCTAGATATTACTTCGGTCCAGTACTTAAAGTTTATTATGTTAAATCGCAGGATTTTAATAATGGTTTTTTAAATGCCTCTGTGTTTACAGATATAACATCTAGTTTTAATATTACTTATCCATCAGCTAATAATACCTCTGAAAATTCTTTTACCTCTTCAGGAGTTTATTCAATTCCTTCTACTTTAACAGGTAATGGGTATTTTGTTTTTGAATATTCTGGCGGTGGGACTGTAACTACCACAATGCAAATTGACGATATTACAATAAATTAATTTTCTTTTTCTGGTATAACCGGGTGATTATAATAACAAACAGTAGTAAGCAAATGTTTACTACTGTTTTTTTTATTTAATTGAATAACCTAAAAAAACAAGTTTAATTGTTCCGTTTCCTTTATAAATCTTGTGTCTATAAATTGTTTTCTGGTGTTGTTTTAGTTTTGTTTACGGCTATTTTAACACCTTAATTGTGTGTGTTTTTCTGAAATAAAGTCTCAATTATACTGCAAAAAACGCTTCTAATTCTTTCAATGTTTCATCAGAAGTAACGATATCTTTTACTACTTCCCCTTTATTTAAAGCAACTATCCTCGTACAAACCTCAACCGTATGAACTAAATCGTGACTGGAAACTAAGACAGTAACTTCTGGATTATCAGATAATTCTTTAATAATTTTTTTTAATCGGTTTACAGTTGTAGGATCTAAATTTGCAAATGGTTCGTCAAGGATTATCACTTCCGGATTTCCAATTAAAGCGGCTATTATCCCTACTTTTTTCATGTTTCCTTTAGATAAATCTCTCAGATATTTTTTGCTGTTCAGAATTTCATCATTAAAAAACTCTTTGTGTTTGTTTAACAAA
This sequence comes from Flavobacteriaceae bacterium, assembly GCA_947457615.1. GTDB lineage: Bacteria > Bacteroidota > Bacteroidia > Flavobacteriales > Flavobacteriaceae > Flavobacterium. The sequence goes on from CANGWK010000006.1 coordinate 73,517, forward strand.
GCGTCAACATCGGCTTTATTTTGACTTCTTAAATCACCAATAAAATAAAAATATTCTTCGGCAGTTAAATAGCCAATTAAAAAGCTTTCGTCAATAAATGCAGATGTAAAAGGTTTCCACGCCTCGCTAGTATTAACTTGAATATCGTTGTTTATTATAGTGCCCGAACTAGGCTGAATTAAATCTAATAACAAACTGAAAAAAGTAGTTTTTCCGGCACCATTATTTCCGACAAGGCCAAAACTTTGCCCCTTTGGAATTTCGAGATTGGTAATATTTAATACTTTAACTCCGTTGTTATATGTTTTGATAAGATTGTTTACTTGTATCATTTTTTTAGAATAGAAGTTTATGAATTTATAAGTTTAGTATGTGCAACGAATACTAATTTTTCTGTTTATAGGCAGCGATGGTTGCGTATTTTTCTGTTTTATAGATTTTTTCAATCCAATTAAAGACTTTCCCCCTAAATGCAAATCCTAAAACTCCAGCTACAGCAACAACTAAAAGTCCTATGTTTTCATTAAAAACAGTTGTACCTAAAGCATACAAAATCATCGGGACTGCTAATTTAGGTATGGCAACCAGCATCGTTTTAATATCAAATGCTTGCCGTTGACCAAAACCTTTTTTTGTGGTTATATCTATTGGAGTTTTATTAAAAGCTCCACCTAATAACACTATGTGCGAATTAACTCCAATATTATAAATAGCACCGACAACAATTAACAAGTAAGTGTGCCAGCCAAAATACAAATAAAAGGATGCCAAAACTGTTGAAATTAAAGTAACAATTACCATAAGCCACCATTTGGAACTTAAATATTCCTTGTATTGAATGTTCTGGCTCATCATCAATTGGTAGTACGAACTATCCCAACTAGGTACAAACTGCCCGAAGTTCAACAGAAAACCTCCAGAAACAAAAATTCCGGCAAAAATTTGCATGCCAACGTTATTATTAAATCCCTCTACTTTATTAAAAAACAATAAACCATAAAAAAGAAATACCCCACTAGCAAGAATAGTTCCTCTTGGGCGCTTGTTTCTTTTTATCATTTTGATATCGTTTTTTAAGAACGTTCCCAAGGTGCCAAATTGATTCAACCAATTGAAATTTTCGGTTTTGGCGATAGCACTTTTGGTTGCCAGACCTTCGTCTAAATTCAAATTATTTTTGAAAAAATTAAAAGCAAAATAATACCAGGCTGCAGCTATTGCTAGTAAAACTATAGACAAATAACTAGTTTTATACAATCCTTCAAAAAAAGGAGCCGTATAAATTGTAATATCAAAGACTTTGTAATATTGCATGATTCCACAACCTGCAACCAAGGCCAAAATAGGATAAAAGATGCTGTCTTTATTATTGAGTAAAATATTAATATAGTTGTTGGCGTAGATAATTCCGAAGATGCCCAAATGCCAAAGAATCACACTGGGTAAAGAATGGTGGTTGAGCACCAACATGATTGAAAAAGGAATAAAGAAAAACGCATGCAACAAATTGAAGAACGAAATCGAAGTTTTTGCTAATGCAAAATGTACTATGGTATTCCGTTTTATAGGCAAAGCCAATAAAGGACGGATGTTCATTACAGGCATTTTTTGGACGAAATACCGAATTACCAAATCAGAAACAAAATAATAAATCAAGTATTTATTGACTGTAATAAACGGATCCAATCCCATATCTTCTAGCAAAGGAAAAATACCAAAGCCCAAGCCAAGAAACATTGCCATAAAGTATAAAGCGAGGAGCGCCATGAATACCTTAAGCACCACATTGGTTCCAAAAGATGCCGAACGAAAAAAGGATTTCCATTCTAGAACTATAAAATGTTTGAACATATAATTAAGAAATTTAGAATTAGAAGTTAGTTCATAAATATACTAAAATGTTACAATCTAAATATTTTTTTCAATCAATTGATTGATTATTCTTTTACTCCTTAAAAATATTTGAACTCAAACACAATTCTATAAAAAAAAGGATGCCTATCGGCATCCTTACTTATTTATTTATCTAATGTATTTTTTAGAATTACATCCCTGCTGCTGCGCTTGCTAATTTTGTTGCAAGTTTAGCCAATTTTGTTGCGTATTTTGGATCTGTACATTCTTTAGCGTCTGATTGCATAGTAGATAAATTAGAAGCCATTTCAGTATATTCAGTCATAACAGTCATGTCTGATGGATTAGCTTTCATCTTTTTAACTAACACAATATAATCGTTAACAAATTCTTCATAATCAACAATGAATTGGTCACAATCACTTTTTGATTCTGTAGCAGCCTCTTCAGTTGCAGCTGGCTCTTCAGTTGTTGTTGTTGTTGCTTCTTCAGTTGTTGCTGTTGTGTCTGACGACATTAATGTTGTGTCTTCTGTTGTGTCTGTAGTTTCTTTTGATTTACCACCACAACTTGTAATCATAAATGAAGCAAATAATATTGCTACAAAAATAGTTGTTAATTTTTTCATTTCCTTTTGCGTAGTCGCCACTTTTGTTTAAAATTTCCCGTTTTTTAGTGTGGGTTCTGGTCTCCACATTTTCATTTATGTATCCTGTATATTTTTTATACAAATAATACCAACACAGATATTAATTATAAATTTTCTACCCTAAGTTAATAGTAAATACTAATACACAGTGTGAAGTAAAATTTGGACACGATTTAATTTGTACTTAATGCTTTAAATAACCATTAATTTACTAGAAAATATAGAATTTTTATTACACTAATTTTACTCCCTAATCATTTAATTTTTTAATTAATAAATTGTAATACAACATTTTATCATAAATATAAAAGAGATAAACTATTTATTATTTTATGTAAAAGTAAAAATAATTTTTTATTTTTCAAATATAAAATAATATATCTGCTAAATTTATTTCAAGTTATTTCATCTTCAGAAAGCATTTATCAATTTCAAATTGATACAAATCATTTTAATAATAGTTACAAAAATGTACATCCAACATTTACGAAATTGACAAATGCTTTCTGAAATTAAAATCTTTCTATGGCGCATTTTTTTTTGGTATCGTATTCACTATTATTTACCCAATTTTAGATGTCATTACAAATGATGACATCCAACAAATTCCTGCACAACAATTGGTTACCATGATGTTGTTTTCACACATTTCAACTTACTTTTTATTAAAACGCAGTGAAAATAAATGAAAAATACTCTAAAAGTAGAAAGAGCAAAACTCAATTTGACACAACAAGATTTAGCCGACAAAGTAAAAGTTTCTAGACAAACCATTAACTCTATAGAAACGGAAAGATATACTCCGTCAACCGTTCTTGCCTTAAAAATATCTAAAGTATTTGCCATTAGCGTAAACGAAATATTTACACTTGAGGAACATGAAAAATAACAGGGCATAAAGAAACCTAAAACTCTAAAGTAAAATAATATTCTTTGCTATCTTTGCAAAAAATAAAACCCAATGGCATCTTTTTATAAATTACAAATCAAAGAAATTAAGCGCGAAACCCCTAACGCAGTTTCTGTGGTTTTTAATGTTCCTTCCGAATTACAATCTGCATACCAATTTATTGCAGGTCAATATATAAATTTGAAATTAACGCTAGATGGAACTGAAATTCGTAGAGCCTATTCCATTTGTTCTTCTCCTAATAGTGGCGAATTACGCATTGCTGTTAAGGCAGTTAAAAATGGTCTTTTTTCAAAATTTGCTAACGAAAATCTTAGCGTAGGCGATATATTAGAAGTTGGTCAACCAGAAGGAAACTTTAAATTTGAACCAAATGCCGAAAGACAAAAAAACTATGCGGCGCTTGCTGCTGGAAGTGGTATTACTCCGGTAATGTCAATCCTGCAATCGGTTTTAGAAAACGAGCCAAAGAGTTCTTTTGTTTTACTTTATGGTAATAAAACCCCCGAAGAAACTATTTTTCACGAACAGTTACACCAATTACAATTAAAATATGTTGGTCGCTTTTTCGTGCATTATACTTTCAGTCAAGCCAAAGTAGAGAATGAACTTTTTGGAAGAATTGACAAGTCGAATCTTAATTTTATTTTGAACGACAAACACAAAGAAAAAGAATTTGATAAGTTCTATTTATGTGGTCCTGAAGAAATGATTAATTTGGCAACTACCGTTTTAAAAGAGCATAATGTTGCTGATAAAAATATAAAATTCGAATTATTTACTGCTTCTAGCACCGAAAATACTGAAGCAAGTTCGCACGAAGGGCATACTACAATTACAATTTTAGTAGACGACGAGGAAACTACTTTTGAAATGAGTCAGAAACAAACCATTTTGGAGGCTGCTTTAAAACAAGGAGTTGATGCGCCTTATTCTTGCCAAGGCGGAATTTGTAGCAGTTGTTTAGCACGAATTTCTAAAGGGACAGCCGTAATGAAAAAGAACTCCATCCTAACCGATTCGGAAGTAGCTGAAGGTTTAATTTTAACTTGTCAAGCGCATCCAACTTCAAGCGAGATCTTAGTAGATTTTGATGATGTATAATGCCTCGGCAAAATTCCGTTTTTAGTGGTTTAGCTGTGTAATTATATTGATTTTTGATATTGAAATTGCCATTGATTTTTGAAATTGATTTTTGATATTGCAATTGATTTTTGAAATTGTTATTGAATATGAAAAACATCCGACAAATATTTAAGGACAAAGACTATCTTTTGGAGGAATCTGAAGTAGAGCAACTTATTACCTATTGTGAAGGGTTGCAAGACGAAATTGTGGAATTCAAATTTGAAAAAGAAAAAAGCAAGGAGAAAGTTTTATTAGAAATTATTCGCGAGATTTCAAATTCTTGTCAGGATATTCAAAAGCAGCAAAACGAACACGAGCGATTTGATTATGAAGCCCCTGATTACAGAGCGGCAGTTTTAAATTTGAAAAAATACCTAGATGATCGTTGTAGAGAAGAGCGAATTTATTTTTAATCTTGTAATTGCGATAGCACTCTAGCCACAATTCTATCCACTGGAATTGATCTCATAGCATCTTCATAACCCGCAACTTTTTTATTTCCATAAACCGATGTTGGCAGTAATGGATATTGGTCTCTATCGGCAACCAAACAATTTTCGGTAGGTTGATTGTAGGGTGCAAATCCGGCATACGGATGGGTTGCTCCCCAAAGTGTTATAGTTTTCACTCCGAATAGTGCAGCAAGATGAGCGTTCCCAGAATCCATAGAAAGCATCACATCTAAATTTGAAATAAGTTGTAATTCTTCTTTAAAGGAGATTTTTTTTGCAAAATTATAAACGTTAAACTTTCCGTTTACCAAAGTCTCTAATCTTTCAAAATCAGAATCACCGCCAAAAAGAAGAATTTTAAAACCTTCTTTATTGGATAATTCTTCTATCACTTTTCGCATTAAATCTATTGGGTAGGTTTTCCCTGAATAATGAGCAAAAGGTGCAATGCCAATCCATTTACCTGTTTTGTCTCCTAAAATTTGAGTTGCTTTTTTAGGAATAACGACGGGTTTTAAAAAATAGGGTGTTTGTAAATTAATAGTATATCCTAAATTTTTAAAAGTTTCCAAATGCCTTTCTACCATTGTTTTTAACGGTTGGAATTTCTTATTAGTAAGACTTGTTAGAGCTCCCTTTTCGGATCTTCCTTTATCGGTAAATGCAACCTTTTTTCCGCTTAAAGCAAATAAAAACCGCAGCACTTTAGATCGAAGCACATTATGTAAATCGGCAATAGCTGTAATTCGGTGGGATTTCAAATCCCGGTACAATCTAAATAGTCCCAATAGACCTTTATGCTCGCGGTGGGTATGAGCAGAAAAGAATTTTACATTAGGAATGTTTTCAAAAATAGGTTTTAAAAATGGTCTAGAAACCACCGTAATTTTAACTTCTGGATACTGTGCCGTCAATGCTAAAATAACAGGAACTGTAATAGCAACATCTCCCATCGCTGAGAGCCGAATAATTGCTATATGTGGGAGGCGGTGGGACAATAGTAGTATTTAAAAAACCATTAATAAATTACTTTTTACTTAATTTTATAATGGTTTCTAATTTAAAAAATTATTTTTTGTTTTGATACAAAATAGGATTCAAATCGTCGTCGTTGTACATTTTCATTTGTTTGTACACCTTCATGAATTTGTCGCCATTTTCAATATCGGTCAATAAATCATCAATCGCTGTAGATAAATCAGAACGTTGTTCTAAAAGAACATTTAGTTTTTCCTGGCATTTAGTTCTATGCTCTTGAGAAGCTTCTGCACGAGTTGCTTCTTCGTTCATGTGGTAAATTTTTAAAGCTAAAATAGACAATCTATCAATAGTCCAAGCTGGACTTTCGGAGTTAATCTTAGCGGAAACGTTAACTGCTACATGCGTATATTTTTGTAAGAAGTAACTGTCAATATATTCTACCATATCGGTACGTTCTTGGTTGGACGCATCAATCTTTCTTTTCAGCGTTAAGGCTGCAACCGGATCAATATTTGGATCCCGAATAATGTCTTCATAATGCCATTGCACAGTGTCAATCCAGTTTTTAAAATATAATAAATGCTCAATTTTATCGCTAGGATATGGATTGTTAATGGGTTGGTTTACATTGTCGTGAACGTGATAATCCTTGATACTTTGTTCAAATATAGAATAGGCAAATTGTGAAAACATAATTATAAATTTTATTTTATTTCATATAATTCGACCCAAAGGCCTCGTCTGCAAAGATAGTTTTTATACTTTTACATAAACATACTTAACTATCACTTTTATGCAAATTCATTATATTTCTGAAAACAATAGCATTCTTAATCATTTTTTGGCAGAGATTAGGGATGTAAATATCCAAAAAGACAGCATGCGTTTTCGTAAAAACATTGAACGCATAGGTGAAATTATGGCGTATGAATTGAGTAAGACATTAGAATATGAAGCAATTGATGTGCAAACCCCTCTTGGAATTAAACGCACAACAACTATTGCTGACAATGTTGTTTTATGTTCTATTCTTCGTGCTGGTTTGGCTTTACATACTGGTTTTATGAACCTGTTTGACAATGCTGAAAACGGATTTGTTTCTGCCTACCGACACCACCCAAATAACGATGATTTCTTTGAAATTTTAGTTGAATACCAAGCGGCTCCTTCCTTTGAAAATAAAAATTTAATATTAATTGATCCAATGTTAGCAACAGGCCAGTCAATTATAGCTGTTTTAAATAAATTGCTTTTGAAACAAAAACCAAAAGAAATTCACATTGCAGTTGTTATTGCTGCACCCGAGGGAATTGCTTATTTAGAGGAAAATCTTCCTGACAACTGCCATCTTTGGGTTGCCGCTTTGGATGATAGGTTAAATGAAAAAAACTATATAATCCCTGGTTTAGGTGATGCAGGAGATTTGGCTTATGGACACAAGTTATAATTGTGAAAAGAAACAATAAAATCCGCAAGCAATTGAGATAAATAATATAATTTCTTGCTGTATTTTATTTTGAAAATATTCAATAGTATTAGTAGCAATGATTGCTATCGGTAAAAAAGTAAATACCAATATTTCATTACTTTTATTATCAGAAATCAAGAATATTAGGATTCCAAAAACTGCAGCAAAAACGACTTTTTTATAGGACGCCTGCAAGTTTAAGGGATTATTGTTTATTGAAAAAATAAAAGGAACTATAAAAAACAATAAGAAGACTGAGAAAATGGAAAATGCAATATTTTGATTGTTATTGGTAAAATAGTCTAAACTAAAATTCATTACATTGGTTTGTAAATAGGAATTTACTGCATTGTTATCCATAAGAACATTGTAAAAAACAAAAATTACTGCTACTACAAATAAAGCAACGAATGGGATTAGCCAGTTTCTATAATCTCTAGATACATGAAAAATTATGGAAATATATACCAATAAAAGAAAAATAATTGCCCAAAAATGAAATAGGCTTGCAACAAATATCCATATAGAAGCGTCAAATATTTTCTCTTTTGGGAATTTCAATGTTTGTAAAGAAATCAATCTTCTCATGGATAGTATAACAAAGAAGTTTGCAAGCAATAAATTGGAATTGTTAAATATTTTTGGAAAAAATAAAAGTAAAATAAAGAAGAACAAAATCGTGTAAGAACTGTTTTTGGTAAGTCCGTTCTTCTTTACAATAAAATCACAAAGAAAGAGAGAAACAACTAATACCAATAGTAAAGCACCTTTTTTTAGTATATCAACAAAGGAATGCGTTTCCAATTTACTATTAAATTGGAAGATAAAAAACAACAAAATCATTAGAATACCTATTAAAGAATAATTAATTGGTGTAGATTTTTTAAAAATGCTTGTTATCATGAGGATATTTTATACTTTTGCGAGGTAAATATAACACTTGTTTAAAAATGAATGGAACAAGAATTTTATTTTATTAAAATATTTTTTCTAAAGAAAATTAAATAGAATACAAAAACAAATAAAAATTAATTAGATGAAAGCATTTTTCGAAGCAATACAGTCACTTTTTGTAGATTTTTTATTTAAACCACTTGACTGGTTACGTGCATTAGAGTTGGATAATTGGTGGTTAGCAAATATAGTAAGTTGGACTTTAATGGCTGTGTGTGCGAGATACATTATCTATTGGTGCAAACAATTGTCTATTCACCAAAAAAATAACGAAGAAAACCAAGATACTACGGCACATTCTTTCTTAAAGTAAGTCGAAACCGATGTCTTTTCTGTAATACATCTTATCAAAATGTAGCTTGTCTATATTTTGATAAGATTTTTTTATGGCCTCTTTATAGTTATCTCCAAAGGAGGTGATCGCAATAACTCGACCCCCATTTGTTACTACTTTTCCATTTTCTAATTTTGTTCCTGCATGAAAAACCATTGAATCTTCAATGTTTTCTAATCCTGTAATTTCATGCCCTTTTTCGTAATCTTCAGGATAACCTCCAGAAACCACCATTATTGTAGTGGCACTTCTTTCGTCAATTTCTATAGAAACTTTATCTAGGGTTTGATTAGCAACTGCTTGAAATAATTCTACTAAATCAGATTTCAATCTCGGAATTACCACTTCTGTTTCAGGATCGCCCATTCTAACATTGTATTCAATAACAATTGGCTCTCCTTTCACATTTATTAATCCAATAAAAACAAATCCTTTATATTCAATTCCATCTTGTTGCAATCCAGCTATTGTTGGCTTTACAATTCGAGTTTCTATCTTTTCTAATAAAAAAGAATCCGCAAAAGGCACTGGAGAAACTGCACCCATACCGCCGGTATTTAAGCCGGTATCTCCCTCACCTATTCGTTTGTAATCTTTAGCAGTAGGCAATATTTTGTAATTTTTACCATCTGTTAAAACAAAACAACTAAGTTCAATTCCGTCTAAAAACTCTTCTATTACAACTTTAGCACTTGCATTTCCAAATTTAGCATGAACTAACATATTGCGCAATTCGGTTTTTGCTTCTTCTAAATCTTGAATAATTAAAACCCCTTTTCCGGCTGCCAATCCATCTGCTTTTAAAACGTAAGGCGGCTGAAGCGTTTCTAAAAAACTACATCCCTTTTCAACCGTTTCTTTAGTAAAACTATCATAAGCTGCTGTTGGAATTTTATGTTTAATTAAAAATTCTTTAGCAAATTCTTTACTGCCTTCTAATTGAGCTCCAACCCTGGAAGGTCCTATAACTGGAATATGATTTAAAGCAACATCCTTTTGAAAGAAATCATAAATTCCTAAAACCAAAGGATCTTCGGGGCCAACAACAACCAAATCTACTTTTTCTTCAAGCGCAAAAGTTTTTATTGCTTCAAAATCTACTATGTTTAAGTTTACATTTGTAGCAATAGAAGCGGTTCCTGCATTTCCAGGGGCTACAAAAAGTTTGGAGCATTTATAACTTTGGAGCATTTTCCATGCTAAAGCGTGTTCTCTTCCGCCAGAACCAAGTAGTAAAATTATCATTTCTTGTGTTGTTAGTTGTGCAAAAATATAATATTCAAGACTACTATATTTAAAAATAATTGTTTTTTAAATTTTTTGACTAAATTTGTTCAAACTTTAATACATAACTATGAAAAAATTATTACTTACTTTTTGTTTTATTGCTGTTTCATTATCAACTTTTGCTCAATCTTGGGTTTCTCAAGCGTCCGGGTTTGCCTCTCCTTCAAGAGGAATTAGTGACTTGAAAATTATTGATGCAAACACCGTTTGGGGACTAGCATATGATGGCACAACTGCCGCTGCAAATGTTCAAGAATTTACAAGAACTATAGATGGTGGTACAACTTGGACTCCAGGAGTTATTAATGTGGGCGACGTAACCTACCAAATTGTAAATTTAAGTGCCATTGATGCAATGACAGCATGGGCTGGAGCAATAAACCCTTCTGTAACAGGAGTTACAGATCCAAATGATGGAATTGGAGTTATATATAAAACAACAGACGGAGGCGCAACTTGGGTTAGGCAAAATGCTACAGGTTTTCAGACAGTAGGGACTGTTAATTCTTTTTTAGATGGTGTACATTTCTTTAATGCTAACAATGGTTTGGCATTTGGAGATCCATTAGGAACTACCTTTGAGATTTATACAACTAGTGATGGTGGTGCTACATGGACACCAGCAACTAGTCCTGCTGTTGTTGCAAATGAGTATGGATATACTGGAAATTTTGCTTATGCAGGGAACACTTTTTGGTTTACAACAAGTAAAGGTAAAATATATAGAACCACCGATATGGGACTAACATGGACAAAATTAGCTTCACCTCTTTCAGATTTTGGAGCTCAAGTAGCCACAAATAATATAGGGAATATTTACTTTAGTGATAATAATACTGGTATAATTGTTGGTGCTAAAAATTATGTTGCTGCTACAGCAACTACCGCTTCAACTGGTACTTACAAGATTTATAGGACCACTGACGGAGGCACAACTTGGTCTGCAGGTGTAACATATACTGGATTTAAAAATATGTGTTATATTCCTGGAACAACAAAAATTGTTGCTACTTCTGCGAGCACTGCTACCGCAACAAGTTCCGGGTCTTCCTTTAGTAATGATAATGGCGTTACTTGGACTACAATTGAAACTGGAACACAAAGACTTGCTCCAGCTTTTTTAAACGAAACTACAGGTTGGTGTGGTGGTTTTAACGCAGATCCTTTCACTGGAGGCGTTTTCAAATTTAGTGGAAGCTTAATAAATCCTAATTTTGAAGCAAACAAAAACTTTAATATCTACCCTAACCCAGCAAGCACATTGGTTTCTATTTCTTCAACATTAGAGGAATCTTACAAATTAAAAGTGGTTGATTTAATGGGTAAAATTATTATTGAAAAACAATTTACTGGTGTTGAAAATACTTTAGATGTTTCTTCATTAACATGTGGAATGTATTTCTTTACTTTCACTTCTGACACTAAATCGGAAACTATAAAAATTATTAAAAATTAATTCTAAATAAATAGTATTTTTAAGGGCTGACAATGTTAGCCCTTTTTTTATTTTAAACAATGATCTCAATTTTTAATTTATCGCTACAATTAAATGGTTTTCCTATAAAGAAAGCTGAAGCTGAATTAGAAAAAATACAAGTAATTCCAGAAGCCGATTTTGAAAGATATATTCTTCAAAAAAAAAAGGAGATAGTTGACTATCATTTAAAAAATAATGATTCCTATATTGAATTTGTTGGAAAATCGGAGTTTGAAGATTGGAATTGCCTTCCAATAATGACTAAAAGAGATTTTCAAAAACCTTTAAATGAAAGACTTTCTAAAGGATATACCACAAAGAATGTTTATGTCAACAAAACATCCGGTTCTAGTGGAGATCCTTTTGTTTTTGCTAAAGATAAATATTGCCATTCCTTAACCTGGGCGACAATTGTTAATCGGTTTGGTTGGTTTGGAATTGATTTTAATTCTTCTTTACAAGCTCGTTTTTATGGGATTCCTTTGGGTTTTATTGGAAATACCAAAGAAAGAATAAAGGATTTTTTAAGTAACCGGTATCGATTTTTAATTTTCGATTTATCGGATGTTTTTTTTGAAACCATATTGCTAAAATTTAAAAAGAAAAAGTTTGAATACATCAATGGGTATACTTCTTCTTTAGTTTTATTTGCTAAATTTCTAAAGAAAAAAAACGTGGTTTTAAACTCAATTTGTCCAAGTTTAAAATATTGTATGGTGACCTCCGAAATGTTATTTGAAAAAGATAAAATTTTAATGGAAAGACAATTTGGAGTTCCAATAATTAATGAATATGGTGCTTCGGAACTAGATTTGATTGCTTTTCAAAATACAAATAATGAATGGCAAGTAAATTCGGAAACCCTTTATGTAGAGATTTTAGATGAATCAAATAATGTTTTGCCAATCGGAAAAGAAGGTCGAATTGTAATTACTTCACTTTATAATAAAGCACATCCGTTTATTAGATATGATATTGGCGATATTGGTGTATTGGATGAAAAAAGCACCATTAAAAAACCAATTTTAAAAAAATTGATTGGAAGAACGAATGATTTTGCGATTTTACCAAGCGGAAAAAAATCTCCCGGATTGACCTTTTATTATATAACAAAATCTATAATTGAAGACGATGGAAATGTAAAAGAATTCATAATTAAACAAACAAAAATTGATACTTTTGAAGTAGAATATGTAAGTGAGAAAGAGTTAACTAATAGCCAAATTCAAAATATTGATAAGGCAATTGTAACTTATTTAGAAAGTGGTTTAAACTTCACATTTAATAGAAAAGAAAAATTAGAACGAAGTAAAAGCGGAAAATTGAAGCAGTTTGTTTCTCTAGTGAAATAAATTACTCTCCTGAAAAAAATCAAGATAATTAAAAGAAGAGATTGCTTCGACCATCGCAATGACAAAATATGAAAATAACCCTAATAGCAGGCGCAAGGCCTAATTTTGTAAAAATAGCACCTATTATAAAAGCGATTGAAAAGAAGCAGTCGGAAGGCGCAATTGTTTCCTATAGATTGTTACATACTGGTCAACATTATGATAAAAACCTTAGTTCTACTTTTTTTGAAGAATTGAATATTCCACATCCTAATGCTAATTTAGATGTTAAAAGTGGTACACAAGCGGAACAGACTGCTGCAGTAATGATAGCATTTGAGAGAGAATTAATAGAGAATCCTTGCGATTTGGTTATGGTTGTTGGCGATGTTAATTCTACTATGGCTTGTGCTATAGTGGCTAAAAAAATGAATGTAAAAGTAGCACATGTAGAAGCTGGAATTCGATCGGGAGATTTATCAATGCCAGAAGAAATAAACCGAATAATTACGGATAGCATAACCGATTATTTCTTCACTACCTCAACGTGGGCTAGTAAAAATTTACTGAAATATGGAGCAGATCCATCCGCAATTCACTTTGTTGGAAATGTGATGATAGATACATTGTATCAAAATTTAAATAGAGTTTTTGCTCCTAATTTTTGGAAAGAATTTGGTTTAGAAGCTAAAAATTATATTGTTTTAACTTTACATCGACCATCAAATGTAGATGAAGAAAAATCATTACTTGATTTATTAAAAGGGATAGATAAAATGGTTGGCGATAAAAAAATAATCTTTCCAATTCATCCCAGAACCAAAGCGATTTTAGGAGAAGCGAATTTGAATTTTAATAAAATGATTTTTGTGGAGCCCCAAGGCTATTTAAATTTTATGTATTTAATAAAAAATAGTTATGTTGTAATTACTGATTCTGGGGGGATTTCTGAGGAAACAACAGTGTTGAAAATTCCTTGTTTTACTATGAGAACAACTACCGAAAGACCCGAAACAATTGAAATAGGAACCAATATATTAGTTGGTTCTTCAATTGAAAATTTAAATAAGAGTTTTGAGGATTTCTTGCAAAATGGAATCCAAGAATCTGAAATTCCAGAACTTTGGGATGGAAAAGCATCCGAACGAATTGTGGCTGTTTTACTAACTAAATTATAAAAGATTCAACACTAATTTACAAGAACATATAATAGTTTAAAATCTTACTAATTTGTGTGAATTTGTGTGAATTTGTGTGAATTTGTGTCTAAAGAAAATGAAAGAAATATTAATTATATCCAATTATTATCCGCCAGAAAACGGTGCTGCTGCCAATAGAATTGAGCAATTAGCTCTGAAATTGAAGCAGAATAATTACAAAGTTTTAATATTATGCCCGTTAGGAAACTACCCTAAAGGTAAATTATTTCCAGAATATAAAGGAAAGTTTTCAGTTATTGAAAATCGAGAAGGTATAACCGTGAAAAGACTTTGGATATATCCAAGTGTAAGCAATAATCTTTTGGTTAGATTAATTTCTGTTTTGTCGTTTTCTTTGGGGTTATTTTTTTATTTATGGATTAAAAAAACACCTAATAAAATTGTGGTTCAATCACCACCATTATTGATTTCCTTTATTTCTGTTTTTGTCCTTTCGCTTAAAAGGAAAAAAATAATTTTAAATGTTTCTGATTTGTGGCCATTAGCAGTAATTGAATTAAAAGCAATAAAAGAAAACTCCATTTCGCATAAATTTTCCTTATTTATGGAACGGTTTATTTATAAAAAAACAACCCTAATTATTGGACAATCAAATGAAATAATTACGCATATACATTCCTCCTTTCCCGAAAAAAAATGCTATTTATATCGCAATTTTCCCGAAAATAGAAATGCAAAATTAGACTTACACCACCTAGAGAAAGAACCCATAAAAATATTTTATGCGGGACTTTTAGGAATAGCGCAAGGGATTACAGAATTGTGTCATAAAATTGATTTGGATGGCTTAAATATTGAGTTGCATATATTTGGGGACGGAGCGGAAAAAAGCAGCTTAGATGCTTTGATTTCCTCTCAAACAATTCAAAATATTTTCTTTCATGACATTATAAATCGTGAAGAATTACATGAAAAACTTAAAACATTCGATATTGCAATAGTTCCTCTCAAGGTTCGCATTTATGGTTCTGTACCTTCAAAAATATTTGAATACAGTTCCCTCGGATTTCCAATTCTTTATTTTGGTGGTGGTGAAGGTGAAATTATTGTAAGAGAAAATAATTTGGGTTGGGTAGCTGAAGTTGGAAACTATACCGATTTAAATTCAAAACTTAAAACTATTTCTGAATGTAGTAAATTGGAATTAGAAAAAATGAAGAAAAGTATTAGGGAGAACTCTAATTATGCATTTGATTTAGACAAACAAATAAAGTTTTTATTAGAAGAAGATGTTTTTTAATAGGCTTTATCTTCGCCTACATAAATATTAATAACGGTTTGAACTATAATTTTGACGTCTAAAATTAAAGACCAATTTTCAATATAAAAAACGTCAAATTTAATTCGATTAATCATTTCCTCGTCATTTTCTATTTCACCTCTAAATCCTTTAACTTGAGCCAATCCAGTTATTCCAGGCTTTACATAATGTCTAACCATGTATTTTTTTATTCGGCTCCCATATAATTTATTTTGAGACCAAAGATGGGGTCTTGGCCCAACTACCGACATATCGCCTAACAAAACATTTAAGAATTGTGGTAATTCATCCATACTTGTTTTACGCATGAATTTACCAATTTTAGTAACTCTTGGGTCATTTTTAGAAGCTTCTTTTTCAGTAGTTTCATTTTGTTTCATTGAACGAAATTTGTAACAAAAAAACTCTTTTTCATTTAGTCCTGGTCTTCCTTGTTTGAAGAAAATTGAACCTTTTGACTCCAGTTTAATTAAAATTGCTAAAATTGGAGCTAACCAAGATAAAATTCCAATAATTACAATTAAAGCAAAAACTATATCAAAAATTCTCTTAAAAATTTTTGTTGATGGTTCGTTTAGTATTGTTTTTTTTAAGGATAAAACTGGAAACATTTCATAATAATCGATTCTTAAATTCTTAGAAAATATTTCTTTAGAATCCGGAATAAATTTTATTGCTTTTTTATATTCATCAGCAAAGTCAACCAAATCTTTTAGTTTTTCGTTGGAAAGTTCGTTTAAGGAACAATATATTTCGTCTATTTCATTTTCAATTACAAAGGTTTTTATATCTTCTAGTTTTCCTATTACTTCAGGGTGGTTTTTTTTATTAGAGAAATATCCAAAAAAACGATATCCGTAGTCTTTTCTGGCTTCAAAAAGCTCTTTAAGTTTTATTGTTTCACTAGAATAACCAATAATTATAGCATTACGGTAATTGCTTCCGGTAATTATTCTATATTTTTTTAAATAATAAAATAAAAATATTTTAAAAATTGTAATTAAAATAAAGCTAATTAATCCGAAGAGTAAAATTGCTTTAGAACTAAAAATCGCTTCATTTGAAAAAGGAAAAAAAGCAATTATAACTAGTAAAAAAAGAACTATTTGAGTTATTAATTTTGTAGCAATTTCTACTGGAGTTGTGAATCTAAAAACTTCATAAAACTTAATAAAATAGGCTATTAAACCCCATGAAAATGTTTGATATAAAATATAATATATCATATTTAGATTAAGATCCTGAAAGAAAAATAAACAAAAAGTCGATATAACTAATAAATCGAAAAGTATGCTTATTGGTCTAATGTATTTAGAATAACTATGTGACTGAGCTGCGGTCATACTAGTGTATATATCCAGTAAAGTCTTTATGTTCTTCTTTTAATAACTCTTCTGTTGATAGAGATTTAAAATAATCGTAGGTGATTTTCATGCCTTCTTCCCTAGACACTTTTGCTTCCCAGCCCAGAATATTTTTGGCTTTAGTAGTATCGGGTTGTCGTTGTAAAGGATCATTAATTGGCAAAGGGTGGTATACAACTTTTTGCTTTGTTCCTGTTAATTTAATAATTTCGTCTGCAAAATCTTTAATGGTAATTTCGTCTGGATTTCCAATATTTACAGGCAAAGAATAATCGGAATGTAATAATCGAAAAATTCCTTCTACTTGATCGTCAATATAGCAAAAAGAACGGGTTTGCATTCCGTCGCCAAAAATAGTTAAATCTTCGCCACGTAGAGCCTGACCAATAAAAGCTGGAATAACTCGACCATCGTTGAGTCGCATTCTTGGACCATAAGTGTTGAAAATTCTTACTATCCTTGTTTCTAAACCATGAAAAGTATGGTAGGCCATGGTTATAGATTCTTGAAAACGCTTAGCTTCATCATAAACCCCTCTAGGACCTATGGTGTTTACATTCCCATAGTATTCTTCGGTTTGAGGGTGTATTAATGGGTCTCCGTAAATTTCTGATGTGGATGCAATTAATATTCTGGCGTTTTTAACTCTTGCCAATCCTAGTAGGTTATGGGTTCCTAGAGAACCAACTTTTAATGTTTGAATTGGAATTTTTAAATAATCAATTGGACTTGCTGGAGATGCAAAATGGAGAATATAATCCAGGTTTCCAGGAACAAAAACGAATTTAGTAATATCATGATGATAAAACTCAAAATTTTCTAATTTGAATAAATGGGAAATGTTTTTCAAATCCCCTGTTATGAGGTTGTCCATTCCAATTACATGGTATCCTTCTTTTATAAAACGGTCACATAGATGCGAACCCAAAAATCCAGCAGCACCTGTTATTAAAATTCTTTTCATTTTTTTTATATAGATGTATTATAACGCAAAAATTATGCAATTATTATATAAATATTAACTTTTTATTTATACACTAAAATTGATTTATGCGTTTCAATTTGTTACTGTAAATTCAATAAGGAATTAAAAAACTTTTTACAACTGATTTTTTTTGAATTAAATGTTTTTTGCTTTTTTTAAAATAAAAACATTATTAAAATAAGCAGTTTGATCTTTGGGTAAAATAAAACTTAAAAGCACTCCAAAAAAATTATAAAAAAATATAAATGGAAATAAAATAATTTGTTTTATTATTTTATTTTCTGGAAGAATGTTCTTAATATAATTAATTTTAAACTGATAAATAACTTCTATGTAATTTCCTGTTTTGTAGTTATTAATTATTTCAAAACCATTTTTTAAATATAAATGTTTTAGCGCCGGTGTAGTATATCTGGCATAGTCGTAGGGCATTTCATGCTCCTCCCACATAAATGGAGTGGTAATTATTGCTTTTCCTCCAACTTTTAAAACGCGGTTGAACTCCAATAACAATTCGTCTAAATTAAACACATGTTCCAGTACCTCGGTGCTTAAAAGTGAATCAAATCGGTTGTTTTCAAAAGGAATTGTTTTACCGTCATAAAAAACATCTACTTTTTTTTGTTTTTCTTCCCTTCCTTCTATTTTATAATCTATGCCAATATATTCATTACAAAAAGAAAAAAATTCTTTGTATGGTTTGGTGCCGCAACCAAAATCAATCATTGATCCGCTCAATAAATTGGAATTATTTAATATGGCTTTACGTATTTGTCTTCTAATTAAGAAATTGTGATTAATGAAAAAACCAAGAAAACTAGGATGAAACTTTTCTTTTTGAATTATATCTATTAATTTTTGATTCATTTAGTTTTCTATTGTTAATTATATGTTGCGTGTTCTTTGTAAAACTCTTCAAATTTTAGGATGTTTTTAGAAATATTATAATCTTCATTGAAGGAGGTAAAAGCATTATTAGAAAATTGTTTTAATGCCTTTTCATCAGATAAAAGATAAAGAGCTTTCTCAACAAAAGTATCTATATTCTCGTCTGAAACAACAAATCCATTAAATCCATCTTTAATTAAATCAACATTTCCGTCACAATTTGAAACTAAACATGGTTTAGAAAGTGCTAAACTTTCAATTATCGAATACGGCAACCCTTCATAACGGGCGGTTGAAATATAAAATTTTGAATCATTAATTATGTTCAAGATGTTGTCTCTGTTGGTCCAATTTATTAATGTAATCTTTTCCTCAAGATTTTTCTTTTTAATTAAATCTTGCACATTTGATAATCTATAGGATACCGGACCAACGCCCATGATTACTAAATGAACCTCTCTAAATTCATTTATTTTTCCTAAAATCTCAATCATTAATTCAATATTTTTTTGATAGGAAGGCCTTCCAACGGTACAAATGTACTCCTTTGGCCAAGTTCTTGGAATGGATAAATTAGGAATATTATTAATGGGATTAATAGAGTTATTTATATGAAAAGCCTTTTTAGAATTGTATTTAACCTCGTTTAAACCCCTATTTAATTCTGAATTAGAGGTTGCTAATAATAATCCATTTCCTTTTGAAAAAAAAATTTCTAGTAACAGAAATATTTTCCTTTTTATTTTAGTTTCAGCACTTAAATACGAAAATGCATTTGGAGTATGGATTACTTTAATATTAAGTAATCTTCCAACTACTCTTCCCATAATTCCTCCTTTTGCGCTATGGGCGTGGATAATATCTGGTCTTTCTTTTTTTAATATTTTATAAATTTCAAAAATTGCTTTGAAATCCTTAATAAAAGATATATCTCTTACAATTGAAGTCTTGTAAGCCTTTACAGGTTCTTTATCCTTGTCTAAAAAGGGATGGCTGGTATCTTGTTTGCCATGTAAAATCAAACTACAAAATTTATTATTGTCAATATTGTCTAAAACAAATCTTACATAAACATCTACACCTCCAACGGAATGTAAAACATGTGCAATTTTTATTTTATTCATGGCAATAATTTTTTTGTATGCAAATATAAATATATAAAGTGTATTTTCTTTCTAGGGATTTTATATTATTAAAAAAATCGATATTTGCAATTATAAAAATATGAAAATATGAAAATATTAGTATTCCTCAGTTTACTTTTTTTAGTGAATGTTTCAATTTCTTGTAAAAGAAATTTAAAAACAAGTTACAATAGCAAAGGAGAAGTGGTTGCGTCGGATAGTTTGAGAGCAATATATGAAGGTAAAGTTGTAAAATCAACAACAGGGCAATGGTACTTGATTAAAGACGGAAATAGGTGGAGAACTAATTCAATAAAAGCTACTGCTGATTATTTTAAAGAAAATCCGTCAGGGGAAAATTCTGTTATGAAAGATGTTTCAATTGAAGTTCTGCATCAGTTTCCGGAAGCCGGAGAACTAATGCCGGGAGCCGCTTTTATTAAAGATGGTGCCAATTAACTTTCTAATTGATTCTGTTTGTTTTTTAAATAATCACTAGTAAACATACAAATCCAGAAACCACTAAATACAATACCATCAAATCTATCCAAAAAATCATCTGTTAGGTTGGAGATAAAAAACAACAAGAAAAATGTTATAACAATAACATTTTTTGATTTGAATCCAATAAAACCAATAAAACCAATGTAGATAAAGGTGCCTATTAGTCCTAACAATCCAAATTTGAGTAAAAAATCGAGAAATTGATTGTGGACAGGAAATTGATACTTTAAAAGAAATTTTTGGTCCGATCTGCTATAATAATTAGTCAATTCCTTTCTACTGTTAGAGGAACCTACTCCAAATATAAGATTATCTTTTGATAGATCAATTGTGGATTTCCAAATAGATAAACGAGTAACTAAGGAGCTATATACTTCTACTTCTGGTCTTTCTATTTGATCTAATTTTCCAATCATTTCAATTTTATCAAAAAGCAATCTATTATACTTTTCTTCCATAAAATTATTGTTTTTTATAAATACAACTAAAATTACCGAGATTGAAATAATAAAAATACTTGATGATTTAATTATTTGCCTTTTGTTTTTGTTTTTGAAAAAATGAAATACAAAAACGAGAAAATATCCTAAAAAGCTTGCTAATAATGCTATTCTTGTATTTATTATTAACAGTAGAATGAAGGAAAATAGGAACAAAATAAAATTTAGACCCTTCAATAAAAAGTGTTTGTTCGTTTTTAAATTTGAAATTGAAAAATACAAATTACAAATTGAAACAAATGCCAAATGCATATTTAAAGCTGGCGCATGAATTCCAATTGTATTGGCAAAATGATATCCCATTTGCCACATATTCATTTCGTAATAAAAGCTTAAAAAGAATTCATTATAGACAAAATAATACCTTATTAAAAAGAACACTACTATTAAAGTTGTTGCCACAGAATAGGTCTTTACCAATGGATAAAACTTAATGTATTTTTGATTTCCTATAATAAATATTGGAAACAATAATAGAGTTATATATTTTTCTAGTGACTTTATTCCTAAATAAAAATAATCATTGTTCCAAAAAAAAATAATCTCTAATAACAATGGGATTGCTATTATTAAAATATATTTCAATGACCCTTTTGTAAAAGACAATTTTTTATAGGATAGCAATCCATAAAAAGAAAAGCAAATTATTGAAACCGTGCAGGGCAACCTAAATATTAGTGTGCTTGCGATTAATAATAAAAATGCGTTTAAAATAAAACTATGTTTTTCTGTTGAAATGTTCATAATATATTGCAAAATATATAATTGGTAAAAACCCTATTTTATGTCGAATTGAAGTCCCTAAGTCTGGTTCAAAGATTCCTTGAACCATAAAATAGGAAAACAAAATAGAAAAAATCCAAAATTCCATAATATTCTCTTTTTTGTTTTTTAAACATCTGGAAAATCTTATAAATAATATAGAAAATAGGAGTAGTTCCCAAATAGCAAAAACAATAACTTGTGGTGTTAATAAATGAGCTAAAATTTGTCCTATTGGAAAATTTACAGAAGTATACCCATAAAAAATTCCGAATGCTTCTCCATACCAAGTGTCTTGTGAAATAGGAGATATAATAATTGTATTTACACCATTGCCATTAGAATCTGCATAATCTTGTCGTGTTAGTTTAGATAGAAATTCTCCTTTTACAATTCCGTGGCTAAAGGAAAGGAATATTGCTATTATTAACCCATAAAAAATAGTGGCTACGGTTTTCTTTTCAAAATGAATAAATGATATTAAATAAAATCCAACTGCAAAAATTGGAATCAATAAATAATAGGCTCTAAAAAAAGAAAAGGAAGCAATCAATAGTAATGAAAAAATTATTTTTTTTCTATTAGTTATTTTAGATTGAAAAATAAATGGGATTGATGAAAAGAGTAAAAAGGTAATAAACTCTTTAGTGGGCATAGACATATAGATTCCTAATAAAAGAAACGCGACAATCATTACTAAATTCTTAGTGTTGAATTTATGAAAGTTATTAGGCACCCCAATTTTATATAGGATATAGGTAGTTAATGGAAATTGGATTAATGCAATTACAAAAAAAGGGAGGTGCTTTAATTTGGTAATATTATAAAACATTATAGCAAAGGGATAACTGCCAATCCATCCAATTTCTTTATACTTATCTATAACAATTATTTTAGTATCATTAAAATATCGATCCGGCAATATAAAAATCGTTAGTGTAGAAAGTATAAGAAAAACACTAAATAGAGAAAAAAACCAGAGTTTATTTTTTTTAATTATAATTTTTTGCATGGTATAAAAATTATGTTAAAAATACAGCTATTTTATCTTTTTTATAGATAATAATTGTTGCGGCTAAATTCCATAAAAACATACTTACCGCATAAGAAAAGGCGGCGCCACTCATGCCATAAATAGGAATTAACATTTTGTTTAATACGAAGTTTATTATAACTGCAAAAATTAGAATAACTTGGAACGTTGTTTGTCTTCCTGTCATATTTAAATAAACTTGAACTGCACCAAAAAAAGAGCAAATTCCCTGACCAATCATTAGTATAATTAAAGGCTCTTTAGCTACTAAATATTTTTCTCCAAAAAACCCTAAAATCATTTCAGAAAAAAAACAAAAAAACAAAACTAAAGGAATGGATATGAAAAATATCATTCTAGAGCTACTTCTCATTGTTTTTTTTAATTCTTCTCTTTTCTCTGAAAAAAATTGTTCAGCAATTTTAGGAGAAATAGTAATATTTACTGAATTCATAACAACCAATAATAAGGTCATTAATTTAACCGCTAAAGCATAGAAAGCAACTTCTTCGTTTCCTTTAAATTTTTTTAAAAACATAACATCAAAACTCATCAATAAAAAGATAGCCATGGTGCTTATAGCAATTGGGTATGATTTTAAAAATATAAATCGATACGAAATTTCATCTTTACTCTCTGGTGAGTTTTCCTTCTCTTTTTTATTAAAAACTGAAAATATCTTTATCGTTGAAATTATAGATAAGAAGAAAAAACCAATTAAAAAAGTTTCGGCCAAATAGGTTTGCTCCTGGATGTAAAACAATATTATAGATCCAATTATGACTGATAAATATTTAAATGTGTTACGAAATAATTCAGCAATATAAATTGATTCCAAAGCTCTTAGCGTTTCTGTATTGAAGATGGTAATACAATAAAAAAATAATAAAAATGTTGCTTTTAAAATAACACCATATATTTTGAAGTCATTTAGATAAAAACTAACCGTCTCATTGCCAATAATTAATATTAATATTAAACATAGTAAAGACATTAAGAAGATTAAAAAAAACATTTTAATATAAATCCTTTTCAATTCTCCAGATCGATTTTTGCTCTTTAACATTCCTGTAAAATAAAGAATAGACTGATCCGTCCCTAAAACACAGATGCTTCCTAATATTAACAGGTAAGTTCTTATAAAATCATATTGCCCTATTATTTTTGGATCATACGTTTTAGTTAAAAAAAGTGTGAATCCAAATAAAGTAATAACTCCAATTACCCTTAAAATCATTACTTTAATACTTTGCATCATAAAATGATTCTTTTTAAATAAATTTAAAAAGGTAAAATGTTTGTTTGATGAATTTGTGTTCAAAGTATTATTTTTCATTTATTTCATTTCCAGAATATAATCCACCATCATATTTGCCATATTGCATAGTGTTCCAATCCCATAACACCTGATTAATTCTGACTTCTTTTCTATATTTTGGATTATTTATTTTTAGTTTTTTTAAGGACTCTAAATCCGATGGAAATTTAAACTTTCCGTTTTTAACTAATAATTCCATTCCATTTCTATCAATAATTACTCTGTCATCATATAAATTAAAAATTTCTTCGTAAGTTAAAATTTCTTTTTTAGGTAACTCTATCTCTTCAATTGCCTCTTTTCCAGTAAAATAACCACCATCATATTTTTTCCCTACCATAGTGTTCCAATTCCAAAGAACTTGATCTATTTTTATTTCATTTTTGTATTTAGGATGATTTTTTTTGTATTCAATAACACTACTTGCCTCTTTTGGAAATCTAAATTTAAAATTTCTTATTAAGTATACTCCCCCGGTTTTATCTATTAATAATCTATTATTATATTTTATAAAAATCTCTTCATAATAATCATCCCCATTAACATGATCTTCTATTTTATTTATTTCAGCTGATTGGGATAATTTTTCTTTTTCAAATGAAGATTTGCTCTCTTCTTCGATTTTTTTGTCTAATTCAACCTCATCGGGCGGATAAATCTCTTCTTTACTTTTTATTCGCTCGTCGCCTCGCCAAACAAAGCCTCTGAGTTTTCGGGCATTCTCGGGTAACTCTTTTTCTGGATAAATATCGCCATCTACCGACTCAAAAAAAGTAATTGTATCCACTTTGTTCTTGTCGTCCATAACCATATTGATGCGGCTACTTATGTTTTTATTGATTCCTATTAGTTCATTTTTATCGTTTCGCATGTAATAAACTACTTCGGTATTCTTGACCACATCCGCTTCGTAGAGTTTGTTTTCTTTAAATTTTCCGTAAAGATTAAGTCCTTTTATCTGGTTAAAACCAGTTCCTATAGTATCTTTAGAAATAATAAAAGTATTATTGAGTATCTTCAAAGAATCTAATTTTTCGGTAGTGTTGTTTCCTATTAGATGCATAACATCACCTGTCATCTGGTTTTCAAAATTCCAAAGTATGGGTTTCCCAATCAGTTTTGTAAGCGCTACTTTTTGATTAGAATGAATAGAATCACATTTTCCGCTTAAATCAGTTTTAAAAAAGCGAACATTTTTTTGTCCCACGACAACTCTTTCTCCTGTTTTTCCAGTTACAATAATTTTTTTAGCAGAAATAAACATCGAATCGTTTTCGATTTTATAACGAATAGAAGCATGTTTAGTAATATATAGCGAATCTTTATTTTTATAAACTTCTCCGTAATGCCCTTTAATTATTGCCTTGTTTATAGAATCGGTAATTTTTACATTGTTAGTTCCCGATGCAAATTCTTTTTTTCTGTCGTAATACAAACTATCCCCTTCTATCAGTCTCTCCTTGTATTTAATATACGATTTCTTTTTAAAATTGCCAATGTTCTTCTTGCTATTGTAATAACCGTTTTCTGTATATATAAAGTTTTCTTTTCCAGTAATAGTTGAGGGGCCTTTTAAATAAGAATCTCCTTGGGTGGTAAAATACTCTAGATGGTTAGATTTAATTGTATATTCCGGATTAGTCAATACTACAGAAGTTAAGAATTGGTATTTTTTTTCTTTGACATAATATCTTCCCGCTTTACTTTTTAGGGTGTTTTTTTTGTTGATGATTGTTCCATAATTATTAAAATAGGCTTCTTGGGAATTTCTGTCAAAATGAACGGTATCTGTAGACATTGTAGATTCTGGTGAACGCATTACTACATTTCCTGTGGCAAGGGCTTTTTTAACATTTCCATTATATTCAGCATATTTGCTATTCATATATAAGGTGTCCCCTTGAACCATTTCTACATTGCCAAATGCTTTTATGTAATTTTCATCTTTAAAATAATAGGCTTTATTACACGTCATGATAATGCCGTCATGACTTACCCTAACATTACCCGTTAAAAGAGTTGCATTTGGAATTTCTATTTCATTAATATCACCATAATCAGCACTTTCAACAACTATTTTACTTGATTTTTGAGAAAAAGCAAGTAAGATATTAAAGAGTAAAAGTCCAATAAGAATAATTTGTTTTTTCAAGTAGCAGTTTTTTAATTATTTAAAGTAGTAAACGTAGTGGTTTTTAGCTTTCTGTAAAATGATTATGGCGAATTTAACTTGCTATTTTAAATGTTTTTTAGTGTTGCAAGTAAACTATCTTCCCATTTATTAATTTTCAAATTAAAAGTAGTCTTTATTTTGGTTTTATCAAGCACACTAAAAGAAGGTCTTTTTGCAGGCGTTGGAAAACTTGTGGAAGGAATGGGGATTAAATTTATGGAAATAGTATTTAATTCGAAAATTTTCTTGGCGAAATCATACCAACTACATTGTCCTTCATTAGAGAAATTGTAAATCCCAAAAAGGTTGTTGTTGAATTGTGGGATGTTAGAATTTATTAATATAGTAATTAATGCTTGCGCCAAATCTATTGCGTTGGTTGGAGTTCCAATTTGGTCGTCTACTACAGACAATGTTTCTCTTTCAGTTGCCAATCGTAACATGGTTTTCATGAAATTATTTGCAAATTGCGAATATACCCATGAAGTCCTTATTATAAAATGTTGTTCTAAAATTTCTTCTATTTCCTTTTCTCCATCTAGTTTTGATTGTCCGTAAACGCCTGAAGGATTTGGAATGTCTTTTTCGCTGTAAGGTGTAGTATTGCTTCCATCGAAAACAAAATCAGTAGAGATATGAAGTAATGTTGCGTTGGTTTCTTTAGAAACTTCGGCAAGATTTTTTACGCCTACTACATTTATTAAATATGCTTTTTCTGGTTCGCTTTCTGCCTTATCTACAGCAGTATAAGCCGCAGCATTGATGCAAAAATTAGGTTTGTATTTAGTAAAAACTTCTTGACAATTTTCTTTATTAGTAATATCTAAATCATTTGAGGAACAAAACACAAAATCTATTTGAGGATAATTTCCAGAAACAAATTGGATTGCTTGCCCTAATTGTCCGTTAGCGCCGGCTACTAAAACTACCATGCTTTTTTAGCGTTTTCAAGAGTTGGTAAAAATTGATCTTTCTCTGAAATTAGCAATTCAGAAGTTGGAAATTTCCAATCAATATTTAAAGTTGGATCGTTATACATCAATCCGCCTTCACTTTCTTTATTATAAAAATTATCGCATTTATAAAAGAAGATAGCAGTGTCACTCAACACTAAAAATCCGTGAGCAAAACCTCTTGGAATAAATAACTGAGTTTGATTTTCTGCTGAGAGAACCACCGAAACATAGTGACCATAAGTAATAGAATCTGGTCGAATATCCACAGCAATATCTAAAACTTCTCCTTGTAAAACCCTAACCAATTTGGCTTGAGCATGTTCTCCAGTTTGATAATGCAATCCGCGCAAAACCCCTTTGGCAGAAAAGGATTGGTTGTCTTGAACAAAATGGATATGTTTTCCTATTCCTTTTTGAAAATTGTTTTCATTGAAACTTTCCATAAAATAACCTCTATCATCTTTTATGATTTTGGGCTCAATAATAAAACATCCTTCTAATTTGGTTGGCGTAAACATCATATTGAAACTATAAACAGTGTTATTCGTTAGAAATATCAACTAATTGTGAGCCATAGCCGCTTTTTAATAATGGTTCTGCAAGTGCTTTTAGTTGTTCGTTACTAATGAAGCCCATTCTAAAAGCGGCTTCTTCAATAGAGCCAATTTTTAACCCTTGGCGTTCTTCAATAACTTGAACGAATTGAGATGCTTGCATTAAGGAATTAAAAGTTCCTGTATCAAACCAAGCAGTACCTCTATCTAAAATACTAACTTTAAGTTTGCCTCTTCGTAAATATTCTTTGTTAACATCCGTAATTTCTATTTCACCTCTATGGCTAGGTTTAATATTAGAGGCTATTTCTACCACATCATTATCATAAAAATAAATTCCCGGAACAGCATAATTAGATTTTGGCGCTACTGGTTTTTCTTCTATAGAAAGTACTTTTCCGTATTTGTCAAAATCAACTACACCATAACGTTCGGGATCGTGGACATGATAGGCATAAATAATTCCGCCATCGGGATTATTATTTGCTTGAAGTAAATCGGCTAAACCGGTTCCGTAAAAAATATTATCTCCTAAAACTAGAGCAACTTTATCTGTTCCAATAAATTCTTTTCCAATAATGAATGCTTCTGCAAGACCATTTGGATGCTCCTGAACCGCATATTCAAATTGGCAACCATATTTTTTTCCGTCTCCAAGCAAAGCTCTAAAAAGAGGTAAATCGTGAGGGGTAGAAATAATTAAAATTTCTTTAATTCCTGCCCACATTAAAGTTGCTAACGGATAATAAATCATTGGTTTATTATAAATTGGCATCAATTGTTTGCTAATTGCTATCGTTAAAGGGTGTAATCTAGTACCTGATCCTCCTGCTAAAATAATTCCTTTCATCAAATTTTATTTAGTAAGTTTAGCAGATTGTGTTTTGTAAAAGGATAAAAATAATCGGATAGAAATGAAAATTAAAATAAGTAAAATCGGTAAAATAAGTTTCATTTTTCCATTTAAACCTTTCGTGCTTTTAATATTTGTTACTGTACTAATGTCATTAATAACTTTTTTATAATTAATTGCTTCTATTCTTTTTTCAGCTATCTCATATGCCAAATTGTTTTTTGTTTCAAAAAGTAAATTAAAATGATTGTCTTCATTGCTATATACCAAATTAAAACTCTTTTGATTGTTTGATAAATTCTTTGTGATGGCGTGAAGAAGAGAATCTGTTTGAGAAATTATTTCCTCGTCTTTTTTAATTTTAATAGTAATGTTCTCTCTCGATATTTTTAATAATTGATTAAGATATTCATCCGTATTTAAAAAATTTAAAACTGGTTTTACGATCTCCTCATTCTTAATTTGATCCGTTGTTAAAATATGAATCAAATGATTTGGATAATTTTTACTGGTTGTTTTGTCTTTAATTATTTTATTAATATCCCCAGATTCTGATAATAATTTAACTAATTCAAAGTTTTGTGTGTTTTGAACGTTAACAACTGGCTTAGCGTCATTTATAAAAGAATAAACATCAATTATTGGTTCAATTTCTATGGAAGAAATTTTTTCTGAATTTATTCCTATAGACTTAAAAAATGCCTTGTCGTTTTCTTTTAATTTAGAGGAAAGCAAATCTATTTTATTGTACAAATAATCTACAGAAGATAAATTAGGGGTTACAATTATTTGGTTATCATAGATAGAATCATTTTTATCAATAAAACCACCCAAACCTGCACCTAGTACAAATAATATCAAAATTATTATAAAATTATTTTTAATAAAAACAATTCCTTTGAATACAGAAAAAGCAAGGTTGCTAAAAAATTTATTTATTTTTTGAAATAATATTCCTAAATCTATTTCCTCTGGAATATTGTTTTGTTCATTGTTAACACTCATCTTAATTTATTTTACGTTAAAAATTTGTTCTAATATTTTTATTGTTATTAAATATGTTGGTTTTACCCCTGTGGTTCCAAGTCCTCCAGAAGCTAAGGTGCTTCCGGTTTCTAATGGATTATCCGAAGCGTAGTAGGCATATCGGACTTTAACATTTGGGTTGATACTTTTTCTAATTTTGGATGCGCTTTGAATTGCTTTTTGATAATAAGATCCTTCCATTTCTAATCCGATTGCCCCCCAAGTAGATTCGTGGAAAAATTTCAATAAATCTTTATTTTGTAACGAAGTTCCCAAGACAGTAATCATAGGTCCTTCAAAAACTGGAATCCCGTTTCCGTCTAGCATTTTTGCGGTAAGCTCATTTTCAAAAGAATAATTATCAGCAGTTCCTTCATTTATATGAGCATTCGGAATCATGATATCGCCTTTTCCTCCTTGAAGAATTCCCGCTTTTCCCATGATTGAAACTGATTCTACGTTTACAAAATGCGTTTTTTGTTCTTTTTTAAACGGCTTCAATAATTCGTCAATAGTTTCATACGCTTGTTCACCAAAGGCATAATCCATAACAATAATAACCGGGTTTTCTCCTTTTATTTGTGCTTTAGGAAAGCTAGATTTTACCCAATCAATTTTTGCGGTATCAAATATTTGAACATCTATATTAGTTCCTGACTGGTCAGGCAAAGAAATCATTCCGTGCTGTAAAGCGAAGGTTTCAACTTTATTTCGCAACTCTTTATTTGCAGAAGCGCTTAAATCTTCATAAATATCATATTCCGATTTTCCTTTGTATTTTGACCCCAAAACAGGAGTTGCAAAAATAGAATTCATTACCGAATGCATGTTGGCACTAATGATGTGAATTGGTCGCTCTAATAAATTATTTTCGCTTAACACTTCTTTTATGTTGGTTGCCCATATCTCGCCATGAATATGATGACCTAATCGTTCTCTTAAAATTGGACTAAATGTGATGGTTCGTTTATTGTTATCAATAACTTCTTCAATTGCTATTTTTCCTAACCAATAAATTACATGTAAAAAGCGGTCTGGTTTTTCGGTGGTTCCAAAGGCGTCATAAATATCTAATACCTCGGAGAAACTTCTTCCTAATACGTTAGACGTGTGTGAGATTACTTTTTCTTTTTCAATTTGGGTAAGTTTCTTATTCTGTAAAGCTGCTTGTTCTAATTTCAACCAATCACGCGTTACTTCATTACTTTCGTCTAATAATACGCGGTCTTTAATTTTATGGGATTCAATAAAAATAAAGGTTAAATGGGTTAAAATATCATAAATGTCTGATCGCCCACGAGTGATTTCCACATTCATTTGTTCTTCGTCAATTCGATAACAATTTCTTTTTCTTTTTGGTGGAACTATTGCCTTAAAATGGGATTTCGAGTAGCCTTCGTCTGAAGTAAGATTGATGTATCTACATTCTTCAATTCCTACTGGAAGCCTTTCAATTACATATAACAACCCGTTAAGTTCTACTTTTTCTTCGGCAATACTGCCATAAATTTCTGGTCGAAGCGCTAATAATGCTTCTCGTAAAGTTTCTCCTGAAACACCCATTGGTTTATAAAAACCTCTGTTAAATAAATGTCTCATGGTTATGTACAATCGTTCGATAGCCGCCGACGATTCTTGCGCCCTAGAACGCGAAATGTTTTTAATTTCTATCATTAAATTTTGTTTTCTAACCTGCAAATATAGGCATTTCTAATTTAATTGGTTAAAATCAGGTTAATTGCTGGCTCGTATACCATTCTCTTAATTGGCAGATTAGCGGCATCAAACTGAATTTCTTTGTTCCATTTTCCTCCAGAAAAGGTAAATAGAAAATCTCTTTCTTCTAAATTATATAACACCAATGGCGAATACGATTTTTTAGTAGTAGTCACATTGGTATTGTAGTTGGTAATGGTCGTTTCCGATTTATTTTTCTCGATAATTAGTTTTTCAAAGCCTACAAAAAGTCCTTTTTTAGGCATTCGCAAATTAAAGTCCGACACATTAAAAATATTTTTCACTACTCCGTTAGGAACTGTAATTACAAAGTCTTTGTTTAGTAATTCCTCTCCTGGAAAACCATTAACATCTACACTATAAAAGTGAATTTTAACCGTAGCAGCTTCTATTTTACTATCCGTTTCAACTGTTACTTGCTTGATGAATTTGGTTTTTTGGTAACGAATAAAATAAGGAAAATATTTGACATCTATTCTTGGGCCGTTATCAAATGCCTGATAAATGGCATTTTTACTTTTTCCGATTTCAATTATTTTGGTTTCTTTCTTTTTTAAAATAACCACATCGTCTAGTTGATAGGATTTTGAAGCCAACTTAACCTCTTGTGCTTGGGATGCTTTAAGAGTTTTCTTTTCAAATCCCAATGCTGAGAAGATTAAATTTTTGTTTGGACTGGTATTGATAACAAACTCTCCGTTTTCTTCGGTGCTGGCGCCAATATTTTCGTTTTCTACCCAAATGTTAACATACGGAATTGGTTTTCCGGTAATGCTATCTTTAACAACGCCTTTTATTTGGGCGTTAAGGGAACAAGAGATTAGGAGAAATAGTACTATTTTTTTCATTTAATTTAAGTTTAAATGTATTGCACCATTTTCATCTTTTAGTTTATTAAATTGTTCTTCTTCCATCAAATCATAAGCACTTTGAGAAATTATCTTTCCCTTTTTTGGGGCTTTTATAATTTTTTTATCTTTTGGATTCAGGATAACTTTTGAGCAAAGTAAAATAAGATTTTTTTGATTTACTTCCATAATCAATCCGGGTAAACCCCAATATTTATTTGGGCCTTGGCTTACCGGAATTTCAGGATTGTACCAAACAGTTATAATTTCGTCTTCTGGTTTTTCCAAATTTA
>CANGWK010000007.1 GCA_947457615.1 Flavobacteriaceae bacterium
GTAGTTGATTTTTGCCATTGGATACTTCCAACTGATGCTGTAACTAAAGATAAAGTAGAACTTGATCCAGTACAAATTGTTGCTGGACTTGCAGTAATAGCTTTAGCTACCGCTGCTGGACTAACGGTTACTGAAACAACGTTTGAAGTTGCAGTACAAGCACCGCTAGTTGCTACCGCTCTATACCATGTTGTTGGTGTAGCTGCTGCATAAGTTAAGTTTCCTGTAGCTAATGCAGTACTTGTTACTGTAGCAGATGCTGGAACTAATGTCCAAACTGCTGCTGCTGAAGTTGCATTTACATAATTTGTAGATTTATACCAAGCAACAGTCCCTGTTGAATCTCCTAAAGTAAGGGTAGTTCCTGTTTTAGTACAAATTGTAGAGGATGCAGTTGATAATTCTCCTACAGAAGAAGGTGTACTTACCGTAACTTTAACTGCTGCTGAATTTACAGAACATGCTCCATTGGTGAATACAATTCTAAACCAAGTATCTTGTGTTAAGTTTCCTGTTTGCAATGTTGCTAATGCATTAGTCGCTGTAGTAGGAGCAATAACAGTTCCTACATTTTCAAATCCTATTGTATCTGAAGTAGTTGATTTTTGCCATTGAATACTACCAACTGAAGCTGCTGCTAAAGTTAAAGTAGATCCCAAACCTGAACAAACTGTTGCTGGACTTGCAGTAATCGCTTTAGCTACTGCTGCAGGACTAACGGTTACAGAAACAACGTTTGAAGTTGCAGTACAAGCGCCACTTGTCGCTACCGCTTTGTACCACGTTTTTGGTGTAACGGCTGCATAAACTAAGTTTCCTGTAGCTAATGCAGTACTTGTTACTGTAGCAGATGCTGGAATTAATGTCCAAACTGCTGCTGCTGAAGTTGCATTTACATAATTTGTAGATTTATACCAGGAAACTGTTCCTGTTGAATCTCCTAAAGTAAGAGTAGTTCCTGTTGCAGTACAAACTGTAGCTGCTGCAGTTGAAAGTTGACCTACAGCTGAAGCTGCACTTACCGTAACTTTAACTGCCGCTGATGTTGCTGTAGAGCAAGCACCGCTTGAAAAAACAACTCTGTACCAAGTATCTTGTGTTAAGTTTCCTGTTGTCAATGTTGCTAATGTATTAGTAGCTGTAGTTGGAGCAATAACAGATCCTACATTTTCAAATCCTGTTGTATCTGAAGTAGTTGATTTTTGCCATTGTATACTTCCAACGGATGCTGCTGCTAAAGTTAAAGTTGAACCCGACCCAGTACAAATAGTTGCTGGACTTGCAGAAATAGCTTTAGCTACTACGATAGGATTAACAGTTAAAGTAACCACGTTAGAAGTTACAGTACCACAGTATCCGTTAATTAAGGTAACTTTATATTTAGTTCCTGATAATAAAGTAGCTGCTTTTTTAATATTTAAAGTAGCTGAAGTGTAAGTAGTATATATTGCACCCGCATTTGCTGAAGTAATAGTAACCCAAGTATCTGGAAGAAGTGCAGTAGCATATTCCCATTTATAAGTTGGTGTTCCGCCATAAGAAACTACAGAAATACTTGCTGTAGAAGTTAAAGCTGTAGTACAAATATTTGTATCTATTGGTTGACTAGCAATTCCATTTGTAACCGTTACAGCAACCTCACTTCTAGTACTTTCACATGAATTTTGAGTTTGAGTAACGTAGTAGTTTCCTGAAGTTAAAATCACATCAGTAGCTAAAACACTTCCGTCAGTTGCAGCTGAATACCAAACTAGAGAACCTCCAGAAGCTACTAAACTTGCTATTGTAGCATTCGCAGAGGAACAGAATACCTGAGGTTCAACCGCTGGTGATAAAGTTACATTTACTGAAACTGAAACTGATGTTCTAGAACTCTCACAATCGTTTGCAGTTTGTGAAACATAATAAGTTCCAGTTGATAATGCATTACTTGAAGCTAATAAATTTCCTCCAGCTGTAGCGTCATACCATTTTAATGCCGTACCTAATGCAACTAAATTAGCAACTGTAAGAGAATTATTAGTACTACAGAAAGTTTGAGACTCTGCAGAAGGAGCTGGTGTATTATTTCTAATTACTGAAACCATTGTTCTTAAACTTTCACAAGAATTTAATGTTTGAGAAACATAGTAGTTTCTAGTAATTAATACATTATCTGAAGCTAAAGCACTTCCGCCATTTAAAGCTACATACCATTTTAATGCAGTTCCATTTGCCACTAAATCAGCAACTGTTCCTGTGTTACAGAAAGTTTGAGCTGAAGCAGCAGGAGCCGCTGTGTTATTTCTTATTACATCAACAGAAGTTCTAGCACTTTCACAAGAATTTAATGTTTGGGAAACATAGTAGTTTCCAGAAGCTAATACAACGTCTGAAGCTAAAGCACTTCCGCCATTTAAAGCTACATGCCATTTTAATGAAGTTCCAGTTGCCACTAAATCAGCAACTGTTCCTGTGTTACAAAAAGTTTGAGCTGAAGCAGAAGGAGCTGCTGTATTATTTCTAACTACAGCAACAGAAGTTCTTACACTTTCACATGAATTTAAAGTTTGAGAAACATAATAGTTTCCAGAAACTAATGCATCATTTGAAGCTAAAGCACTTCCACCATTTAAAGCTACATACCATTTTAATGAAGTTCCAGTTGCCACTAAATCAGCAACTGTTCCTGTGTTACAAAAAGTTTGAGCTGAAGCAGAAGGAGCTGCTGTATTATTTCTAACTACAGCAACAGAAGTTCTAACACTTTCACATGAATTTAAAGTTTGTGAAACATAATAGTTTCCAGAAACTAATGCATCATTTGAAGCTAAAGCACTTCCACCATTTAAAGCTACATACCATTTGATTGCCGTTCCTGTCGCAACTAAATCTGCAACCGTACCCGTATTACAAAAAGTTTGAGCTGATGCTGTTGGCGCAGCAGTTACATTTATAGTTATTGCTACTGATGCTCTTGAACTTTCAATATCATTTACAGTTTGGGATGCATAATATGTTCCTGAGGCTAATGCAGTAGCAGAAGTTAATGCAGAAGTACTTGCTTCAGTGCTATACCATTTTATTCCTGTTCCTGTTGCAACTAAATTTGCAACCGTTGCTGAATTGCAGAATGTTTGTGCTAATACTGTTGGAGCTTCTGTAACTGGGCCTCCTAAATAAGTTGGACCTACGTTTGTTACTACTAATGGACGATTTGTAGTTACACCCGTGGTAAATTCATCGCAACCAACATCTTTTAAAGTTGCAAGAGAAGGACGCGATTGACCGCTAACGTCATACAATAAACTAGCATCATCATCTATATTTGGAATATGTAAAATTGCTGGATAGCTTGAACTTGACGCATCAATTGCTGGACTACCTGTAGTTAATCCATAATAATTATCAGAATTTAGTGTCAAGTTTGGATTCGTATTTGCCATACCTGAAGCTATAGTAATTCCTAAAGTTCCTTGATACATATTTCCTGCAAAAGTGGTTCCATTATTAGCATTCATGAAAATATCTCCCGTTGTTTTTTTGAAGATATTGTTTGCCCAAGTATTATTTGTTGCACCAATTCCACCAAAATCTATATTCGCACAATTGTAAAAAGTATTGTGAACAAAATTTATATTATTAAGAACTACTGGATAAGTAGACGTATCATATAAATAGGTTACAGCATTAGCACGGTTAGAAACGGCTGTATCAGTTGTTCCTGAGTTTTCGAAATAATTATTATAACAATAAATATTATTGGCTTCTTTCACTCTAATACCACCTGCGCCTATGAAAAAATTACTATAAGCCACGTTATAATCTCCATTTCTAAAGGTTAAATGGGCGTTTTGTTGGTTAGTAAAAGTGCAAAAACGTATTGTATTTTCTTGGGATTTAATAGAAACCGATTCGCTATCTCCAAGACCTGTATTGTTAAAATAACAATATTCAACTATCGATCTAGATTTATTAGCATTTTCTGTACTTAAACCAATTCTGATTGGCTCATTTCCATAATCACCTCCTGCTCCCTCAAAATTTTGGAAAGAACAATATCTAATTTTATGATATCCTGGAGTGGTATAAGAAGAATGAATTTGAATAGCACAACCCAATTGAGTCGCATCTGTATCTGATAACTTTTTGATATTAGAATACTCAACTGTATTATACTGAGAATTTGCTTGAATTACAATAAACTTTTTAGCGTTATAACCATTAAAGTTTAATTGTGATAATGTGTTATGACTTCCAGAAACTTCAATTAAATAAAGTCCTCCAATATCACCATTAGTAAATTGAAAGCCATTAAATTTAACATAATTTCCATTAATATTAATATCATTTGCACCGTCTAAATAAACTCCACCATTTGTAGCTGCTTTAACAGTAATATTACTACTGTTTATATCTAAAGTAGTATTAGTATAATGACCATTAGCAAGGATAATAATATCACCACAATTAGAATTATCAACTGCAGTTTGTAACGCAGCAATGGAGTTAACATTAACTATTCTTGAATTAGCATTAGCATTTACAGTAACCGAAACAGCTGTTCTTAAAGTTTCGCTGATTCCAGCAAATGAAAGTGAAACGTAATAGATACCTGTTGATAATGCTGTAGAAGAAGCTAAAGCACTTCCGCCTGTAGCAGCTGAATACCATTTAAAAGAAGTTCCTGATGATGGTAATAAATCTGCAACGATAGCACTACCACAAAAACTTTGATCTGAAGCAACTGGCGCAGCATTATTGCTTTGTCCAATTGCAAAACTTCCGAATCCTGTATTTCCTAATGCAGATATAGTTGTATTAGTTGGTGTTCCTGTAGTTGTAAGAGCACTCCAAGTGCCATTATCAAACCTACGAACCACATAACTTGAAGCCGTTGTACTAGCATCATTTTCAGTACTTGCATAATTGAATTTTGCTTCGTAAGTTCCAAAACCTGCCAAATTAGTATTTGTTAACGACCAATATCTATTTAATTTTTTAGTATTATCAATACCTGAATCTGCTAAATTTGATAAAGCCATTGGATACGATTTAATAGCTAATTCTCCATTAGCAGTTGTGTTTCCTGAGAAAGTTAATGCTAAAGGGAAATAAGAAGTAGCATCTCCAATTGCAAAGTTAAAAGATGGAGAATTACCAGAAGATGTTGCTTTTTTCAAGTTACCAACAACCCAACCAGTGTTTGAGCTTGCTCCTGTTATAGTTCCTGAAGGACCAACATTCAATTTTAAAGCGCTAGTGTTTCCAGGTGTAATTACTAATGAAAGAACTGGATAATAACTAACTGAGTTTATTACAACAGCTGGAACAGAGTTGGTAGCAACCGTTACATAATCACCAGTAAATAATTTACCAGAAACAAAATTTAATGTTCCATTTACAGTAATGTCATTTCCACCTGTATAAGTAAGTGTAGTTACAAATCCCGAAGCATTTGTATTTGCAGTTCCTGTATATGTTGAAGCAAAATAAACGCCATAAGGGCAATCAATTGTCATATTCTTAATACCTGTTGCAGGATTAATATCACCATTATAAAAAGAAGTTCCAATACTAATTGGATTCATTCCGTCATGTTTAGCGAAAACAAAGTTGATTCCTGATTGAAAAGTACGAGCTGTAGATGTTCTTATATTCCCATCAGTTGTTCCTGAAATTCCTTTACTAGATGTAATTACTAGAGTACAATCGGATTTTGCAATAAACGAACCTGTACCTGTTAAATTATAGGTACCTGAATTATAGGTACCAGCAGCTAATGTTTCTGAAGCATCATTTCCATCTCCAAACAAAAGCTTTCCAGTACTTTCTACTGTTAAAATACCTGGTGTATTTAATTTAATAGATTGATTCATTGTTACACCTAAAGCATTAGAAACTGTAATGTTTCCTGTAAGTGTAGTAGTGTAGTTTTGACTTCCGTTAGCCGATGAAGTACTTAAAGTAGAACCTGGTAATCCACCAGTATGTTGTTCTACAGTTGTACCATCATAAAAATAATTTGCTGCAGTTCCTAAAGTTTTAGATGTTGTAGTAATTGCAGATGCTAAAGATGTGTTATTCCCTAATTTCAAAGAAGCGCCTGAACTTAAAACAAAACTTCCAGACCCTGAGATGTTGTATCCTGCTAAATTAACAGTACCATTTATGGTCATGGTTTTTCCATTATTAACCGTAAAATCACTATCTAAAGTAAATACATGACCTGAAGTAACAGTAATATTATTGTTACTTGAAGGTGGTGCTGAAGCTGTTAACCAGTTAAAACCATTGTTGTATTCCCAGTTGGTTGCGCTTGAAGATGTTACACTACCAATAGATCTGTAATCAGCAACAGCTTGTGGAGTCAAATATATATAAACCGCACTGATAAAATTAGAATGTAGAGAGGATACATATGCTGTAGAACTCGAACCAGGGTTAGCAACAACATCATAATAATATGTCCCACTGGTATTATTCATATTTGTAGAAGTAGATATTATATCGCCAATTGCTGGTGTGCCATTAACTGCAACAGTTACTGGATATCCTGAAATTAGATTATATGCCGATCCTTTGATGTAAATATTATCAATACGAGTTGATGAAGACGTAGTAACCATTTCATTGCCTGAAACATCTGTAAAATCAACTTGCATCCATCGAAGTGATAAGTTTGAAGTGTTTTCACATTCAGCAGGTAAAGCTAAGTCTGTTAAATTTACCCATACTCCACTTGAACAGGTAATTGCACCTCCAGTTACATCAAAAAAGGTTCCAGTTGGGCCAGTAATACTATATTGTAATTTAAAATTTCGAGCAGATGTAGTTGAATTAGCATAAATAGACGAGGATACTTTAATAGATTTATATCCTGTAGTATTTGCATCTACTTGAAACCATTTAACAGGAGTTGTAATAACTGCACCTGTAGTAGCATTTGTTGTATAGAAAGTAGCAGCACTTGCGGCATAACTAGTAACTCCATTTGCTGAAGAAAGAGTTCCTGTGCTAAGAGAAAATTGTTTAGCAGTGTTATTTGAATTAGCCAAGTCAGCAGTAATTGCAGAATTAGTAACCGTAGAAGGGAAAGTCCAACCTACAATATTACTTTGTACTTCTGGATTTGTATAAACATACAAACTGTAAGAAGAAGCATTATTAACATGTTGCCAATTAGCAGTAAAACCTGTATTGTTAACATTTGCTGTGGTGGCAATAGGTGTTGCAAGCAACGATCTTGTTTTAGCAGCAAATGGGCTATCAGATGAGGCTCCTGAATAA
The DNA here is from genome assembly GCA_947457615.1 of Flavobacteriaceae bacterium. Classification (GTDB taxonomy): domain Bacteria; phylum Bacteroidota; class Bacteroidia; order Flavobacteriales; family Flavobacteriaceae; genus Flavobacterium. Next base: position 7,270 of record CANGWK010000007.1, read on the forward strand.
TTTCGAACCAAATCATATGCATATACCTTATAATAATATGTGCTTCCTGGTGTTAGGTTAGTATCTGTAAAAGTTAAATTTGGACCTGAATAAACTATAATTCCTGTTTTTGCACTTGTAGGTGGTGTTGTAACTGGTGGTGTTCCGGTTGTGTAAGTTGATCCTATTGCATAAGTTACGCCTTGAACTGGATCGGCACCTGTTTCTAAAGCTGGTGAATTTGAATAACGAACCAATAAATAGCCTGTCAAATCTATTCCTGTTGTTGAAGATGAAGCCCATCCTAAATTTAAACTAGTGTCAGTTTTACTGATTAGTGTAAAAACACCTGGTGTATTTGGCGGAGTGACATCATTAAAAGGTGTTACACTACCACTACATGTCATAGATTTGCTTGTTGCGCCAATGGATGTTATATTAATAATTTTACTATCATAACTGTTAATGGTCAAACCAGCTTTTAGCCTTACATTAATTGTTGTTGACGCAACTGTGCCACTAGACAATGTAATAGTGCTTCCGTAAGTTGTATTAACAGCTGGGTTATTAATTTCAAAAACTGTAGGATCACCAACAGTTATGACAAGATTGTTGCTTAATGCAGAGCCTCCAATTGTAAAAGACTGAGCGGTTGAAGGACCTTGGCCGTCTTGATAAGTGAATCCGGTAAGTGAAGATGCCGAAGGATTTGAAATTGTTGGCGATAAAACAGTAACTCCTATTTTGAAATTATCAAATTGTTGATTATTAGTTGTAGTTGTGGAAGTTTGCCCAGAAGCTAAAATTCCAAAATGAGTCATGGCAGTTCCAGTATAGGTAGCATCATTAGAAGTTCCAACACTAGTTAAAGAGCCTGATAATGGATCAACTGTTGCCCATGGAGTGGTTGTTGAATCCTCACGATAAAAGAATTCCCAAGGGTTTGCAGCACCTGGCGTATAAACAACTTTAACACTTATATTATTTTGAATTCCTGTGCCTGTTACAGTTAGTGCAGGAGATTCAAGAAGTTTTGTAACTGAAGATCCTCCTGCCGAAGGGCCTATGCCATTTGCAAATTTTACTAAACGGACTGAGTTTTTGGTAGCGTCAATAGTACTTCTTTGTAATATTATCGCATAACCATTTGTTAAAGAGCCTGTTCCTCCTGCGAAAGTAGCATTAGTAGCACAAAGCACTACTGCGCCATAATAAGATCCATCAGCATAAGTAGCTGCAGCACTTGACATTAATCTACCAGTTCTCATATTAAAAGACCAAGTGACAGGTGCAACATTATTAGATAATGTTGTGTTTAGACCGGAAGGAAGACTTGAGAAAGGATAAACAATATTTGGTCTTGCATAAACAGTTCCTGCAGCAGAACCCGTAAGTTGCAAAAAAGCATCTGTTCCGCTAGGTGGTAATACTGTTGAAACAACACCATTATTGGTATTAGTTGCATAAGTAATGTTTGAAGGAGTTGTTGATGTTCCTCCTGTGTACGTTGCATTTGCAGCATTTCCAAACGTTTCGTGAAAAACGGTCTGCCCCCAACTCACATTAAATCCTAACAGCAAAAATAAAATGCTGCAAATAAGATTTGTAAATCTTTTTTTGTTTGATAATAATTTGTTCATAATGAATTTGGTTAAATTATTTGGTTAATTTTTTTAAAACGACTGAAACTATTTTGTAAACGAAATAATTTCAATCGTTATAGTCTACAAATTAAATAAATGTTAAAATGTGCAAAGTCCTAAAATAGAGTAAAATCGTACAATAGTTTATTTTATTAGCCCTACAAGCAAAAATAACTTTGTGCTTTTGATGTCCATTTTTATTTTTTCTAAAATTAAATCTTCAATAACTTAATAATTTTTTTACAATTTATTCACCTTAAACATAAATTACAAGCATTGTTTTAATTTCTTTAGAAATTTTTTTCTAATGTTTTTCATTTTAAACACCTATAATATTTATTGAAAATCAAAAACTTTTAAACTTTCAATTAATAAAAGTATATTTGCACACTTTTAAAAACAACAACCATAATGAAAGCAGGAATTGTAGGATTGCCAAACGTAGGAAAATCAACATTATTTAATTGTTTGTCGAATGCAAAAGCGCAAAGTGCTAACTTTCCGTTTTGCACCATCGAACCTAATATTGGAGTAGTAAACGTTCCAGATCCTAGAACTGTGCGTCTAGAAGAATTGGTAAAACCTGAGCGAGTTCAAATGGCAACTGTAGATATTGTAGATATTGCTGGTTTAGTTAAAGGAGCAAGTAAAGGCGAAGGTTTAGGAAATCAATTCTTAGGAAACATTAGAGAATGTAATGCTATTATTCACGTTTTGCGTTGTTTTGATAATGATAATATTGTACACGTTGACGGAAACGTTAATCCGGTTCGTGATAAAGAAACTATTGATATCGAGTTGCAGTTAAAAGATCTAGAAACAGTTGAAAAACGTTTAGAAAAAGTAAATCGTGCAGCCAAAACAGGAAATAAAGAAGCGCAAGTTGAAAAAGCGCTTTTAGATAGAATTCGAGAGAATTTACTTCAAGCCAAATCCGCAAGAACAGTTGAAGCACAAAATCAAGACGAAAAAGATTTATTAGAAGACTTTCAGTTAATTACCAACAAGCCAGTTTTATACGTTTGTAATGTTGACGAAAGTTCCGCAGTAAACGGAAACAAATATGTAGATCAAGTTCGCGAATTAGTAAAAGACGAACAAGCCGAAGTAATTATTCTTTCAGTAGGCGCAGAGGCAGATATCACCGAGTTAGAAAGCTACGAAGAGCGTCAAGTTTTTCTGGAAGACATGGGTTTAACTGAGCCAGGTTCCGCCGTTTTAATTCGTGCCGCATACCGACTTTTAAAACTGCAAACCTACTTCACCGCCGGAGTAAAAGAAGTTCGTGCTTGGACAATTAATATTGGTGATTCCGCGCCTAAAGCGGCTGGAGTTATCCACACCGATTTTGAAAAAGGATTCATCCGTGCTGAGGTTATCGCTTACGAAGATTTCTCAAATTTTGGTTCGGAAGCCAAAGTTAAAGAAGCCGGAAAATTGCGAGTAGAAGGAAAAGAATACATTGTTAAAGACGGTGATGTAATGCACTTCCGTTTCAATGTATAGAGAAGAAGACAGAGAAAAAAATATATAAAATAGATAAACCGCAACAGAAATTTTGCGGTTTTTTTATGTGCCTAATCCAGCTTTGCCTTCCAAGATTTTTTGTAAAACACTTTTTTTGTAAGCCCTAAAAAGAGCTTCCGTTGGTCGCTTTTTTAGCGCAACAAAAAATAGTGTTTTTCTGCAAAATGCTTTCCATTACAATCTGGGGCAGAACAAAATTCGAATTAAAAAAACATAACCAACTTCCAACTCATAATTCACAATTCACAATTCAGAACTCTTTGAAATTGTCAAAAACATTCTTAATAACTTCTTTAAACCCTATTTTTAAACTCAATTCAATTCACTACATTAGCACATCAATGGCTACTGTTAAAAGCAGTAGCCAGACGCAATGCAGTTAATTCGATTTTTTAAAAATGGCAGACGAAACTAAATACGACGAAGACAATATTCGTTCACTCGATTGGAAAGAACACATCCGAATGCGTCCTGGAATGTACATTGGGAAACTCGGTGACGGTTCCTCCCCCGATGACGGTATCTATATTCTTCTAAAAGAAGTTATCGATAACTGCATCGATGAATTTGTTATGGGTGCCGGTAAAGTTATTGAAGTAACTATTAAAGATAAATTGGTTACCGTTCGCGATTATGGTCGTGGAATTCCTTTGGGAAAAGTAGTTGACGTAGTTTCCAAAATGAATACAGGTGGTAAATACGATTCTAAAGCCTTTAAAAAATCGGTTGGATTAAACGGAGTTGGTACCAAAGCAGTAAATGCTTTGTCTAATTATTTTCGTGTTGAGTCTGTTCGAGACAACCAGCAAAAAGCAGCTGAATTCTCAGAAGGAAATTTAGTTTTAGAAGAGGAGGTTGCCGAATCTACCAAACGAAAAGGAACAAAAGTAGCTTTCATTGCAGATGAGGCTATTTTTAAAAACTATAAATACCGTAATGAGTATATTATCAAAATGCTCAAAAATTACTGTTACTTAAATCGCGGATTATCGATTTATTATAATGGTGAAAAATACATTTCCGAATTTGGTTTAAAAGATTTATTAGAAGAAACCATCACCGAAGAAGATATGCAATATCCTATCATTCACCTAGAAGGCGAAGATATAGAAATTGCATTAACGCATAGTAAATCACAATATTCTGAGGAGTACCATTCGTTCGTAAACGGACAAAATACCACCCAAGGAGGAACGCACTTGAACGCTTTTAGAGAGGCAATAGTTAAAACCATCCGCGAGTATTACAACAAAGGTTTTGAAGCATCAGATATTCGTAAATCTATTGTTTCTGCTGTTTCGATAAAAGTGGAAGAACCTGTTTTTGAAAGTCAAACCAAAACCAAATTAGGGTCTAATGATATTGGTCCGAATGGTCCCACGGTTCGAACTTTCATTCACGATTTTATCACCACCAAACTTGACAATTTTTTACATAAAAATCCAGAAGTTGCTGATTTGCTTTTGCGAAAGATTTTGCAAGCCGAACGCGAAAGAAAAGAACTTTCTGGAATTCGAAAATTAGCCAAAGACAGAGCTAAAAAATCGAGTTTACACAATAAAAAACTGCGCGATTGCCGCGTGCATTTAACCGATGCTAAAAACCCACGAAGTCTAGAGAGTACGCTTTTTATTACTGAGGGAGATTCGGCTTCGGGTTCCATTACCAAAAGTCGGGATGTAAATACACAAGCCGTTTTTAGTTTACGCGGTAAGCCCCTGAATTCCTATGGAATGTCTAAGAAAATCGTCTATGAAAATGAAGAGTTTAATTTGCTTCAAGCAGCATTAGATATTGAAGAAAGCATTGAAGATTTGCGTTATAATAATATTGTAATCGCAACGGATGCCGATGTTGATGGGATGCACATTAGATTGTTATTGATTACCTTTTTCTTGCAATTTTTTCCTGAAATGATAAAAGAAGGACACCTATATATATTGCAAACGCCATTATTTAGGGTTCGAAATAAAAAAGAAACTATCTATTGCTATTCGGATGAAGAACGAAGAGATGCTATTGAAAAACTAAAACCAAAACCAGAAATTACTCGATTTAAAGGATTGGGAGAAATTTCTCCAGATGAGTTCAAGAATTTCATTGGAGAAAGTATACGCCTCGATCCTGTAATGTTAGATAAAGCGACTTCTATAGAAACATTGTTAGAATTCTATATGGGTAAAAATACTCCAGACCGACAGATTTTTATCATCAATAATTTGAAAGTAGATTTGGACGTGATTGAGAAAAATTAGAGATACCATTATAAAAAGATACTGAAATATTCAGCATAAATGAAAGACGAAGAAGAAGATAACATAATTCCAAACGACGACGAAACTAACGACGAGTTAAATGAGTCTGTCAATGAGGAAAAAAGTGAAGAAGGCTTTGAAGATTTAGTGTCTAGAGGTGGGAATCACTTTTATGAAAACGACGAAAATCCAGAAGATACTATTACCAAGGTTACAGGAATGTACAAAGATTGGTTTCTAGATTATGCTTCCTATGTGATTTTGGAGCGCGCCGTTCCAGCTATTGAAGACGGTTTTAAACCTGTTCAACGGCGTATTATGCACTCGCTGAAAGAGTTAGACGACGGTCGTTACAACAAAGTTGCCAATGTAGTTGGCCATACTATGCAGTACCACCCTCACGGTGACGCGAGTATTGGCGATGCAATGGTGCAAATTGGTCAAAAAGAATTACTTATTGATTGCCAGGGAAACTGGGGAAATATTTTAACGGGTGATAGCGCAGCAGCTTCCAGATATATTGAAGCTCGTTTGTCAAAATTCGCTTTGGAGGTTTTATATTCTCCTAAAATTACAGATTGGGGAATGTCTTACGATGGTCGTCGTGCAGAACCAAACAACCTTCCAGTAAAATTTCCTTTGTTATTAGCTTCAGGAGCAGAAGGAATTGCAGTTGGACTTTCTACTAAAGTCTTGCCGCATAATTTTAATGAGTTAATTGATGCTTCGATTAAAATTCTAAAAGGGAAACCATTTACTTTATATCCTGATTTTCAAACTGCAGGAATTGCCGATGTTTCTAATTATAACGATGGTTTGCGTGGTGGACGTGTTAGAGTTCGTGCCAAAATTGCTCAGTTGGATAAACAAACTTTGGTGATTACTCAAATTCCGTTTTCAACTAATACCTCTTCTTTAATAGATAGTATTTTGAAAGCCAACGAAAAGGGTAAAATCAAAATCAAGAAAATTGAAGATAACACCGCTGCCGAAGTAGAGATATTAATTCATCTTTTTCCGGGTGTTTCTCCTGATAAATCCATTGATGCTTTATATGCTTTTACGGCTTGCGAAACCTCAGTAGCTCCTTTAGGTTGTGTTATTGAAGACAACAAACCGTTATTTATTGGAGTCTCTGCCATGCTGAAAATTTCAACTGAAAGAACAGTGGAATTGTTGAAAGCAGAATTAGAAATCCAACTCGTAGAACTTAAAAATAAATGGCATTTTTCTACTTTAGAAAAAATATTCATTCGCGAAGAAATGTATATTGATTTCAAATTGTATTCCGATAGAGAATCACTTTATGAATATATGTACAAACAATTTGAGCCATTCAAAAAGTCATTCGTAAGAGAAATTGAAGACGATGACTTACAAAAATTGACTCAAATTCCGATGATTCGTATCACGCGTTTTGATTCAGATAAAGCAGATGATTTTATTTCTAAGCTAGAAGATGAAATGAAAGAAGTGCAACATCATTTAGACAATCTAATTGATTTTGCTATTGATTATTTTGTTAAACTAAAAGAAAAATACGGAAAAGGACGGGAACGCCAAACGGAGTTGCGAAGTTTTGAAAATATTGAAGCTACCAAAGTGGTTTTAAGAAACACAAAATTATATGTAAATAAGGAAGAAGGCTTTTTTGGAACGGGTTTGAAAAAAGACGAATACGTTGCCGATTGTTCGGATATTGATGACGTAATTGTTTTTCTGCGTGATGGAAAAATTATGATTGCCAAAGTAGATGAAAAGAAATTTGTAGGCAAGGACATTATACATATTGCGGTTTTTGATAAAAATGACAAACGAACCATTTATAACATGATTTATCGGGATGGAAAGAATGGGTCCACTTTCATAAAACGATTTAATGTTTCGGGAGTTACTCGCGATAAATTTTACGACTTAACACAAGAAAAAGTAGGATCTCAAGTGTTGTATTTTTCTGCAAATCCTAACGGTGAAGCTGAGGTTGTGACCATTTTATTGCGCCAAGTAGGAAGTGTGAAGAAACTAAAATGGGATCTTGATTTTACCGATATTGCTATAAAAGGCCGTGCTTCTCGCGGCAACACGGTTACCAAATATCCAATAAAGAAAATAGAATTAAAAGAGAAAGGAATTTCTACTTTACGACCAAGAAAAGTGTGGTTTGATGATACGGTGCAACGTTTAAATGTGGATGGAAGAGGGGAGCTGTTGGGCGAATTTAGACCAAATGACCGTTTGCTTATCATTAACCAATCTGGGAAATTGAAAACGATTATACCCGAGTTGACTACGCATTTTGAGGAAGACATGATAGTTCTGGAAAAATGGAATCCGAAGAAACCTATTTCTACTATTTATTATGATGGAGAAAAAGAACGTTATTTTATAAAACGTTTCTTGGTAGAAAATGAAAACAAAGAAGAAATTTTCATCACCGAACATGAAAAATCACAATTAGAAATTGTTTCTACCGATTGGCGACCAGTTGCCGACCTTGTATTTACAAAAGTAAAAGGCGTTCAAAAAGAAAATCAAACTATTGACTTAGAGCAATTTATTGCTGTAAAAGGAATTAAGGCTTTGGGAAATCAATTGACTGCCGATAAATTAAAACAAGTCAATTTACTAGAATCTTTGCCTTTTGAAGAGCCGATAGAAGAAACCCCTGAAGAAATAGAAGTTTCGGGAGACGATGGTTCTTATCCAGAAGATATTCAAACCGAATTAGATGGGGATGGTCAAATAACTTTGAGTTTAGAATAATACCTTTATTCAAGTATTAATTTCATGTTGTGAGTTTATAATTATAGTTTAAACTGAATTGATTTTTTATTACACCTAAACCTTTTCAAGAAATTGAGGAGGTTTTTTTATAGAAAAATCTTAAATAATTTTTAAATTTTTAATTATAAATTATATTTATGTTAAAAATAGTAACCTTTTCTTTATTTTTTGTAAATAATTAAGAATATAATTGGTAATAAGAAGTCAAAATCATTTTTTTTTATTATAATAAAAAAAAATTGTAATTTGTACCCCTCAAATTATACCATTATGAGTCAAATACTATATACAGGGTTTAAAAATAAACTTAACATTTCTATTAAAACAAGTCTTTTTCTTGTTTTGCTATTTACTTTATTTAGTAAAACCAATACAAACGCACAGTGTATTGGGCCTTACGCGCGTTTTGAGAGTGTTACTGCTGCAGGAACTACGCCTCCAACAGGTTTCACTACTTCGTTTGTTACTACATTATTTTCAAGCCCAGTATTTACTAATTCTGGGAGCACAGCAAGGTCAGGAGCTTTTTTTATGTTAAGTACTAAACAAAATACTTGGGTGAAAACACCAAATATTAGTTGTCCTAAAACGTTTTCATTTTATGTTAAAACTACAGCAATTACTGGATCATTTTCATTGTTGGTTGAATATTCTACAGATGGTTTTGTTAATGCAATAAATACAGTAAATATTAATACTATACCTGGTGCTATAATTCCCGTAATTAACAATACCTATCAATTGGTTTCTGTAACGTTACCATCAAACACGAACCCAAATGTTCAATTTAGAATTACAGATACAACAAATCGAGTTACTTCACCGGGGAACTTGATTTTTGATGATTTTTCATGGGATACCTATAAAAGTGACGGAACGCTGAGTAGTGGTTATCCAGAAAACACAGTTATAGCGGCTGTACAAACAGGAAATGGAACTTCTATAGCAAATTGCTCAGGAGGGATTATTAATGTTGATTCAAATGCTATTTATAATTTTTATGATAATGGAGGTACAGATCAATATAATTTAAATCAAACTAATCAAGTTACTTTTAAACCAACAGGTGCTGGTTATACTGCTGGGGATAGGGTAAGGATTCAGTTTATTACCTATACTGGTGCTGCTTCAGACAAGATTGAGGTTTGGGATGATAATGGTTCAAGCCTTACTGCAGCTACTAATCTTTTAACGCACACACTTACTGCTATTCCAGTAGTAACAACTTATATTTCTACAATTTCAGCAGATGGTTCAATAACTATAAAATTTACCTCAGATGCGGCAACTAACGCAGCTGGTTTTAATATTAAGGTAGATTGTGTTCGTTGTCCAACTCCAACAGGCTTAATACCAACGCTTGTTGGTGTTTCAAGTGCTTCTTTAGCATGGACTGCTACAAGTGCTGCTAATTATGATGTTTATTACAGTACAAGTAGTATTCCTCCTACAGGAACAACCGCACCTACTGTTTTCAATATTGCAACGAATTCTTATGATATGACAGGTTTAACTGCGGGATTGACTTATTATGTTTGGGTTAGATCAAAATGCGGAAGTTTGCCAGATAGTTATAGTCCTTGGTCTTCCTCAATAAATTTTATAACCACAAGTTGTACATTTGTTTTATCCTCTTCCCCGTCTAATACGGTTCAAAGTTTATGTCAAAACGCTACAAATGCAACGGTTTTAAGTGCATCTGCATCTGGAGGAACAGTCAGTACCTACCAATGGTATAGTAATACAGCAGCCTCTACAACAACAGGAAGTATTTTAGCAGTAGGAACAAATAGTTCTAACTTTACTCCGATTACCACAAACTTAGGAACATTATATTACTTCTGTGTAATTACGAGTACTTTGGGCTGTTCTGTAACATCTACTGTTTCTGGGGCTGTAATTGTAACTGCTACATCAGCTTTTCCTTCTGCAACAGCTGCAACACTTCCAACAACTTCCTCTTTTTCTGCTAACTGGAATGCAATAGCTGGAGTCACTGCATTTTTTCTTGATGTTTCCACAAACAGTGCCTTTTCATCGTTTGTCACTGGATACAATAACTTGGCTGTTGGTAATGTTGTAACTTATCCTATTACAGGCTTGAGTGCAGGTACAACTTATTATTACAGAGTTAGTACTAATAACAATTCTTGCGGTAGTTCCTACTCAAGTACAATTTCTCAAACAACGGTTAGCGTAACTTATTGTATTCCAAATACACCGACAAGTGTTACTTCTTTTGTAAATAGTTTTTCAACAAATGCTGGGATTACAAACATTACAAATAATATTACGGGATTTACAGCAGGTGGTTATGCAAATTACACCACCCAATCGTGTTCACAATATCCATCATCTTTAATTAATTATTCTATTACTAGTCGAAGAACAGATTCAACCGATCAAACTTTTTTCTATTATATTTGGATTGATTGGAATCAAGATGGAGACTTCGCTGATGTTGGGGAAACTATTTTAGCTACAACAACTTATCTAGGAGGACCATTCACTGGAGCATTTGCAATTCCTAACGGACAAACACCCGGTAATTACCGAATGCGTGTTTCCACAAGTTGGGTAGGAGCTAATACTCCTTGTACTTTGACAAATCTTGCTGAAATGGAAGATTATACCCTTGTAGTAGTTCCTGTTCCACCTTGTGCTCCAAGTACGCCATCGGCATTGACAACTGCAAGTGTTACAGGGACAAGTGCAATAATTACGTGGACAGATCCTGCTTTAACTCCAAATAGTGTCTATAATTACTATTACAGTACTTCGCCAACTCCACCAACACCTTCAACTACTCCTTCCGGAACAGTTACAGGCGCTAATTCAGTTACATTGTCGGGTTTAACGGTAAATGCAAACTATTACTTTTGGGTACGTTCCAATTGTGGGACACCAAATCCATGGGTAGGCACTGGAAATTTCATTACAATTCCTCAAGATGTCGTTAACATGGCGAATGGCAATTTCACTTCTTGTAATGTAAGATTTTATGATAGTGCTGGACCATTGATCAATTATGTCAACAATGAAACTTACACCTATACTTTTTATCCTTCAACCCCAAACTCAAAATTGAAAGTTATATTTAATTCTTTTAGAACTGAAAATAGTTGGGACGGACTATCAATTTATAATGGAAATACTATTGCTGCCCCACTATTTTCTTCAGGTTTGCCAGCGGGATTTAATGCTACAACCTGTCCTGCAGGTTCTTTTTATGGAACAAATTCTCCAGGAACTTTAATTTCAACTGCCGCCGATGGATCTTTGACTTTTAAATATACTACAGATACTTCGGTTACTTATGCTGGATGGGATGCAACAATTATATGTGTTACAGTTCCTAAGATAATTAGTTTTACTCCTACAAGCGCTTGCGTTGGTGCAACTCCAACTGTAATCATTACAGGAAGTAATTTTACTAATGCTACTTCAGTTAAATTTAATGGAGTTGATGCAGTTCCATTTACGGTAAATTCAAGTACGTCTATAACAGTAACTTTACCAGCTTTAGCAACTACTGGATTTATTACAGTTTCCAATGCACAAGCTACTGGAACAAGTTCTACACTATTTACTGTAAACCCAATTCCAAGTATTCCTAATGCAGGAATTTCTAGCACAATTTGTTCAGGAACTTCCATTGCTATAGGAGGGTCTGCATTGGGATTCCCAACTACAGTTTTAAGTCAAGATTTTAATACAGGTACTTGGCCGTCAACTTGGACAAGAACATTAAACGGTGGGAGAAGTCCAGGAGATTTCCGAACTTCCTTTGAGGCTGCGTCAGCAGGAAACACATGGGTGGGTGCAGGTCATACAGGATATTGCAGTTATTTTTACTCTTTCTTGATAGGAAGTGGTGTAGGTGGTGATATGATTTCTCCAGCAATGGATTTGACAACTTATACGGCTTCTACACTAACTTTTTGGATATATAATTCAACAGGTACCGACAACTTAATGGTTTATGCAAATAATAATGGGGGTACCTATTCTCAATTGGGATCTACTTATGCTTATTATGGTTCATGGACTCAAATAACGATAAATTTAAACAGTTTTGTAGGAATTGGTTTTAACGGAGTAAGAATTAAATTTACTGGAACAAGTGATGGAATTGGCTCTTCAGATATTGGAGTAGATGATATAGTTATTACAGGATATACCAATCCTATTCTTAGTTGGTCTCCTTCGACTGGATTGAGTGCAACCAATATTTTGAATCCAGATGCAAGTCCAACTGTACAAACGAGCTATATATTGACATCAACTTTTGGTAATGGTTGTTCTTCTTCAAGCCCACCAGTAACAATTTCAGTAGATCCTAGGCCAACAATATCTTTTTCTGCTTCTTCTGCTCTTACAACACTTTGTTATAGTGACAATAGTCAAACATTGCAATTACCTTACAGTGCCGTTAGTAGTTCAATAAATAGTGCAGTTCCAAATTATGATATTATTGCTTATAGTACAACTTCAAATGATGCATCACTCGGATTTGTACCTGTTGATGGAGATCCATTAACACCTTCAACAATTTCAATTTCTATTCCTGCAAGTACGCCAGGAGGAACCTATACGGGCAGTCTAATAATTACAAATATAAATGGTTGTGAAAGTATACCATTTAATTTTACAATTATAATAAAGCCTAAATTATCAATAACGACTGCTCCATCAGTACAATCAATTTGTGGAAGTTCCTCTCAAATAATACGGCCTTTAATATATACTGCCACAACTGGAAATCCAGATACTTATAGCATCACCTGGAATACAACTCCAGTAAATATTTTTACCCCTGTTACTAACGTTCCTTTAGTATCAAGCCCAATTAACATTACCGTTCCAGGTGGAACTATGGGGGGGGTGTATACTGGATTTGTTACAGTTCAAAATAATGGTTGCGAAAGTTCGGGTGCTCCATTTACAGTTACAATAAATCAACAACCAACTGTTAACTTAGATGCTGCAGCTACTTCATTATGCATTAGTAGTACAGCTCAAACAACAACCTTAAGTTATAGTAATCCAATTGGTTCTCCAGATAAATATAAAATAATTTGGAATCAACCCGCTTTAGATTCAGGATTTATTAATGTTCCCCTTACAAGTCCATTAACAAATCCAATTGTATTTAATGTTCCAGCAGGCGTAGCAAGTGGAATTTACACAGGAAATTTAACGCTAACAAATACAGGATGTTATGGTTCTTCAATGCCTTTTACAATAAGCATTGGAAAGTTTTGGACTGGTGTAACATCTTCAGATTGGTCTACAGATTCCAACTGGACTCCAATTGGTATTCCAACAATTGGAGATTGTGTTGCTATCTCATCAGGAACACCTAATAGTCCTATCATTAATGCAAATGCTTTTTCAAATAATTTAACAATTAATACAGGCGCAACATTAATTGTAAATTCTGGCTTCACTCTTAAAGTTATAGATGTGGTTAAAAATTATGGGACTTTAACTTTCATGGACGGTTCAAGTTTGCTACAACCTAATGATGTTTCTAATGGATTGGGTGTTTATAATGGTGGAAATATCGGTAATATTACCTACAATAGAATCACAAAGCCAATAAATAGATATGATTATAATTATTGGTCAACTCCAGTAAGTCCCCAAACTTTATTTAATCTGTCCCCACTTACATTGGATGATAAATACTTTTATTATGATACCACTTTAGATAATTGGGCAAATATTAATAAAAATAGTACAATGACTCCAGGAAAAGGATACATAATTAGAGGGCCACAAACGTATAGCTTAACATTAAGACAAACATTTACAGGCAGCTTTATTGGTGTTCCTAACAATGGAACTATTTCTACCCCGATTACTTCTAGCAAATATAATCTTATTGGGAATCCTTACCCAAGTGCAATTAATGCCGACTTATTTTTATCGAATACATCAAACTCAATAACTGTTGAAGGAACTATTTATTTATGGACGCACAACACTCCTGTTACTAATCTTCAATACAACTCTAATGATTATGCCGTTTATAATTATTTGGGTGGGACAGGAACTATTTCAGCACCATCAAATGGTTTTAATACAAATATTCCAAATGGCAAAATAGCATCAGGGGCATCCTTTTTTATTAAAGGAATAAATACAGGCGGGACAGCTACTTTTTTAAATTCAATGCGTGTATCCAACAATAATGATCAGTTTTTTAAAAATAACTCTATCACAAATAACACAATTCTAGAAGAAAAAAATAGAATTTGGATTGGAGTTAGCGATGCTCAAGGGGGTTACAAACAATTACTATTGGGGTATTCTTCGGCAGCAACTTTGGGGTTAGATAGAGGTTATGATGGCGCGTTGTTTGCTAAAACTCCAGTTTGCTTATATACCTTGTCAGGAATCACACCTCTTTCCATTCAAGGCAGACCGATGCCGTTTCAAGATTCTGATAAAGTGTCTGTAGGATTTCATACTGATAATGCCGGTACTTTTACTATTAGTTTAGATGATTTTGACGGCTTTTTTACAGATCAAGATATTTATTTGGAAGATAAATTATTAAACATTACTCAGAACTTAAAAACTAGCAACTATAGTTTTGTTTCAGATTCAGGAACTTTTGAAGATCGTTTTATCTTGAAATATACTAATTCTGCTTTGAACACGAATTCTAATATGCTATCTGAAGAATCGGTTATTGTTTATAAAAACAATCAAAATATAATGATAAGTGCCAATAATACAATTATTAAATCGATTGAAATTTTTGATATTAGAGGCCGAGAACTTTTTCAACAAAAAGATATTAATTCGTCTCAATTTGAAGTAACAAATTTTATTTCTTCACAACAAGTAGTTCTTGTAAAAGTAACTTCAGAAGATGGAAGAATTGTTACTAAGAAAATTATTTATTAATTATATAGGTTTTAATTTTAAAAAAAAACTCGTTTAGAAATTCTAAACGAGTTTTTTTATAATGTAAATGTTAAAGTGCATTGGGAAGCCTATCAATAAACAATAATATAAGAGCTGTAGCGTTTTTATAAAATCAAAAAACATTTATGTCAAAAGTTTATACCTGTCTTTTAGTAATTTTTATTTGCTCCTTATCTTATTCTCAAAATGTAGTTTCCATAAAAGGTAAAGTAGTAGTAGAGACCTCCAAAACTGCAATTCAATCGGCTACGGTTTATCTTTCTAATATCAAAGATTCTACTGTGGTAGATTATACAATTACTGATAAAAATGGAAAATTTGAATTCAAAATAAAAAAAATAAACCAACCTGTATTTCTAAAAGTTTCGTTTATATCTTATCAAGATTTTAAATTGCCGTTGAAAAGTATTGAGGCAGATAAAGATTTTGGAAACATAGAATTAAAAGATGCTATGAAATCATTAAACGAGGTAGTCGTTAAAGGTCAAGCACCTCCAATTCGAATTAAAAAAGATACCTTAGAATTTAATGTTTCCTCTTTTAAAGTCCGTCCAGATGCCAATGTAGAAACATTATTAAAACAATTACCCGGTGTTGAAATTGATGCCGATGGAAAAATTACGGTAAACGGAAAAGAAGTTAACCAAATATTAGTTAATGGTAAACCATTTTTTGATAAAGATGGTAAAGTTGCTCTGCAAAATCTCCCTTCAGATATAGTAAATAAAGTGCAAATTACGGATACAAAAACCAAAAAAGAAGAAAAAACAGGCGCTGCAGCAAGTTCTAATTCAGCGAGTATTAACCTAACTATAGATGAAGAAAAAAACAAAGGTATTTTCGGAAAAGCAATTGTTGGTAAAGGTTCCGGTGGGCGATATGAAAGCAGTGCTCTCATAAACTATTTTAAAAACAAAAGAAAAATTAGCGTTCTTGCTTCTTCCAACAACATCAATTCTATTGGATTTTCAATGGACGAGGTTTTTGACAATATGGGAGGTGGAAGATCAAGAAGTATGAACACTTATAACGATGGTTCTTTTAGTATAAATGGTAGGCGTTACGGCAACGGAAGTGGCATTACACAATCTAACTTAGTTGGAATTAATTATTCGGATGAATGGACAAAAAATAGCGAATCGTCTTTGAGTTATTTCTATTCGGATGCAAATACCAAAAACGATAATAAAACCAGTCAAATTAACTTCTTACCTTCTGGAAATTATACAACAAACTCCAATTCTAGCTCCAATGAAGACCGATATACGCACAATGTAAGTTCCGTATTTGAATATAAATTAGATTCGTTAACTTCTATCGTGATTGAGCCTAATTTTACCAAATCCAATTCTAAAAATAGAAATATAGCAGTCCAATCTTCTTTTGATGCTACTAATGCAATGCTAAATTCGAGTACCTCAAATACTAATAATGAGAACGACACCAATACGTTTAATAATACCTTATCCTTTACAAAATCGTTCAAAAAGAAAAATAAATATTTGAGTTTGGTTTTTGAAAACGAAAACGGAACAACTACTGAAAACGATTACCTTCAGTCTAATACAACTTTTTATCAAGGAACCGTAACTCAGGATAATAGAAATCAGTTTAATAAATCGAAAACTTTAAATGCAAATTACCGAACGGAGTTTGAGTTTACTCAGCCCATTACCGATTCACTACAAATAAAAGTTGGTTTGGAATATAAATTTAACAAAAATATAGACAGTAGAAATTCCTTTGATTATGATCCTGCGAATCAATCGTATTCTAATGAAAATGAATTATTAACGAATGCTTTTAATTCTATCGAAAAAACATTTACACCAAATACAGGAATAATTTTTAGCAGAAATAAATACAATTTAAATGCAAATTTAGGTACCAATATTATTAATTTCAATAACGACGCTACTTATTTAAATGTAAATTCTACTCTTAATAAACAATTTATCCTACCTTATATTAGTGCTTACGGAAATTATAGATTTACCAAAACTAAAAATTTATGGATAAATTATAATTATTCCTATGATCTTCCAACTGCTCGTCAACTACTTCCTATTGAAGATTTAGCTAATCCATTGAATACTTATATTGGTAATCCTAATTTGGATTTGGATAAATATCATGGAGTTTACTTTTCTTTTAGAGATTATGATTACGCTATTAAATCTGGATATGGTACGTATATGGGAGGAAATTTTTATGATAATAAAATAGTTTCTTCGGTTACCTATGATGAGAATAGAAAAAGAACCACTACTTATGCTAATGTTTCTGGAACTTACAACTCATGGTTTACAGTATATTGGAATAAAACCATAAAAAAAGATGCTAATAAATACCGATTTGAATTACGGCTGAATAACAATTTCGGACTTTCTAAAGGATACACCGATGGTGAAATGTACCTAGCAAAAACCTATAGTTTTTCTCCAAGAATAAATTTCACATACGATTATGGCGAATTATTAACCATAAATCCTTCCTATAATTATTCTTATAACACCACTAATTATACTAATTATGTGATAGGTTCAGCTTCTAATTTTACGCATAAATTCAATTTACAAGTAACCAACTACTATACCAAAAATTGGATTTTCGGAAACGATTTTGGCTATACTTATAATTCTAATATTGCAGACGGCTTCAAAAAAGATTTCTTTTTATGGAATACCAGTTTATCTTATGGTTTCTTTGAAAAGAAGTTATTGGCTAAGATAAAAGTGTACGATTTATTAAATCAAAATCTGAGCGCTATTAGAACCATAACACCTACCACTATTAGGGATGAAGAAAATACAGTTTTAAAACGATATGTAATGTTTTCTTTAACTTATAAATTAGAAAAATTTGCAGGAAAAGAGAAAAAATCAAGTGGCAGATTTAATTGGTAAAAAGAGAGTAATAAATTTATCGTCACCCCTCTCCTTTAGAGAGGGGCCGGGGGTGAGGTTTAATAATTGGATTATATTTTATTTGTGTTTATGAAAAAACCAAAAAACTCGTTTAGAAATTTCTAAACGAGTTTTTTTATGTGTTTTTATTTTCAAAGTAATTAAGAATTTTACCAGCCTCCACTAGCGCCACCTCCAGAAAATCCTCCGCCACCAAAACCGCCACCGAAGCCGCCACCACCACCAGAAGAACCTCCAAAACCACCGCTACCAAAACTTCCGCCGCCACTACTTCCCAAACTGCTTAAAATAAGGATGTCTATTAAATTCGGCCCTCTACCAAGTCCGGAGCCTGGTCCATTCCCCTTGTTTCTAGAAATTATAATCATTACAACTACAAAAAGAACTAAGAAAATTACTAATGGTAAACTTCCGTTTTTATTGTTGTGCTTCCTAGTGCCTTTGTATTTTCCTTTAACTACTTCAATAATAGAGTCAGCCCCTTTATCAAGACCATTAAAATAACTTCCAGCTTTAAATTCGGGAACAATTACATTCCGAATTATTTCACCACAAATTCCTGCTACCAATCGATCTTCCAATCCATATCCCGGACGTATACTTACTTTTCGGTCGTCTTTGGCAACCAATATCATTACGCCATTATCTTCCTTAGCTTGACCAATTCCCCATTTTTGTGCCCAATTAGTTGAAAGCACATCAATATCTTCATTTTTAAGACTTTCAATGGTTACAACCACTATTTGTGTACTCGTAGAATCGGAATAACGAACTAGTTTTTCTTCTAATTGCTGTTTTTCAGAATCGCTTAATAATTTGGCGAAATCATAAACCGAAGTTTGAAAATCTGGTTTTTCCGGAATGGTAAACTGCGAAAATCCAATTTGAGAAGTGAAACAAATTGCCAGTATCCAAAGACTTTTCTGAAATTTATTTAAAATCTTCATAGTTCTCCTTTAGATATTTCGTTAGAAAGTTCATTGACATCTTCCTTTTGGTAAGGAAAATAGCTCTTTAATTGTTCTCCTGCTTTACTAATACCTTCTACTAAAGCTTGCTTATTGTTGCCATTTTTAAAATTCTGCAACATAATATCTTTAGTGCTATCCCAAAATGCATCGGTTACTTTGTCATGAATTCCTTGATCTCCACAAATTGCAAATTGCTTACTTAAGGTAGCTACATAAATTAATACGCCATTGCGTTCTTGAGTATTTTCCATTTTTAGCAAATGGAAAACTTCCACAGCTCGATCTATAGGAGCAATGGAAGTTTCTTTTTCTATATGTACTCGAATCTCTCCAGATGTATTTTGTTCTGCCAAACGAATGGCTTCTACTACTTCTAGCTCTTCTTCTTTGGATAAAAATGATTTTACTTCAGACATGTTAAAATTTAACTTCTACAGGTTTATCAGCGCCAGCAACCGATTGGAAGTAAGATTTTTCCTTGTAGTTTCCTAAAAACCAACTTTGTGGCATTGCTAAAACATAGCCATTATAATTTTGAACACTTTCATTAAATCTTGTTCTCGCAGTTAAAATTTGATTCTCAGTACTAGCCAATTCGTCTTGTAGTTTTAAGAAATTCTCATTCGATTTTAACTCCGGGTATTTCTCTACCGAAACTAATAATCTGGATAAAGAACTACTTACGCCACTTTGCGCTTGATTAAATTGTGCTAATTGCTCTGCAGATACGTTTGTAGGATCAATGGTAATTGAAGTTGCTTTTGCTCTTGCTTCAATAACCGCAGTTAAAGTACTTTTTTCAAAATCAGCAGCACCCTTAACAGTATTTACCAAATTTCCGATAAGGTCATTTCTTCTCTGGTAGGAAGTTTGAACATTTCCCCATTCTTTTTCTGTTGCCTGGCTGAATCTCAACCCGCTATTTTTAACACCCATAACCCAAAAAGCAATTACTAAAATCGCTCCTATTCCAATAATCCAAGGTAAAATTTTTTTAAAATCCATTTTTAATTTTTTTAAAGTTTATTTATTATTTGTAAATCTTATACAAAAATCATTCCTAAAGTTGATTTTTAATATTTGTCAGTTCGGCCTTAATTCCTTCCAACTTTGAAATGATTTCAAATTTATCTAAAGTTTTTTTCTGACCTTCTTTCAAATGGATTTTCGCTCCATCCAAAGTAAAGCCGCGTTCTTTTACTAAATGATAAATCAATTGTAAATTTTTCACATCTTCTTGAGTGAACATTCGATTTCCTTTAGCATTTTTTTTTGGTTTCAGAATATCAAATTCCTTATCCCAAAAGCGAATAAGCGATGCGTTAACTCCAAAAGCATCTGCAACTTCACCAATGCTAAAATATAATTTGTCTTTTGATAATTCTATCTGCATTTTTATTTTTTATTTAATAATAAATTAATTTTAAACACTAAACACTAAACACTAAACACTAAACACTAAACACTAAACACTAAACACTAAACACTAAACCCTAAACCCTAAACCCTGTATCCTAATCCAATGACTGATTTTCTTGATTTGCAATTTTTGAAATAGCAACATATTCTGCTGCCGAAATGTTTCCGTAATAAAAATTTAAAGGGTTCACTACTTTTCCATCTTTATGAACTTCATAATGACAATGTGGCCCTTGGCTTCTTCCGGTACTGCCCACATATCCAATTACATCTCCCCGCTTCACAGATTGTCCTGCACGAACATTGTATTTGCTTAAATGTCCGTACAAAGTCAAATACCCAAAGCCATGATTAATCTCAATATGATTTCCATACCCCGATTTCGAATCGTCCGCATTTTCAATAATTCCATCTCCTGTAGCATAAATTGGAGTACCAGTTACGGCCGTAAAGTCCATCCCTTGATGCATTTTTCTGGCCTTAGTAAAGGGATCACTTCGATACCCAAAACCAGAAGCCATTCTTTTCAAATCTTCATTTTTAACAGGCTGAATTGCAGGTATTGAACCCAGTAATTTCTCTTTTGCCTTTGCTAATTTCAAAATTTCATCCAACGATTTCGATTGTATCACCAATGCATTTGCAATTTTATCTACTTTTCCAGATGTATTTATCACCAATTCCGAATTGTCAAATCCTTCCAATTCTTGGTATCTTTTTTTATTAATTATACCTCTGCGTTTTTCCTTTGAAATAGTATCCGCATTAAAATAAACACGATATAAATTGTTATCTCGGTCCTCTAAATCCGATGCAACTTGATCTATAGCAGCTATTTTTTTATTTAAAATAGCATAGTTAAGCTTTAAATTTTCAATTTCTCGCGCTTGCATCTTCACCTTCGGCGTTTCAAAGTAAGATGTACTCATCAAAATAACGAAACATAAAAAACCAAATAACGCCGATGCCAATAAAAAAAGTGCTGGATAACCGTATTTTTTTCGCTTTTGAGGGCTAATTATTCGGTAAGCCAAACTTTCAGGATCGTAATAATACTTAACTTTCTTCGACATTTCTTAAATTATTCTATTTTTGTAATCGTTTTAAGAAAAACAATAGTTCCAAGAACAAATTTAAGAAATGTTTTCTTCTAAATCTATTTTTTGTTTTTTAGGAGCCAAACATTCGGCATTTTAATAAAAGCAATTCCCGCTTTCACCTTTATTCTCGTTCCGTTCCTCCACGAGAGATATCGGTTCAATCGGGGCTAAAAAGCACTCTAATTGTATAAAATTAAAATTGAAAACAACTATTGTAAAAATAAAATAATAACTTTGTGACTTAGCGCCTTTAGGGCAAAATAACATATGAAATCAAAAGACATCCGCAAGCAATTTCTTCAATTCTTTGAAACCAAAGGACATTTAATAGTTCCATCAGCACCAATAGTTTTAAAAGACGATCCAACCCTAATGTTTAACAACTCTGGAATGGCGCAATTCAAAGAATATTTTTTAGGAAACGGAATTCCTAAAAGCAAGCGAATAGCCGACACCCAAAAATGCCTTCGCGTTTCCGGAAAACACAACGATTTAGAAGATGTGGGTTTTGATACTTACCACCACACCATGTTCGAAATGCTAGGGAATTGGTCTTTTGGAGATTATTTTAAGAAAGAAGCCATCAATTGGGCATGGGAATTATTAACCGAAGTATATAAAATTCAAAAAGAAAATCTATACGTTTCTGTTTTTGAAGGAAGCCCCGAAGAAAATGTTCCTTTTGATCAAGAAGCTTGGGATATTTGGAAAGAGCTTATAGACGAAGATCGAATCATCTTAGGAAACAAAAAAGACAATTTCTGGGAAATGGGCGATCAAGGTCCGTGTGGACCATGTTCTGAAATCCATGTTGATTTACGTACCGCCAAAGAAAAAGCACTAGTTTCAGGAAAAAGTTTAGTTAATAACGACCACCCACAAGTTGTTGAAATCTGGAACAATGTGTTCATGGAATTCAACCGTAAAGCCGATGGTTCACTAGAAAAACTTCCTGCACAACACGTAGATACCGGAATGGGATTTGAGCGTTTGTGTATGGCTTTACAAAACAAAACATCCAATTACGACACAGATGTTTTTACACCACTTATTGAAAAAGTAGAACAAATTACAGGATTAAGATATACTCCAAACGAAATTAACAATATATCCGAGGAACAAAACAAAACCAATATTGCCATTCGTGTGGTTGTAGATCACGTTCGAGCTGTAGCATTTGCTATTGCCGATGGTCAATTACCGTCCAATACTGGTGCGGGTTATGTAATTCGTAGAATTTTACGTCGTGCCATCCGTTACGGATTTACCTTTTTAGATACCAAAGAACCATTTATTAATAAATTAGTGGAAGTTTTGGCAAATCAAATGGGTGAATTCTTCCCAGAAATTAAAGCACAACAACAATTGGTTACTAATGTAATTCGTGAAGAAGAAGCATCATTCTTAAGAACTTTAGAACAAGGATTACAATTGCTAGACAAAGTGATTTCGGAATCTAACGGAAAAATAATCCAAGGAGAAAAAGCCTTCGAATTGTACGATACTTTTGGTTTTCCAATTGATTTAACCGCGCTAATCTTAAGAGAAAAAGGATTCGAACTAGACGAAGCCGGATTTACAGCTGCTATGCAAGAACAAAAGAATCGATCTCGTGCTGCATCTGAAGTATCAACCGAAGATTGGTCGGTTTTAATTCCTGGAAATGTAGAAACTTTTGTTGGTTACGACCAAACCGAAAAAGAAGTAAAAATTACTCGCATCCGAAAAGTAGATTCTAAAAAGGACGGAGTTTTATACCAAATAGTTTTAGATAACACGCCTTTCTATCCAGAAGGTGGGGGGCAAGTAGGCGATAAAGGAATCTTAGTTTCTGCTAACGAAACCATTGAAATTATCGACACCAAAAAAGAAAATAACTTAATTCTGCATTTTGCAAAACAACTTCCAGAGAATGTTTCAACTAGTTTTGAAGCCAAAGTAAACACCGATTTAAGAACGTCGACTTCTAAAAACCACTCGGCTACCCACTTGATGCACCAAGCTTTGCGCTCCATTTTAGGTACGCATGTAGAACAAAAAGGTTCCTTAGTAAATCCAGAGCGATTACGTTTCGACTTTTCGCATTTTGCAAAAGTTACCGACGAAGAAATTAAGCAAGTACAAGATTTCGTAAATGCAAGAATTGAAGAGCAATTGCCTTTAATAGAACGAAGAAGTATCCCGATTCAGCAAGCATTAGACGAAGGTGCGATGGCTTTATTTGGAGAAAAATATGGTGATAGTGTTCGTGCAATTAAGTTTGGAGAAAGCATGGAACTTTGTGGTGGAATTCATGTAAAAAACACTGCTGAAATTTGGCATTTCAAAATAGTTTCTGAGGGTGCTGTTGCAGCAGGAATTAGACGAATTGAAGCCATTACAGGTGCTGCTGTGAAGAATTTCTATACCAATCAAGAAAACATTTTAGCAGAAATTGCTACCACTTTAAAAAATCCTCAAGACACCATTAAAGCGTTAGTTTCTTTGCAAGAGGATAATGCAAAATTGAAAAAGCAACTAGAGCAATTATTGAAAGAAAAGATAGATGGATTGAAAAATGTTTTGTCTGCCGATTTTCAAGAAATAAATGGAATTAACTTTTTAGCAAAACAAGTCGATTTGAATATGAGTGCTACTAAAGATTTAGCTCAAGCAATAGGAAGTTCCCAGCCAAATTCGTTTGTGGTTTTGGCTTCAATAGAAGATAACACACCAAACATCCATTGCTATATTGCCAAAGAATTGGTTACTGCTAAAAGTTTAAATGCAAATGCAGTCATTAAAGAATTAGGAAAATACATTGAAGGTAATGGTGGTGGACAACCATTTTTCGCGTCTGGAAAAGGGAAAAATGTTGCTGGAATTCAAGAAGCATTGTCTAAAGCAGTTGATTTTGTGAAGTAAATTCCGTATATTTATACTCGCTAAACATCTCAAAGTGTATATTTTGCATAGTTTTTCAAAACCAATAAAATGACAAGAGACCAATTCATAACTAAAAATTCCCATCTTTTTTGGTACATCAAGAAAGAGGCAATTCCCAACATCAGTAATGAGGTGTTAGTGGAGTTTGTTTTTAATTATGGTACTTGGCAAGATGTAAAAGACCTCATAAAAATCATTGGTTTCCAAGAGTTAAAGCGAGTTTATGAAGATGTAACCGATAGAAAAGTTGGGAACTATCTTCCGGAAATGTTAAGTTTAATGGGGCGAATTAGCGATAAATATGCATCTTGAAATATTAAGCCCAGAGCAAAAGGAATTACTTCCAATAATTTCTCAATTTAAAAGAGAGTATTATTTGGTTGTCGGTATACTGCTATTGCTTTGCATATTGGTCATAGAGAGTCTATAGATTTTGACTTGTTTAAAGAAAAAGATATTCGTAAGAAAGTTGTTTTTTCAAAACTTAAAAATATTGATTATAAAGTTTCCTTTTCAGATTATAATCAAATTAATATGCTTTCGATTGGTGTTAAAATCACTTTTTTTTCTTTTCCCTATAATTTTCCTGTAAATTCAGAATTGGAAAAATTTATAAAAATGCCTGATTTGCTAACTCTTGCCGCAATGAAAGCCTTTGCTTTAGGCAGACGAGCAAAATGGAAAGACTATGTAGACTTGTATTTTATTTAAAATATCATTTTTCATTTCAAGAAATTTCTAATAAAGCAAAAATGATTTTCAAAGACGAATTCATTGAGAAACAATTCATTGCGCAATTGGGTTATTTTAATGGAATTTCCTATGAAGAGGCAGTAACCTATGTTATTCCAAATCCACCATCGGAAGAGGAAATCAAATTATTTCTTACCGATATTAGTATTTCGGGATTATCCGAATAATTAAAAATTATTTTCGTTCCCCAATTTGCTGTCTCCACATGGCATAATACAAGCCTTTTTCTAGCAACAAATCGTAGTGTTTTCCTTGCTCGATAATTTTTCCTTGTTCCAATACAAATATTTTGTCGGCATGCATAATGGTAGATAATCGATGGGCAATTAGAACCGTAATTCGATTACTGTCGGAAATATTTCGGATGGTGGCATTAATTTCCTCTTCAGTTATTGAATCTAATGCCGATGTAGCTTCGTCAAAAATCAACAAATTCGGATTTCGCAATATAGCACGCGCTATAGATAAACGTTGTTTTTCTCCACCTGAAATTTTCATTCCGCCTTCGCCAATAGTCGAGTTCAATCCGTCTTCGGCACGTTTTAGTAAACTTTCACAACTAGCTTTTTTTAGTACTTCATTAAGTTCTTCGTCCGTTGCGGTTGATTTAACAAACAATAAATTTTCTCTAATCGTTCCTGAAAAAAGTTGTGCGTCTTGGGTTACAAATCCCAATTGTTTTCTTAATTCCAATAAATCAATTTTTGTCGAATCAATTCCATTATAAAGAACCTTTCCTTGTTCAGGTGGATACAATCCAACCAATAATTTTACTAAAGTTGTTTTCCCAGCACCTGATGGCCCTACAAATGCAACGGTTTCTCCTTGTTTGATTTCAAAATTTATACTTTCAACCGCTTTATAATTTGCAGTTTTATGTTGAAAACTCACATTTGAAAATAGTAAGGAATGAATAGCGCCAACGTGTTCTGGATTTTTAGGACGGAATTCTTTAGGAGCACTCAATAGAATTTTGAAGTTTTCCATGGAAACTTTTGTCTCATTAAGTGCAATAATAAAATTGCCTAATTCTTGTAAAGGGCCAAATATATAAAAAGTAAAAAACACCATTGTTAGTAAATCTCCAACAATAATTTTACCACCAAATAAGAAATAATACAAAGTAAAAACCACAGAAGTTCTTAAAAAATGAACCGTTGTTCCTTGGATAAAACTTAGACTTCTAATAAATCGAATTTTTTCTAATTCAAGTTGTAGAATTTTGAAAGTATTCAAATTCAAACGTTTCTCTTCTTGATACGTTAAACCTAAACTTTTAACCAGTTCAATGTTTCTTAAACTTTCCGTTGTTGAACCTGCCAAAGAATTAGTTTGATTGACAATTTTTCTAGAAACTACTTTTATTTTTTTACCCAAATAAGAACTTACTAAGGCAATTATTGGTGCTGTAATTAGAAAAATTAACGAAATTCTGGAATCAATTCGGGAGACATATATTATTACAAAAATGAATCCAATTACGGTTTGAAAAATCAATGAAATTGAAAAGGTAATCAGCTTTTCAGAATCAGAACGCACTTTGGTTAATTTGCTTAATGTTTCGCCACTACGTTGGTCTTCAAAATCTTCAAATGGTAAGTCTAGCGATTTTTTTATCCCGTCAGTATACATTTGAGCACCAGTACGCTGAATAACAATATTGGTAAAATAATCTTGAAAGTTTTTAGTAATTCTCGAAATCATTGCTGCACCAAGCGAAAGTCCTAACCAAAAACTTAAGACTTTGATAAATGCAATTTTATCCCCTTTAAAACTTCCAATTTCAACACCACAATGCTGCATTAATTTTCCTGTAATAATGGAATCAGATAAACTGAAACAAATATTAATTGCTGCCATAAGTAGGGCAAAAAATAGTAAAACTTTGTGTTTAATTATATAGGAATAGAGAAGTTTCATAGGAACCTTTTTTTAAAAGAAGTGCATAAGTAATGAATAGATTTGCATTTGTAAGCAACATAGGGAAAAGGTTGGGAAGACCTATTGATTATTTTTTCAAATAGAAAAATTTGTGCAAATTCGTGCTTAACTTTTGTTGTTTTAATAAATTATAGAGTTTTATTTTTTTCTATTACCCAATCGGGATTGCAATATGTATTGCTCCCTGTGGAACCGAAGGAACTCTTATTTCTTGAATTATTTCTTTGCTCAAGGCAAAATTCACATCTTTACCTTCCCCTTGTAGAAAAAGGTTGGTTAATTCTTTTTCGGTTAGTTTAGAGTGCGTACTCATTGTTTGTGCAATTCGATTTTCCATACCTTCCAGTCTGCTAAGTGCTTCTTTAATTGCAGTTCTAGTTTGTGGTCCGCCAAAATTCATAGAAACACCATGGAATAGAAAAGCTGCATTTGGTGCGGCATATCGGTTTTGACCACTAGCAAAAATTACATTGGCAATAGAATCTATTGTACCCGTATTGTGCATAGTAACGGCTATTTTACCTTGAAGTGAAATTAGATAATTATACAATACAAATCCCGAGTCTACATCGCCACCATTGGAAGAAATAAAAAAATAAAGTTCTGTAGGATTATGTTTTTGGATAGCATCCGAAGTAAATTGAATAAACTTGGATACTTTGACTGGGTCAATAGCATCAAAAAAATTAATGTATATGATTTTGTTTTCCATCAGGAATAGTTTTTTTATTATATTGCGTTTACAATAGCAACAAAATCATCGGCTTTCAATGCTGCACCACCAATTAATCCACCGTCCACATCTGGTTTTCCAAATATCTCTTTGGCATTGTCTGGTTTTACACTTCCACCATAAAGGATGGAAACATCTTCCGCAATAGCACTTCCATAAGTATGTCGCACAGTTTCTCTTATGAATGCATGCATTTGTTGTGCTTGTTCGGGGCTAGCTGTTTCACCTGTGCCTATTGCCCAGACTGGTTCGTAAGCAAGTATGATGTCTTGCCAAGCATCTTTTTCTAAATGAAATAAACCATCGCGCAATTGGTTTTCAACCACATTAAAATGTTGGTTATTTTGACGGTCTTTCAACTCTTCTCCAAAGCAAAAAATAACAGTCATGTCATTTTTTAAAGCAGTGTCTACTTTGTTTGCAATCATCGCATCTGACTCATGAAAAATTGCACGACGTTCAGAATGTCCAAGAATTACTGTATTTACACCTACACTTTTCAGCATATCTGCAGATATTTCTCCAGTATATGCTCCGCTTTCTGCTTGGTGCATATTTTGAGCAGCAACACTAATATTGGTATATTCTAAATGGTCTACTGCAGAGGCTAAGTTTATAAATGTTGGAGCGACCACGATTTGAACTTCTTTATCCAACGGTAATTTATCAATTAATTCGTTCAATAAATCTTCCGTTTCTTCGGCATTTTTATTCATCTTCCAGTTGCCAGCAACAATCTTTGTTCTCATTTTATAATGTTTTTAGAGTAGTATTTATTTTGTCAAAATCAGTTTCGATGGCTCGATAAATTTCAATTGCACCATTTTTATTAATTACCATATACCTCGGAATCCAATCTAAATCAATAGATTTTCCGAATGCACCTTTCATTCCATCAACATCATTCACCCAATAGTGATCGCCTGTGATCTGGTGTTTTTCAATTCCTGCTTTCCATTTGTCAAACGTTTTGTCCAAAGAAATAAACACGTAAGCGACCTCTTCGTTATTTGCTTGCAGTTCTTTTACTTTAGGCATTGCTCCAACACAATCCCCGCACCAAGAAGCCCAAACTTCAATAACTAAGGTTTTGCCTTTGTACTTTTTTAAAACCTCTTTGAAAGTAATTTCTTTGTTGTCGGTATTAGTTAATTTTCCTTTTAACGCAACTTTAGAAAATTCATTTTTTTGTGCATTGCTGCAAGAGATGCAAGCCATAGTTATAACTATTAATAATACTATTTTTTTCATGTTTTTTTAAAGTTTAATGATTTAATTTTTTATGGGATTGTAAAAACGGCCAATCCATTTTAATAATAGTACTAAATTTACTACACTAGCCAAAATTCCTATTGTTGGATATAATGGTAAATCGAATATTTTTAAATTGCTTTTAATCAGTATTAGGTAGATTCCAATCTTAATAAATAAAACACTAATTACAATATTGTAAATTGCAATGGCTTTTCTATTGACAACTATTTTAAATGTATTTAGCATTTATTTGTTTAAATCTATAAATGATTTATGAAGGTACACATTTAAATCGGAACCATTAAATTTACCCTCCTTTATTCCCCAATAGTATTTAATTTCGTTTCCATTCCAAAGGTATTTCACTCCTGGAGTGTCTTTACCTTTTCCTAAAATATTCCAAAACGGAATAACTTCTATAATTGTATAGGGATAAGTTGCACCTGCTTCTTTAAAGAAATCGGGAATTAATTCGGCTTCTTCGTTCATGAAAATAACAGAAAGTGGAGGCAGAGAAGCATCTTTTTTTCTCATTTCAGTTAATTCTTTTGCAGCAGTGCGACAATGATCACAACCTGGAACGAAATAACATAATATTTTTTTGCCTTTGTCAATACTAGGAAAAAACTTAGCATTCCCTGATTTTATTTTCTTCGGTTCACTTACATTTTCAACTTCTACCTTCTTAATGGTGTCTTTTTTAACGTCAGTAATTGGAGTATCTTTTTTTATAGTATCTACTGGAACAACTGCCTCCGATATTGTGTCTTGTGGCGTTTCCATCATTGGAGAAACTGTAAAATTCGTTGCTGGTGGCTGAATAGGTGCCAACATGTAAATCCCTAAAATAGTTGCAAAAAGAACCGTTGTTAAAATCCAGAAGTTTCCATCGTTAGCTGTTTTTGGTAGTAATTTATATAAATAAACGAGCATTCCAACCGCTACAATATTTTTAATGATTGCCTCAATAGGTGTCATCGGCAACAATTCACCAAAGCAACCACAGTTTCCAGAGTTACCGCCGCTTAAATAAGTAACATAGGTTAAATGCCCTATGAATACTGCTAACATTGTTATAGTAACTGGAACTAAAAATTTACGTAGCCAATTATTTTGCAATAGCAATAATCCTAAAGCCAATTCAATTCCGATAAGGGTTCGTGAAAAATAAGGCGCAAAACCTTCAGAAAATCCAATCGTATAAAGTTGTTTTACTTCAAATGTTGAAATAGCAAAATAAGGAGAATCTAATAAATGTCCCTTAGAAAGTTTTGCCAATGCTGAAAGAATGAACAATGCCGAGACAATAATCCGGAGGCTCCAAGCGGTATAGTTTTTTTTAGTTACCATATTGTAGGTTTTTACAAAGATAGAAATGCTTTAATTAGTATATTGTTAACGAATTGTTATTGTCCAAATTTCATCAAAATCAATGCAAACACAGAATAGTTGATCATGTCTTGATAATTAGCATCAATACCTTCTGAAACTATAGTTATCCCTTGATTATCTTCTATTTGCTTTACGCGAAGTAGTTTTTGTAGGATCAAATCCGTTAAGGAACTAACTCGCATTTCGCGCCAAGCTTCACCATAATCATGATTTTTATCTTCCATCAGTTGCTTGGTAATCGCAATTTTCATATCGTAATTTTTCACAGCTTCATGTACTCCTAAATCTGGCTGTTCTACAACACCCATTTCCAATTGAATAAGAGCCATAATGCAATAATTTATAATACCAATAAATTCTCCAGTTTCATCTTCATCTACTTTTCTAACGGCATTTTGTTGCAAACTTCTTATGCGTTGCGCTTTGATGTAAATTTGATCTGTTAAAGATGGCAGTCGTAAAATGCGCCAAGCACTTCCGTAATCAGTCATTTTTTTTTCAAATAAATCTCGGCAAATGCCAATAACTTTATCGTATTCTTGTGAAGTATTCTTCATTAATGGTATCTTTGTATGAAATTCTTTTTGCTTTGTGAAAATGTACATAATGTCTAGCGTCAAATGTAAATAATATAGAATTAAGATGAAAATAAATCACAAATATTTTGAAATAAGGGATTAATTCTTTTAAATACTGAATACTTAGCACTGAACACTAAAATAAATGACTATAAATTGTAACGGTAAACTTATCGATTTAGATTCTCCAAAAGTTATGGGAATCCTTAATATAACTCCCAATTCTTTTTTTGATGGAGGTAAACATGCCAATGAAAAAGCGATTTTAACTCAGGTAGAAAAAATGCTTCAAGAAGGAGCTACATTTATAGACATTGGTGGATATTCTAGCAAACCAAATGCCGAATTTGTTTCGGAGGAAGAAGAGTTAAATCGGTTAATTCCGGTAATTCAGAATGTTGTTAAAGAATTTCCAGAAATAATTATTTCTGTGGACACTTTTCGAAGTAATGTTGCTAAAGAATCTATTGAAAATGGAGCTGCCATTATTAACGATATTTCTGCTGGAAATTTAGATGCTAAAATGATGGAAACCGTTGCCAAATTACAAGTTCCTTACATTATGATGCACATGAAAGGAACACCACAAACCATGCAGTCTTTAGCGCAATATGAAAATATTGGAAAAGAAATTTTGTTTTATTTTTCTCAAAAAATTGCTCAAGCTAGAAGTTTAGGAATTAACGATTTAATTTTAGATCCTGGTTTTGGATTTGCAAAAACATTGGAACAAAATTTTGAAGTTCTAAAAAAATTAGAATTGTTTCAAATGACGGAATTACCTATTTTAGCTGGACTTTCTAGAAAATCAATGGTATATAAAACTTTAGAAACCACAGCGGAATTTGCTTTAAACGGAACTACTTCATTAAACACAATTTCTTTACTAAAAGGAGCTAAAATTTTACGCGTTCACGATGTAAAAGAAGCGGTGGAATGCATACAGTTATTCAATCAATTAAAGAGTTAAAATTAAATGCTATTTAGTATTATTTTTTTATAATAAAAGAAATTGTTTTAATCCAAAACCCTTAATCTTAAACCCTAAACCTAAGACCCTAAACCCTGAACCCAAGAATCCCTACTGATGGTGATAAGGTTCATTCTTTAATATTGTAAACCCACGGTACAACTGTTCAATAACAAAAAGTCGAACCATTTGATGCGAAAAAGTCATTGCCGAAAGCGAGATTTTTCCTTGTGCTTTTTTATAAACTTCTTCACTAAATCCGTAAGGGCCACCAATTACAAAAACTAGCGTTTTAATTCCGGCATTCATTTTCTTTTGCAAATATTCTGAAAATGCCACGCTTGAAAAAGCACTTCCGTTTTCGTCCAATAAAATCAACTGATCTGTAGGTGTTAATTTTGCTAAAATCAATTCGCCTTCTTTTTCTTTTTGCTGTGCTTCCGATAAATTCTTCCCGTTTTTAATATCTGGAATTACCTCCAAATCAAATTTAATATAAAACGAAAGGCGTTTTGTATAATCATCAATCAAAGTTTGCAGTGATTTATTGTCGGTTTTACCTATTGCCAAAAGACGTATGTTCATTTGAATTTGAAATTAAGGCACAAATTTACAAATTGATTTCTATTTTATTCTAACATTCCACATCCAACTCCAAACAATTTTCTATTTTTGTAGCACACAACTAAAACGCTATGTACAAATTACTAATCCGTAAGTTTCTTTTTCTTTTTGACCCTGAAGAAGTACATTATTTCACCTTTTCTTTAATTCGATTTTCATCAAAAATTCCCGGTTTTTCATCCCTTTTCAGAGGATTATATTTAGTAAATGATAAACGATTGGAAACGGAAGTTTTCGGATTAAAATTCAAAAATCCCGTCGGACTTGCTGCAGGTTTTGATAAAGATGCCAAGTTGTACAGCGAACTTTCTGATTTTGGTTTCGGATTTATTGAAATCGGAACATTAACTCCTGTAGGCCAAGACGGAAATCCCAAAAAGCGTTTGTTTCGTTTAAAAGAAGATTCGGCAATCATTAACAGAATGGGATTTAATAACGGGGGAGTTCAAGAAGCAGTCACTCGTTTAAAGAAAAATAAAAACGTTCTAATAGGTGGAAACATTGGAAAAAATAAGCTTACGCCAAATGAAAATGCCACCCAAGATTATGAAATTTGCTTTGAAGCACTTTTTGATTATGTCGATTATTTTGTGGTAAATGTAAGCTCACCTAATACTCCAAACCTTCGTGAACTTCAAGATAGAAAACCCTTAACGGAACTTTTGCAAACACTTCAAAATAAAAATTTAGCTAAGCAGAAGCAAAAACCAATTCTTTTAAAAATCGCTCCCGATTTAACTGATCCCCAACTTTTAGACATTATAGACATAGTAAACGAAACTAAAATTGCTGGTGTAATTGCTACTAATACCACGTTGTCAAGGGAAGGTTTACATTCAGAAAATAAAGATGAAGCTGGCGGACTATCAGGTAAACCATTAACCAATCGTTCTACTGAAGTCATTCGTTTTTTATCAGATAAAAGTAATAAATCGTTTCCTATTATTGGAGTTGGCGGAATCCATTCTGCACAAGATGCAATTGATAAATTAAATGCTGGTGCCAGTTTAATTCAATTGTACACCGGATTTATTTATGAAGGACCAAAGTTAGTTAGAGACATCAATAAAGAAATATTGAAAAAGTTAAAACAATAAACTTTTAAAGTTTAAACTTTTCTATCTTTGACTTCAATGAACAAAATCAAAATTATAGAATGTCCACGTGATGCCATGCAAGGCATAAAACCTTTCATTCCCACCGAACGAAAAGTGGATTATATTCAATCCTTGCTTCGTGTAGGTTTTGACACTATTGATTTTGGAAGTTTCGTTTCGCCCAAAGCAATTCCCCAAATGGTGGACACTGCTCAGGTACTTGCGCGAATAGATTTATCCCAAACTACCAGTAAATTATTGGCAATTATAGCCAACACACAAGGTGCTGAAATGGCTTCAGTTCATAAAGAAATTCAGTATTTAGGATTTCCTTTTTCGATTTCCGAGAATTTCCAAATGCGAAATACTCACAAAACAATTGCCGAAAGTTTAATCACCTTACAAGAGATTTTGAATATTGCCGACAAGACCAATAAAGAAGTCGTTACGTATATTTCTATGGGCTTTGGCAATCCTTATGGCGACCCGTGGAACGTAGATGTAGTAGGAGAGTGGACAGAGAAATTAGCCAATATGGGAGTGAAAATTTTATCACTTTCCGACACTATCGGAAGTTCTACGCCAGAGGTAATTAGTTATTTGTTCTCCAATTTAATTACAAAATACCCAAACATCGAATTTGGCGCTCATTTACATACTACTCCCGATAAATGGTTTGAAAAAATCGATGCCGCTTACCAAGCAGGTTGCCTTCGTTATGATGGCGCTATTCAAGGTTTTGGAGGCTGTCCGATGGCAAAAGACGACTTAACCGGCAACATGCCAACCGAAAAAATGTTGTCTTATTTCACCCAACACAAGGCCGATACCAACACAAGCCCAATGAGTTTTGAAAGCGCTTACAACGTCGCCTCCCGATTGTTTGGAGAGTTTCATTAGAAGCCAATCCAGCTATACATTACAAGTTTGCTAGTTAAAATCTTTTTTTCTAAGCCTAAAAACGTGCTCCTATGGTCGCAGTTTTAAGCCAAGAAAAAATAGCTTTTCCCTACGCAAAGCTTTCCATTTCTATCTGGGCTAGTTTAGCAGTTCTCAGTGTTCAGTTAGAGATATTCTGCATTCATTAATTCGTGTAATTTCAATCCACATTAATTTGTGCAAATTCGTGTAATTCGTGTCAAAAAAAATAATTCATTTTTAAATCCTATTTACTTAAACCCTAAATTAACTATATAATTCAGATTAAGAAAAAAACTTACTGCAATTAACCTCTAATTTCCAACTTTTTACTATATTTGCTCGCAATTTAACTACAACTACAAATTGCAATGAAAGCACACAACTCTAAAATCATTGGCGAAGGTCTTACTTACGATGATGTATTGCTTATTCCAAATTATTCCGAAGTTTTACCGCGCGAAGTTAGCATCCAATCCAAGTTTTCTAGAAACATTACGTTAAACGTTCCTATAGTTTCTGCAGCGATGGATACCGTTACCGAAAGTTCTATGGCAATTGCTATGGCGCAAGAAGGTGGAATAGGTGTTTTACATAAAAACATGACTATTGAGCAGCAAGCTGCAAAAGTTAAAAAAGTAAAACGTGCCGAAGCCGGAATGATTATCGATCCTGTTACATTGCCTTTAAACGCAACTGTTGGCGATGCCAAGCAAGCCATGAAAGAATTTGGTATTGGTGGAATTCCTGTGGTGGACGAAAACGGAACCCTAAAAGGTATTGCTACTAACCGTGATTTGAGATTTGAAAAAATTAATTCCCGATCCATACTTGAAGTAATGACTTCTAAAAATTTAGTAACTGCTGCGGTAGGAACTACGTTACAAGAAGCAGAAGGGATTTTGCAACAAAATAAAATTGAAAAGCTTCCTGTTGTGGATGCAGATTATAAATTAGTTGGGTTAATTACGTTTAGAGATATTACTAAACTAACACAAAAACCTATTGCAAATAAAGATAAGTTTGGTCGTTTACGTGTTGCTGCTGCTCTAGGAGTAACAGCCGACGTCCTTGAAAGAGCAACTGCTTTAGTTAATGCTGGCGTAGATGCCGTAATTATAGATACTGCTCACGGGCATACGCAGGGAGTAGTGACAGTTTTAAAACAAGTAAAAGAAAAATTTCCTAATTTGGATGTAGTAGTAGGAAATATTGCTACTCCCGAAGCTGCATTGTATTTAGTTGCTAATGGTGCCGATGCCGTAAAAGTTGGAATTGGCCCCGGATCTATTTGTACTACTAGAGTAGTTGCTGGAGTTGGTTTTCCTCAATTTTCTGCAGTATTAGAAGTTGCTGCGGCATTAAAAGGCACAGGTGTTCCTGTAATTGCAGATGGTGGAATTCGTTACACAGGAGATATACCTAAAGCTATTGCCGCTGGAGCCGATTGTGTAATGTTAGGATCTTTATTAGCAGGAACTAAAGAATCTCCTGGAGAAACTATTATTTTTGAAGGAAGAAAATTCAAGTCCTACCGCGGAATGGGCTCTATTGAAGCAATGGAAGATGGATCGAAAGATCGTTATTTTCAAGATGTGGAAGATGATATTAAAAAATTAGTTCCCGAAGGAATTGTAGGGCGCGTTCCTTACAAAGGCGAATTAAACGAAAGCATGCAACAATTTGTAGGCGGTCTTCGTGCCGGAATGGGATATTGCGGAGCTAAAGACGTTCCGACTCTTCAAGAAACAGGTCGTTTTGTAAGAATTACTGCCAGCGGAATTGGCGAAAGTCACCCACATAATGTGACCATTACTAAAGAAGCACCAAATTATTCGAGATAGAATTAAATAGATTTTAACGTCTGGCTGTTTCAAGAAGTGGCGTATTAAGGAGGTATTTACTTTTACCTTAGCACTTAACTTTAATCGAAAACTAAATGTTTAATTTAGTAATAAACTCGCCATTTCTGCAAACCGCTGATGTTGTAATTTTATTCTTTAATTCTGTTTTTTAAATCCATTCTAGAGTGCAAAAATCTAGTAATTTCAATTTCGTTTTCGCTAAATATTCTGAAGAATATTATGTGTTGCCCAGATTTAAAACCAAAAATATCATTATTAATCTCTGTATAATTTTTTCCTAAGTTTTTATTTTCAGCCAATACTTGACAATCTTCAAGAAGTTCAAAATAATATTTGTCAGCTTGACTTTCAGACCAAACTTCGTAGGTATAATCCCAAATCTTTGATAAATCTTCTACTGCTTTGTTTGTTAATTTGTATTTAGCCATTTCTCTTTTTGGCTTTTAACGATTCAAGATGTTTTTTTGGATCAAAGTCATTTGCGATTCCACTTTCAATCCCTTCATGGATAGCTATTTTAAGAGCAATAATTTTGCTTTCTTCCTCTTCCAACAATCTTAATCCAGCACGAATGACTTCGCTAGCGTTTTTAAATCTTCCTTCTGAAACTCTGTTGTCGACAAAGTTTTCAAAATAGTCCCCAAGAGAAACAGATGTATTTCGTCCCATAATTTTCTTATTTTCAACAAAGTTACCAAAATTTGGTAATTATTAAAGAGAAAATTGATTTTTCTCTGATGAAAAATTACAGTTAACGTTTTGCAGCTACCCGAAGGTGGCGATTTTTACCACAAATGTTGATGCGGAGAACCAATGTTTGATTAACAACAAATGTGTCTGCGGAGCACTGAACCGCCACTTTTGGGTAGGTGCTGTTATGGCACGTTATTATTCCCATCCGTCAAATGTTGTTGTCGTGTTAGTCAAGAGGTCAGATACTGATACTCCAATAATTTGTCCAACAGTCGTGAGGTCTATTTTCTGCAAACCTTCATCCCAAACTTTTTTCATTGATGTTTTTAAAGCTACGTCTTTCATTTTTTCAAAGTCGTATGAAAGTTTGTCTTTTTTGAACATATCATTTAAGCCACGTCCAATAAATGTGTTTACTTTCAAACAAGACAATGACTCTAAATGTGTAATATCAATGGGTCTAAAAGTAATATTTTGATACGGCTTAAGTCTTATGATTAACCAGTTGTCTAACCAATCTTGGAAATTTGTTTCGTTCACACCTAACGGTGGATAAGGATTTGGTCGCACACCATAAAAGTTAACCGCCAATCCCAAAATCATTAATTGATTTACAGTTGCGTATGATATTGCATCACACGCCATTTTTGAGCCTAAAGCAAGTATAGATTCTGGTTCTGTTTTTAATCTTTCAGAAACTAGCCTAGCTAATATAATGTGTTTGTCCTTATTGTCTGTTTGTGCCGATGTAAGTAGTGCTTTTTGCAAAAGGGCAGAAAAGTCAGGGTGGTCTTGTGCTGAATTAATTTTTTCTTGAGAAATCTGTTTTGATTCTTCAAGTTGTTTAACTTTTTGTGCTAATTCATTCAAAAAGTCCAACGTGTTTTCTGTTGCTTTTTGTTGAGCAACTTCTTTGTGGTCTTTGAAAAATGTTTGAATCCATTTTTCTCCTGAGTCCCAAGCTTTTTCTACAAACTTTCCAGCGGCTCCACCAACTGCTGCTCCAATTGCTATTATTGATAATGGGTCCATAATTTATTCAGTGTTTATCTGTCGTTTTATAATGTGCCATAACTAGTATATACGCGCTACAAAGTATCGCATATACGCCTATATTTGGGTGGATTATCGCTATTTTAGTGCTATCTATATTAAATATACAATAAAATTTTATATACAGTAACTATTTTTAATGCTAATAAGTATTTGAGAAGTTATTAAAACCAAAAGCCCAATAGAATGGCTTCTATTGGGCTTTTGTATGGTTTTATTTATGTTCTAAATTCCTACAAAATTACTTGGGGTAATTTGCATTAATTCCGTTTTAATTGCATCCGAAACGTCTAGGGTTTGAATGAAATTATGAATGGCATTTTTATCAATGGCTTCGTTGGTTCTTGTTAAACCTTTCAAAGCTTCGTAAGGATTTGGGTAGCCTTCTCTTCTTAATATGGTTTGAATTGCCTCAGCTACTACAGCCCAGTTTTTTTCTAAATCTTCGTGAAATTTGGGCTCGTTCAATAATAATTTGTTCAACCCTTTTAAAGTCGATTCAAATGCAATTAAGGTATGTCCCATAGGTACGCCAATATTTCTTAAAACGGTGCTGTCTGTTAAATCACGCTGCAATCTAGAAAGCGGTAATTTTGCCGAAAGGTGCTCAAAAACAGCATTGGCAATTCCAAGATTCCCTTCGCTATTTTCAAAATCAATAGGGTTCACTTTATGTGGCATGGCCGAAGACCCAATTTCGCCTGCTTTGATTTTTTGTTTGAAATAATCCATAGAAACATACGTCCAAATATCGCGATCCAAATCCATTATTATGGTATTGATTCGCTTTAAAGCATCGAAAAAAGCAGCAAAATGATCGTAGTGTTCTATTTGAGTAGTCGGAAAAGAGTGGTGTAAACCTAAAGTAGATTCAACAAAGTCAGTTCCAAATTTCTTCCAATCGGTATTTGGGTATGCTACGTGGTGGGCATTGTAATTTCCGGTAGCACCGCCAAATTTAGCTGCAAACGGAATATTGAATAACAAACGCATTTGCTCTTCTAATCGTTCTACAAAAACTAAAATTTCTTTTCCTAATCGGGTAGGAGAGGCAGGTTGCCCATGGGTTCTAGCAAGCATCGGAATTGCTGCCCATTCGATGGATAATTCTTTTAACTTAGCAATTACCGAAATCAATCCAGGTAAATATACTTTTTCAAAAGCCTCTTTGGTAGATAATGGAATGGCCGTGTTATTGATGTCTTGGGAAGTCAATCCGAAGTGGATGAATTCCTTAAATTGTTCTAATCCTAAGGCTTCAAATTTACTTTTGATAAAATATTCTACCGCTTTCACATCGTGGTTCGTAGTTTTTTCGGTTTCTTTTATCCAAAGAGCATCTTCAGTAGAAAAGGTGGTATAAATTTTACGTAAATCCTCAAAAACAGATTTGCTAACGCCAGAAAGTTGCGGTAATTGGGCTTCGCAAAGCGCAATAAAATATTCGATTTCTACTAAAACTCGATATTTAATAAGCGCTTCCTCTGAAAAGAAAGCCGATAGGGAAACAGTTTTGCTTCTATATCTTCCGTCAATTGGTGAAATAGCGTTTAATTCAGTTAATTGCATGTTGTTGTGTTGTTATTTAAAGATGCAAAAGTAAGCAATAGTGTTCAGTGTTTTGTAATCAAATTTCAGTTTTTTATCTGTTTTAAGTTTAATAAAATAAAATAATTTGTATGATTCCTCATTTAATATCTTTTACCTTCCTTTTTTTATTTGATTGAATACCTTCCAATTTTACTATTTTTGCTAACAATTAATATTTCCAAATGGTCGATTTAGAATACCTTGCCTTTTTAGAAAATATCCTTACTGAAAATAGAAAGGAACGATTCCAACAAGTTTTGGCAAAAAGAACCAATCATTTTACAATTTGTATGGAGGATATTTTTCAATTACACAACACAAGTGCGGTGATGCGGAGTTGCGAAGTATTTGGCATCCAACAACTAAATGTAATTGAAGAACGGTATACCAAATCTATAGATAAAGAAATTGCTATGGGAGCTCAAAAATGGGTAGATGTTAATCGGTTTGATAGTATTTCGGGATGTATTTCGGATATGAAAAGTAAAGGGTATCAAATTATTGCCACCACGCCCCACGAAAAAGATTGTGAATTGGATGATTTTGATATTT
The DNA here is from genome assembly GCA_947457615.1 of Flavobacteriaceae bacterium. Taxonomy (GTDB): domain Bacteria; phylum Bacteroidota; class Bacteroidia; order Flavobacteriales; family Flavobacteriaceae; genus Flavobacterium. The sequence continues at coordinate 47,752 of CANGWK010000007.1, forward strand.
CAAAACCAAGTGCTCTTTTTTTCGGAACCGAAAGAGATGGCTTATCTGCAGAAGTGCTTCAAAATGCTGACGGATTTCTAAAAATTCCAATGGCAGGATTTACTGAGAGTTTGAATATATCTGTTTCGGCTGCAATTATCATTCAAAATTTAATGAGTCGTTTACATAAATCGGATATCAATTGGCAATTATCAGAAAAAGAAATTTTAGAAAAAAGATTGCAATGGGCTAAAAATACCATCAAGGATATTAAGCGAATCGAAGCTCGGTATAACGCGGAACATACTATTTAGAAAATATGGATTTCACAACTAAAATTCCAATCGCAAAATCCAATGCTCCAATAGATTATTCTTCTAAAATAGTTTCAATTGGCTCTTGTTTTGCAGATAACATAGGCGAAAAATTTGATTTTTTTAAGTTTCAAACTACCTCAAATCCTTTCGGAATTATATTCAATCCTGTTTCTATAGAAAAGATTGTCGATAGAGCAATCAATCTAATTTATTTCACCGACGGCGATCTTTTTTTTCATAACGAATTATGGCATTGTTATGAGGTGCATTCCGATTTGAGTAGCGAAAATAAAGAAGAATTTCTGTCTAATTTAAATCAAATACTTAAAGAAACGAACCAGCAATTAACTACTGCCACTCATTTAATTATCACTTACGGAACTTCCTGGGTTTATAAATTAAAACCATCAGGAACAGTTGTCGCTAATTGCCATAAAGTAGCACAAAATCAATTTGATAAAGAAATTTTATCTGTTGAAGAGATAGAGAAATCCATACGAAATAGTATAGATTTAATTCGAAAAGCAAATCCAAACTGCAATTTAATTTTCACCATTTCACCAGTACGACATCTTAAAGATGGCTTTATTGAAAACCAACTAAGCAAAGCACATTTGATTACGGCTGTTCAAAAAATCAGCAATCACCAATTATCCAATATCCATTATTTTCCTTCTTACGAAATTGTAATGGATGAACTTCGTGATTATCGGTTTTATGCCCAAGATATGTTGCATCCCAACTCAATTGCTATAGATTACATCTGGGAACGCTTTTGCGAAAGTACTATTGTTGAAGAAGCAAATTCAATTATGCAAGAAGTGGAAAGCATCCAAAAAGGAATGGCTCATCGACCGTTTCATCCACAGTCGATAAGCCATATTAAATTTCTTCAAAGTCTTAACGAAAAAGCAGCTCTACTCGAAGCGCAATTTCCATTTATGAAATTCTAAATTAATATCATTTACAATTTATTTTGCAAACTACTCCATCCGCCACCATTCATAGCATCCACGGCATTATTTTTTAAAATTGAAGTTGCCTGAGCACTGCGCATGCCACTAGCGCAACAAGCAATAACAGGTTTATCCCATTTTTTATTTCTTCCATTTTGTCTGAGATAACGTTCAACGGAATATTTTTCGACCCTTTTATATGTCCTCCTTGGTATTCCCCCGGAGTTCTCACATCAACAATTACAGCTCCTTTAGCCATAAATTCGGAAATACTTTCCGATTTTCCACCTAAACCTAACATGCTTAATAATCCCATATTTTTATTTTTTTAAGATTAGTATTCTTCAAAATTTGATTCTTCAAAACAACTAAAAAATCAATCCGATGGCAAAACTAAATCATTTTGTTCAGCAATTTTGTAACAAAGGTTACGAAAGCCAAAATATTCTTATATTTGAAATCGCATGAAGATTACCGACAGAAAAACCGAAATAATAAATGTAGCTGCTAAACTTTTCAAAGAGAAAGGATATAGCGCCGTTACCGTGCGTGATATAGCTCAGGCCATGGATATTAAAGCTGCAAGCTTGTACAATCATATAAAATCAAAGCAAGAAATTTTAGTTTTAATTGTTATCGAAATTGCCGAAGAGTTTACCAATATCATGGATGAGGTTTTAAATTCTGATGCATCAACGATTGACAAATTAGAACGAATTATTCAGTTGCATATTGATATAACCCTACGAAATCCAGATGCTTTGGCTTGCTTAAATAACGATTGGATGCATTTAACAGATACTAAATTGGATCATTTCATTAAAATGCGAAAAGATTATGAAAATAATTTTAAAATAATTGTAAAAACTGGAATCGAAAACGGAGAAATAAAAAATTATAATATTGATGTAATTATTTTTTCCATACTTTCCACATTGCGAACATTGTATATTTGGTACAACAAAACTAACAAATTAAGTTCTAAATCATTAACGGACAATATGATTAAAGTGCTGCTTAACGGAATTGCTTAATTTTTACGGGACCTTTAACTTGTATAAATATATGTTCTTGAAAAAAAATACATCGTTTTCGTAATATATTAAAAAATTCAGTAAATTTGCATTGTAAACTAACAGTTGTTAGTTTAATTAAATATAATTTTCATGTCCAAATTTCATAGCATTCAAGTTACGGATATTTATAAAGAAACCAGGGATTGTTCGGTTGTCACTTTTGGTATTCCTGAAAATTTAAAATCTGATTTTGCATACAATTCAGGACAATATCTTACAATAAAAGCAACCATTAATGGTAATGAAGTAAGACGTTCTTACTCCCTATGTTCTAGTCCATCCGAAAATAGATGGCAAGTTGCAGTTAAAAAAATCGATTCTGGGTTATTTTCAACTTTTGTAAATAACCAATTAAAAAAAGATGATTTTCTAGAAGTTATGCCACCTAATGGCACTTTTTTCACCCAAATAAATCCAAGTTTAGAAAAAAACTATCTAGCATTTGCTGCAGGAAGTGGAATCACGCCAATTCTTTCTATCATTAAAAATCATTTGGCAAGTGAGCCAAACAGTACGTTTCAGCTTTTTTATTTAAATAGAACGGTTAAATCCATTATCTTTAAAGAAGAATTGGAACAACTTAAGAATGAATATTTCAATCGTTTAGAAATTTTTCATTTCCTAACCAAAGAACACCGTGCGTCCGAATTATTTAATGGCCGTTTTACCCAAGAAAAATTACAGGTTTTAACCGAAAAAATAATAAATATTCCTACTACAAATGAATGTTTTATCTGTGGTCCTGAGCAAATGATATTCTTAATTAGAGACGAATTAATTGCCGCAGGGTTAGATAAAGATAAAATCCATTACGAACTATTTACATCAGGAATTACTGAAGATGATAAGGCGCGAATGGCAAAAATTGTAGAGAAAAAAGTTGAAGGAACCGATGTCACAATCATCGATGGAGGAAAAGAATTCCATTTCGTTATGGATGATGATTTCGATAATATTCTGGATGGTGCACTGGCCGCTGGTGCTGATTTACCATACGCATGTAAAGGTGGTGTTTGTAGTACTTGCAAGTGCAAAGTTGTATCCGGAACTGTAGAAATGAAAATTAATTACGCATTAGACGAAAATGAGGTGGCAAAAGGATTGGTGTTAAGCTGTCAAGCCGTGCCTACCTCTGAAAAAGTTGTAGTAGATTTTGGAGTATAAATCAATAATAAATTGAAAAAATTATGTCTGAACACGAAGTAAAAAACCTAGAAGCAATATTCGATGCACGAATAGCACGCGACGAAAAAATCGAGCCCAAAGAATGGATGCCTGAAAAGTACCGCCTAACTCATATTCGTCAAATTTCGCAACATGCCCATTCCGAAATTGTAGGAATGCTTCCAGAAGCTAATTGGATAACACGTGCACCTTCTTTAAAAAGAAAAGTAGCGCTGTTAGCCAAAATTCAAGATGAAGCTGGCCATGGTTTATATTTATATTCTGCTTGCGAAACACTCGGGATTTCTCGAGAAGAATTATACGAACAACTCCATTCTGGAAAAGCAAAATATTCTAGTATTTTTAATTATCCAACACTTACATGGGCTGATATGGGTGCAATTGGTTGGCTTGTTGACGGTGCTGCAATTATCAATCAAGTTCCATTAACAACCACTTCTTTTGGACCTTATGCACGTGCTATGGTTCGTGTTTGTAAGGAAGAAAGTTTCCACCAACGCCAAGGTTTTCAAATCATGATGACACTGGCCGAAGGAACTCCTGAGCAAAAAGAAATGGCGCAAGATGCTTTAAACCGATGGTGGTTTCCAGCTTTGATGATGTTAGGGCCAACAGATGATGCATCGGTTCATACCGAGCAATCTATGAAATGGAAATTAAAGCGCAAAACCAATGACGAATTGCGTCAACAATTTGTAGATCAAACCGTTCCACAAGCACATATGATTGGATTGACGATTCCAGATACAACGTTAAAGTTCAACGAAGAAACCAAGCATTACGAATTTGGAGAACTTGATTGGAACGAATTTTGGCAAGTTGTAAAAGGCCATGGTCCTTGCAACAAAGAACGAATTTCAGCTCGAAAAAATGCTTGGGAAAATGGAAAATGGGTGCGTGATGCTGCAATGGCTTACGCCGAAAAACAAGCTACTAAAGAAATAAAAGAAGCAATATAATCTTACGAATTATTAATTACGATTTTTTTCTAATTTATAATTCATAATTTAAAATTCAAATTTATGAAGAACTGGCCACTTTGGGAAGTATTTATAAGAAGTAAAAACGGATTAGAACACCGCCACTGCGGAAGCCTCCATGCAAGCGATGCGATTATGGCACTTGAAAATGCTCGTGATGTATACACTCGCAGAATGGAAGGAGTAAGCATTTGGGTAGTACCCTCTGCTCAAATTACAGCTTCCAATCCAGAAAATAACGGAGAAACTTTCGAACCAGCAATGGATAAAGCTTACCGTCATCCAACGTTTTATGAACTTCCAGACGAATTAAAACACATGTAAATTAATTAAGAGTTATGAGTTATTAATTTGTGGTCTCTCAATCTGTCTAATACTAATAACTCAAAACTTAAAACTCAAAACTAATGAACAATTTAATTCAATATATCTACGGAATTGCAGACAATTCTCTAATTCTTGGTCAACGACTCGGTGAATTATGTGGTCACGGTCCAAGTCTAGAAACCGACATTGCAATGACGAATATTTCACTTGATTTATTCGGTCAAGTAAGAAGTTATTACCAATACGCTGCTAAACTAATTGGCGGAGATGCTACAGAGGACACTATCGCATTTTTAAGAAAAGAAAGAGATTATAAAAATGTTTTGTTGGTAGAACAACCCAATCAAGATTTCGCATATTCAATAACTAAACAATTTCTATTTGATATTTTTCATTTGGCTTTATTGGAAGAATTACAAAATAGTAACGACGAAACATTGTCGGCTATAGCCAAAAAAAGCATTAAAGAAGTGATGTACCATTCTCGTTTTTCTTCTGATTGGATACGACGATTAGGCGATGGAACCGAAGAAAGTCATAATAGAGTTCAAAAAGCAATTAATGATTTATGGATTTTTACAGATGAATTATTTCACCAGAACGATTTTGATAAAGCAATGGTTTCTGAAGGAATAGGAGTAGATACAACACTTTTGAAATCAAATTATTATAAGAAAATAGGTAGTATTTTAGAAGAAGCTGCATTGCAAACACCTTCCATTGAATACTACCAAAAAGGCGGAAAACAAGGAATTCATAGTGAGCACATGGGATATATTTTAACTGAATTACAATACATGCAACGCACGTTTCCAAACATGACTTGGTAAACAATAAGCAATCAGATAAATCTGTATGACACAACAACTACCATATATTGATCAACAACTATTCGAAATTTTGGAAAAAGTATCCGATCCAGAAATTCCGGTTTTGTCCATAATGGAAATGGGGGTAGTGCGCTCAGCCGAGATAAGAAATGGAATAGTTGAAATAGAAATCACTCCTACTTATAGTGGTTGCCCTGCAATGGATGTTATTGAGGACGATATAAAATTAGCATTTAAAAAAGAAGGATACGAAGCCAAAGTAGAATTAATACTTGCGCCAGCTTGGACAACTGATTGGATTACTCCAAAAGGCAGATTAGCATTAGAAAAATATGGAATTGCATCCCCATTATCTGCAGAAGCAGATAAAGAAGCGCTTCTAGGAAATAAAAAACTAGTTAAATGTCCGCAATGCGGTTCATTAAATACTAAATTAATAAGTCAATTTGGTTCCACAGCTTGCAAAGCATTTTTTCAATGCGAGGAGTGCTTAGAACCATTTGATTATTTTAAATGTTTGAAATAAAATAGGTATGAGCAGTAGTTTTATAGAAGTTAAAATTGATAATAATGTTGCTTGGATTTCACTCAACAGACCTGAAGTTTTTAATAGTTTCAATCGCGAAATGGCTTTGCAATTGCAAACGACACTAGACGATTGTAATTCCAATGCCAACGTTCGTGCTCTTGTAATTACCGGAAACGGAAAAGCTTTTTGTGCCGGACAAGATTTAAAAGAAGTAACCGATCCAGAACTTAATCCCGGTTTCAGAAAAATTTTAGAAGAACATTATAATCCAATAATTAAAAAAATTAGAAACATTGAGAAGCCTATTATTGCAGCAGTAAATGGAGTGGCTGCAGGTGCAGGTGCCAATATTGCTTTGGCTTGCGATATTGTGGTAGCTACAGAACAGGCAAGTTTTATTCAGGCTTTTAGTAAAATTGGATTAGTTCCCGATAGTGCTGGAACCTTCTTTTTACCTAGATTAATTGGATTTCAAAAAGCCTCTGCGTTAATGATGTTGGGCGAAAAAGTTACAGCTTCAGAAGCACTAGCTTTGGGTATGATTTATAAAATAGTTCCAACAGAATTATTTGATGAAGAGGTGAGAAACTTAGCAAATAATTTAGCTCAAATGCCAACAAAAGCAATTGGATTGACAAAAAGATTATTAAATCAATCCATGAATAATAATTTAGAACAACAATTAAAGCTTGAATCAGATTTGCAAATTGAGGCTAGTTCCTCCAATGATTATAACGAAGGAGTAACCGCATTTGTAGAAAAAAGAAAACCCAAATTTAAAGGTAATTAATATGAATGTTTCAGTAATAGGTTCCGGAACAATGGGAAGTGGTATTGCACAAGTTGCTGCAACTTCTGGTTGTGAAGTAAAATTATTCGATTTAAATCAGGAGGCTTTATCCAAAAGCAAAAATGATTTGGAAGTTTCTTTAGCTAAATTAGTTGAAAAAGGAAAGATAGATTCAGCTGATAAAATCCGAATTCAAAATAGTATTTCTTATGTAAGTTCCATGAAGGAATTAGCAGATTCCGATTTAGTAATTGAAGCAATTGTTGAAAATCTCGAAGTCAAGCGAAAAGTTTTCTCCGAATTGGAAGAACTAGTTTCTAGGAATACTATTTTAGCATCCAACACGTCTTCACTTTCTGTAGCTTCCATTGCTGCTTCCTGTAAAATTCCGGATCGCGTCATTGGAATTCACTTTTTTAATCCAGCTCCATTAATGCAGTTGGTAGAAGTAATTCCTGCAGTCCAAACCAGTAACGAAGTAGTAGAAAAAGTAGTAAAGATTATTTCCGATTGGAAAAAAGTTGTGGCTGTTGCTAAAGATACTCCGGGATTTATTGTAAACCGCGTTGCCCGTTCCTTTTATAGCGAAAGTATACGAATTTATGAAGAGGGCATGGCTGATTTTGCTACAATTGATTGGGCTTTAAAAACAATTGGAGGTTTCCGAATGGGACCTTTTGAATTAATGGATTTCATAGGACATGATGTAAATTATACGGTAACCGAAACCGTTTTTACCGCATTTTATTTTGATCCAAAGTTCAAACCTTCTTTTACTCAAAAGCGATTGGTAGAAGCAGGATTTTTAGGCAGAAAATCGGGTAAAGGTTTTTATGATTATTCGAAAGAATTGCAAAAACCTATTGAAGATAATGTACTTGCAAAAGCTATTTTTGAACGAGTTATTGTAATGCTGATTAATGAAGCTGCGGACACCTTGTTTTTGAATATTGCTTCCGCAAACGACATCGATAATGCAATGACTAAAGGAGTAAATTACCCAAAAGGATTATTAGCTTGGGCCGATGAACTCGGAATAAATTGGTGTGTAGAAAAACTAGACGCTCTTTATAACGAATACCACGAAGACCGATACCGTTGCAGTCCGATATTACGGAGAATGGCAATAGAAAACGAGAGGTTTTTTAATTAACGATTGAATATTAACGATGTTTTATTTTAGAAATTTACAAAATTCAGCAATCAAAAATCGTTGATCAACAATCAGATAAATCAATATGGAAGGAACAAAAATACCTTATAAAATGTTAAGTCAAGACCATTATAGTCAATGGTTGGGAATAGAAATTTTAGAATGCGAAATCGGACGTTGCAGAGTTGCTTTGACCGTTCGTAAGGAAATGCTGAACAGTATGAATAAAGCACATGGAGGCATAACTTATTCACTGGCAGATACTGCTTTCGGATTTGCTGCTAACACCCATGGAAAATTTGCTGTTTCAATTGAAACTTCCATAAATCATATTGAAGCAGTTAATGAAGGCGATTATTTAGTTGCCGAATCAGTAATTGAAAAGGTAAACAATAAACTAGGTTTCAATATCATTGAAGTAAAAAGGGGTGATGAAATGGTAGCGCTTTTTAAAGGAGTGGTCTATCGCACTCAAAAGGAATGGGAATAAATAATTATGAATTATTAATCAGGAGTTATGAGTGAAAGTATTATAAAAGTTAAGAGTTTTGAATTAGCTATTTCAGGAGTTAATTTTTATAAATATTTAGTAACCGAAAAGAAGGAATTTGTTATGAGTAAACAATTTTTAAGATCTATAACTTCAGTTGGAGCTAATGTTAGAGAAGCTGTAAATGCTCAAAGCAAACTAGATTTTATTCACAAATTGGCTATTGCTCAAAAAGAATGTGATGAATCATTATATTGGCTTGAATTATTAAATGCAACAAAATATGTTGATGAGAAAGATTTTAATCCAATCTATATACGAGCAACAGAAGTATTAAAAATAATTAAAAGTATAATTATTACAACAAAGAAAAATATACAAGTTAAGAATTAATTCATAACTAATAATTCATAATTATTGAAATGGAAGCATATATTATAGACGGAGTTCGAACTCCAATTGGAAGTTATCAAGGATCGTTAGCACCAGTTCGAGCTGATGATTTAGGGTCTTTGGTAATTAAAACCGTAGTAGAAAATAATCCTGGCATTCCAAAAGATGCTTATGATGATGTGATTCTTGGGTGCGCCAATCAAGCGGGTGACGATAACAGAAATGTGGCTCGTATGTCTTTGCTTTTAGCAGGTCTGCCTTACAGCGTTCCTGGCGAAACTGTGAACCGGTTATGTAGCTCCGGTTTGTCTGCAATTATTCATGCAAATCGAGCTATAAAAGCTGGCGACGGACATGTTTTTATTGCTGGTGGGGTAGAGAATATGACTCGTGGTCCATTAGTTGTTTCCAAACCCTCTTCTGCCTATGGAACCGATTCTAAAATGTACGACTCTAGTTTTGGATGGCGTTTTGTGAATCCTAAAATGCAAACAATGTATGGCACAGATGCCATGGGAGAAACCGCCGAAAATTTAGTTGAAAAATATAAAATTACAAGAGAAGATCAGGATTCTTTTGCTTTTCATAGCCAACAAAAAGCAGTTGCAGCTCAGGATTCAGGAAGACTAGCTAAAGAAATTGTTTCTGTCGAAATTCCGCAAAGAAAAGGCGATGCACTAATTTTTTCTAAAGACGAATTTCTTAAACCAACTACTTCTATGTTAGGTTTATCCAAATTGCGTGCTGCTTTCAAAATAGACGGAAGCGTAACTGCTGGAAATTCTTCTGGATTGAATGATGGAGCGGCAGCAACTATAATTGCATCTGCAGAGGCGGTACAAAAATACAACTTGAAACCTTTGGCACGAATAGTAAGTTCGGCTGTAGTGGGAGTAGAACCGAGAATAATGGGAATAGGACCTGTAGAAGCAACCAAAAAAGCATTAGCGAAAGCGGGTTTAACTTTAGATCAAATTGACATTATCGAATTAAATGAAGCTTTTGCTGCACAAAGCATTGCTTGCATTCGTGAGTTAGGATTACAAGACAACGATTCACGAATAAATCCAAATGGAGGCGCTATTGCAATCGGGCATCCACTTGGAGTAACAGGCGCAAGAATTTTATATTCAGCCGCTTTAGAATTGCAATTAACACAAAAAAGATATGCCTTGATTACTATGTGTATTGGTGTTGGGCAAGGTTATGCAGTAATTATTGAAAGAGAATAGATTAATGAATTTTGAATTTCATAAATCGTTAATCATTAATCAAATTAATCGTTATGAATAAAACACAACATTACGTACTTGGAAAATGGACTTCTGCAACAGGCGAAGGAAAAGCGTCTTACGATGCTGTGACTGGCGAATTCATTGCAGAAACTTCGGTGGAAGGATTGGATATTCCTGCTATTTTGCACTACGGAAGAACAATTGGTGGTGAAAAATTGCGTAAAATGACTTTCCAAGAACGTGGAAATATGCTTAAAAGTTTGGCGATGTATTTAACCAAACGCAAAGAAACGTTCTACGAAATTAGCTATAAAACTGGAGCTACTCGTGTAGATTCATGGATTGATATTGAGGGTGGATTCGGAAATTTATATGCCAACGCCTCATTAAGGAAGCTATTTCCTAACCAACCGTATCACGTTGAAGGTGACCCAATTGATTTGTCTAAAGGAGGTCGGTTCATGGCGCATCATATTTTGGTTCCCAAAAAAGGAGTAGCGATTCACATCAACGCCTTTAATTTTCCTATTTGGGGAATGTTGGAGAAATGTGCAGTGAACTGGATGGCCGGAATGCCAGCCGTAGTATTACCAGCACCCGTTACAGCTTATTTAACAGAAGCTGTGGTTAAAGAAATTATAGCATCTAATATTTTGCCAAATGGGGCTTTGCAATTAATCTCAGGCACTGCCAAAAATATATTGGACACCGTTGAAAGTCAAGATGTAATTACGTTTACAGGTTCGGCAACAACCGGAAGAATATTGAAAGCCCATCCAAGAATCATCCAAGAGTCGGTGCCGTTTACTATGGAAGCCGATTCTTTAAATGCTTCCATTTTAGGCGAAGATGCGGTACCTGGAACACCCGAATTTGATTTATTTATCAATCAGGCAAGAAGTGAAATCACCGTAAAAGCAGGTCAGAAATGTACTGCTATTCGTAGAATTATCGTTCCAGAAAAGCTTATGGATGCCGTGCAAAATGCCCTTTCTAAATCTTTAGATAAAGTCACACTTGGCGATCCACGATTGAAAGAGGTACGAATGGGAGCATTGGTGAGTAAAAATCAAGTAGAGGTTTTAAAAAATAGAGTTGCTGAATTGGCTAAAACATCCAAAATTGTTTACGGTGATTTAGAAAAAGTGAATCTAATAGGTGCCGATTCTAAAGGTGCTTTTGTGAGTCCGATTTTACTTCGTGAGGATAATCCGTTTACTAATTTAGCGGTGCATGAAACGGAGGCCTTCGGACCAGTTTCTACAATAATGCCTTATAAAAATTTAGAGCAAGCTATTGAGATAGCCCAAATGGGTAAAGGTTCTTTGGTTTCTTCAATTGTAACAAATTCCGATACTATTGCTAAAGAATATGTGGTAAATGCCGCTTCCCATCACGGAAGAATTTTAGTTTTAAATCGTGAAAATGCGAAACAAAGCACTGGACACGGTTCGCCATTGCCATTATTAGTTCACGGCGGTCCTGGTAGAGCTGGTGGTGGAGAAGAGATGGGTGGAGTTCGCGGAATTACCCATTACATGCAACGCTGCGCTATTCAAGGATCACCAACAACCTTAACCGAAATCACTGGAATTTATCAAGCAAATTCAGCTTACAAAGAAATTACGCAGCATCCGTTTCAATACCATTGGGAAGATATCCAACCCGGAATGTCATTACGCACCCACAATCGAACGGTTACCGATACCGATATTATCAATTTTGCCAATTTAACTTGGGATCACTTTTATGCCCATACTGATATTACTTCTTTGGACGGCAGTATTTTCAAGAAAAGAACAGCCCACGGCTACTTCATTTTGGCAGCCGCAGCTGGGTTATTTGTTTATCCAAATAAAGGTCCAGTGGCAGCAAATTATGGATTAGAAGAATGTCGTTTCTTACGCCCAATTTACCACAATGACACTGTTTATGTGCGTTTAACATGCAAACAAAAAGTAGATAGAGATGTTGCTTCTGCCGAACATCCGAGCGGTATTGTTAAATGGTTTGTTGAGGTTTTTGACACCAACGATGAGTTGGTTGCAGTAGCTACTATTTTGACTATGGTGCAGAAAAAACAAGAAGTTTTTGTGGAAATGACCGATGAAAAAATAGCGGAATGCCTAAATAAATTAACCGAAAATTCTAAGCCTCATTGGGGAATTTTAACCCCGCAACATTTGTTAGAACATTTGGAGCACGGATACAAAATAATGGCTGGTGAAATTCAAGATTTTGAAATTGCAACTCCCGAAAAGATTTTGGATAAAGTGCACAATTCGTTATATAATTACGATAAATTTCCAATGGGGACTAATTTCCCAACAATGAAAAAAGGCGAATTAGAGGAATTAGTTCATGCTGATTTAGAGATAGCAAAAACTAAATTTCACGAAGCAAGAGAACAATATAAAACCTTTTTCAAAGAAAATCCAGAAGCCATAATGAAGAACATGGTTTTTGGAGAATTAAATAGATACGAATCCTATTTGTTGGAACGAAAACATTTGAACCATCATTTTGAACAGTTCAATATTTTGTAAAATTAGGATTAGAAGCTAATCCTGCTATTCGCTTAATCTTTTACTTTTTAAAGAAAAAAGAAAAAGGATGCCGCTACTATCAGGGCTAAAAATAAAAAATATTAAATCTTATTTTTTTAAAAACTTTAAACATAAAATGGACGCATACGTAAAACATAATATAGAAAACCACATTGCCACGATTGAGTTTTTCCATCCGGAGCAAAATTCGTTGCCGGGAACTATTTTGTCGCAATTAGCGGATACGATTACCGAAGTAGGAAACCTTTCTGATGTAAAAGTCATCATCCTAAAAAGTGGCGGAGACAGAACTTTTTGTGCTGGGGCAAGTTTTCAAGAATTAATTTCTATAAACGATGCCGCAGTAGGAAAAATATTTTTCTCAGGCTTTGCTAATGTAATTAACGTTATGCGGAAATGTCCGAAGTTCATAATCGGACGCATTCAAGGGAAAACTGTTGGTGGTGGATTAGGAATTGCCGCAGCAACCGATTATTGTATGGCTACGAAATTTGCAGCCATAAAATTATCAGAATTAAATGTCGGAATTGGACCTTTTGTAGTGTCGCCCGCTATCGAAAGAAAAATGGGACTTTCTTCAATGTCACAAATTGCAATTGATGCTAATTCTTTTTACGAAGCATCTTGGGCAAAAGAAAAAGGATTATTTGCAAGCGTCTACGAAAGTATAGAAGAATTGGATGAAGAAGTTCAGAAATTTGCTCAACATTTATGCACTTATAATCCAGAAGCCATGCTCGAAATGAAAAAAGTTTTTTGGCGCGGTACTGAAGATTGGGATAATTTATTAGCTGAAAGAGCTGCAATAAGTGGAAGATTAGTTTTATCTAATTTTACAAAAGAAACATTGAAGAAATTTAAATAGGGTATTAGGTTTGGGGTGTTAGGTAGGAGTGAAAACCTAAAACCCAAAACCTAAAACCAAAATCTAAAATAATGATTTACGAATTCAAAGGGTTCATCCCAGTCATACACGAAAGTAGTTTTATCCATCCGCAAGCCGCGGTTACGGGTAATGTAATTATTGGAAAAAACGTATATGTCGGTCCAGGCGCGGCTATTAGAGGTGATTGGGGTGAAATCATTATTGAAGATGGTTGCAATGTGCAGGAAAATTGTACCATTCACATGTTTCCTGGAAAGACTATGGTTTTAAAACCCGGAGCACATATAGGTCACGGAGCGATTATTCACGGAGCCAACATTGGAGCAAATTCCCTTATCGGAATGAATGCCGTAATTATGGACGATGTAACTGTTGGTGATGAATGTATTGTTGGCGCCTTAAGTTTTATCAAAGCCGGAATGCAAATTCCGAACCGTAAAATGGTGGTTGGAAATCCAGCAACAATAATAAAAGACGTTTCCGATGAAATGATTGATTGGAAAACCAAAGGAACTGCCTTGTACCAACAATTGCCGAATGAATGTTACGAAACATTAAAAGTAGTTGAGCCATTGCGAGAAATCCCTGAAAATCGTCCGACGCAAGAAGCGTTTTATAAAACATTAGAAGAATTTAAATTAAATGAAAATAGAAAATAGACAAAAGAATATAGACCATTAAAAAATCTATTTTCTATTCTCTTTCATCTCAAAAAAAATGATAATAGAATTCAAAATGCCCAAAATGGGTGAAAGTATATCCGAAGCTACAATAATCAGTTGGTTGAAAAACGTTGGCGATTATGTGGAAGACGAAGAAACAATTTTAGAAGTTGCTACCGATAAAGTGGATAGTGAAGTTCCTGCGCCAGTTTCCGGAGTGATTACTGAAATTCGTTTTCACAAAGATACCGTTGTTGAGGTAGGAACCGTTTTGGCATTTATTGATTCTGAAGGAATACAAGAAGCAAGAGACGAGAGACAAGAAGTTTCTATAAAAGAAAGAGCCGCATCAATAGCAGTTGATTCGCCAAAACCGGCAACCGAAAATCGACAGCTAAAAGTTAATCCGGATGCATTTATTTCGCCTTTAATAATTTCAATTGCTCAAAAAGAAAACCTTTCTATAGAGGAATTACAAACTATACCAGGATCAGGGGCGGAGGGGCGTTTGCAAAAAAGCGATGTTTTCAATTATTTAAAAAACCGTAAATTTCCTATTCAAAGTAAGCCAATAAGCAACAGCCAACCAACATCTTCTTACCCAAAACCAAAAATTAACTTTGTTGACGGTAAAGACCGAATTGTAGAAATGGATCGCATGCGCAAAATGATTGCCGATCACATGGTTTATTCCAAACAAACATCGCCTCATGTAACTTCTTATATCGAAGTGGATGTTACGAATTTAGTGAATTGGAGAAATGAAAATAAAGATAAATTTCAAGAAAAATACAACGAGAAATTGACGTTTACCCCAATTTTTGTTCAAGCTGTAGCAAAAGCAATTGTAGATTTTCCAATGATTAATGTTTCTGTGGATGGCAAAAATATTATCGTACATAATGACATAAATATCGGAATGGCAACCTCATTACCTAACGGAAATTTAATTGTTCCGGTTGTTAGAAATGCTAACGAAAAAGATTTAGTAGCCTTAGCAAAAGATGTTAATTATTTGGCAGATGCTTCTAGAAATAATAAACTAAAACCAGAAGAAATTCAAGGTAGTACTTTTACAATTTCTAATGTAGGAACCTTTGGAAGTTTGATGGGAACTCCAATTATTAACCAACCCGAAGTGGCTATTATAGCACTCGGAATTATAAAAAAACGTCCAGAAGTGATAACTACTGAAAAAGGAGATGAAATTGCAATTAGAAGCATGATGTATCTTTCTTTATCTTTTGACCACAGGGTAGTAGATGGGTATTTAGCAGGCTCTTTTTTAAGAAAAATTGGAGATTATTTAGAAAGATTTGAAACTAATAGAAAAATTTAACTCCTCTTTTCTGCTTCTCCTTTTGAGAAAGTTGGAACGAGGTCAACGCTATAAATTATGAATGAGATTAAGATATTTGACATTAAAACAACTAGAGTTGAACATTCAAAAGTTAACGAAATAGATTTAGATAACGTGACCATGGGTTTCAATTTTACCGATCACATGTTTATTTGTGATTATGAAAATGGACAATGGCAAAATCCACGAATTGAGCCGCTAGAATTAATTCCTACCCATCCTGCGGCAATGGCTTTACATTACGGACAAGCCATTTTTGAGGGAATGAAGGCCACTTTGGGTAAAAACGGGAATGCGTTATTATTTCGTCCTGATGAGAATGCAAAGAGGTTGAATCATAGTGCCGATAGAATGGGAATGCCACTTTTCCCCGAGGATTTGTTTGTTGAGGCTTTAAAACAATTTACAGCCTTAGAAAAAAACTGGATTCCGAGTAAAGTAGGAAGCGCCTTGTATTTAAGACCGTTTATGTATGCTGATGAGCCTTTTATTGGGATGCGTGCCGCAACAAGTTACAAATTTATTGTAATGGCATCACCAGCGGGACCAATGTATAGTAGAAAAATTAAATTATTTGCAGAGAAAAAATATGTTCGTGCAGTTAATGGTGGAACCGGAGAAGCTAAAGCAGCTGGGAATTATGCCGCTGCTATTCGACCAACAGAATATGCTAAAGCTAATGGATACGATCAAGTATTATGGTTGGATCCGTATAATTTTGAATACATTCAAGAAGTGGGAACCATGAATATTTTTATAAAAATTGGAGGTAAATTCGTTACCCCCGATTTAAGTGGTTCTATATTATCAGGAATTACAAGAATGAGTGTTATTGATTTGCTTCGAAGCAAAGGTTTTGAAGTAACGGAAAGACCAATAACCATTTCGGAAATTGAAGAAGCATCCAATAACGGAACTTTAGAAGAAGCTTTCGGAACAGGAACTGCGGTAGGAATTGCTATGATTGAAGAAATTGGAAACAACGATTTAGCTATTAAATTTCCAGAGAACAATCCAGTTTCAGTTATGGTAAATGATACTTTGAACGCTATAAAAGTTCAAGATATAAAAGACGAGTTTGGTTGGGTTGTGGAGACGAAATAATTCAAACCTAAACCTGACAGGTTAATAAAACCTGTCAGGTTTAAGGTTTTATTAACCTGTCAGGTTTAGTTTGGAAAGTTTTCAAAAATTCAAAAAAGTTAATTATCTAGCCCCGATGCTGGAATTGTTTGAGCTCTTGGCTTTTTTTAAAAAGCCAAAGCGAGTTCCAGCAGCGGGAAAATGGTTTACAAATAAAGCCCGAGCCATTCGCTCAAAAAATAAAAAAATGAGTTCATTAGACAAAAATATCCTCGAAAAAGCCTTCATTACAATGGCAACTGCTAAGGCAATGTCGACTTTGTATGAAGACAATTTCAAGATTGTTTCCAAATATGTTCATGCTACTTCGCGCGGACATGAAGCGATTCAAATTGCCATGGCGATGCAATTGTTGCCTCAAGATTATGCGTTTCCATATTATCGGGATGATGCTATGCTGTTGGGAATTGGGATGCAACCGTATGATTTGATGTTGCAATTAATGGCTAAAAAGGACGATCCATTTTCGGGTGGGCGTACTTATTATTGCCATCCAAGTTTGAAAGATGCCGATAAACCAAAAATTCCACACCAATCCTCAGCAACCGGAATGCAAGCCATTCCTGCAACAGGAGCCGCAATGGGATTTTGGTATAAAGAGAACCTCACCCCAGCCCTCTCCAAAGAAGAGGGAGATGAGAAATCACTAGTTGTTTGCTCCCTAGGCGATGCCTCGGTAACGGAAGGCGAAATTGCCGAAGCCTTTCAAATGGCAGCCCTTAAACAGCTTCCAATTTTGTATTTAGTGCAAGATAATGGCTGGGATATATCTGCTAATGCTGCAGAAACTCGTGCTCAAAATGCGTTTGAATATGCAAAAGGTTTTCACGGAATAGAAGCAATTTCAATTGATGGTGCCAATTTTACAGAGAGTTATTTAGCACTTCAAAAAGTGGTGAAAACTATTAGGGAAGAAAGAAGACCGTTTTTAGTTCACGCTAGAGTTCCGTTGTTGAACCACCATACTTCGGGGGTTCGCATGGAATGGTATCGCGATGATTTGGAAGAAGCACAATCTAGAGATCCATATCCGGTTTTGATACAACAATTGTTGGATGCTGGATTTAAACAAGAAGAAATGAATAAAATTGAGTCTGAGGTTTCTGCCTTGGTTCAAAATGATTTTGATAGAGCACAACTTGCAAATGACCCTTCTCCGGAAGATTTATTCACACACGATTTTGCTCCAACACCAATTACAGAAGAAGTAGGCGAACGAAATCCACCACGTGAAGACAAAGTGGTGATGGTAGATTGCGCCTTGTTTGCTGTTGAAGAATTAATGAAAAAGCACTCCGAATGTTTGCTTTACGGACAAGACGTAGGTGGACGATTGGGTGGCGTTTTTAGAGAAGCAGCAACCTTGGCACAAAAATTTGGCGACGAACGTGTTTTTAATACACCCATTCAGGAGGCCTATATTGTAGGTTCAACTGTTGGAATGTCGGCAGTTGGGTTAAAACCAATTGTTGAGGTACAATTTGCAGATTATATTTGGCCGGGATTGAACCAATTGTTTACCGAAGTCAGTCGCTCGTGTTATTTGTCTAACGGAAAATGGCCGGTGAGCATGATTTTGCGAGTGCCAATTGGTGCTTACGGAAGCGGTGGACCTTACCATTCTTCCTCTGTGGAAAGCGTACTGACTAATATACGTGGTATAAAAATAGCTTATCCGAGTAACGGTGCCGACCTAAAAGGCCTATTAAAAGCCGCTTATTACGACCCAAATCCAGTGGTGATTTTGGAACATAAAGGTTTGTATTGGAGTAAAGTGAAAGGTACCGATGCCGCAAGAGTAAACGAACCAAGTGAAGATTATATGTTGCCTTTCGGGAAAGCAAATGTCGTACAAGAAATTTGGGAACAAGAAACAGAGGAAACTATAACCATTATAACCTACGGGATGGGAGTGCATTGGGCATTGAATGCTTCGGCAACTATGAAAAACCAAGTGGAGATTATCGATTTGCGAACTTTATATCCATTAGATGAAGAAGCGATTTTTAAATCGGTTAAGAAAGCCAAAAAATGTTTGGTTGTAACCGAAGAGCCAACCAATAATTCTTTCGCCAGAAGTTTGGTAGGATTAATTCAAGAAAAGTGTTTTAAACATTTGGATGCACCAGTAATGGTCATTGGCTCCGAGAACATGCCCGCCATTCCACTTAACAGCGTTTTAGAGTTTACTATGATTCCGAATGTAGATAAAGTACTATTGAAAATGGAGGAACTTTTGGGGTATTAAAATTGAGTGTTCTGTTTTAAGTAGTCAGTTACTGAAAACGGAACACTGCCTACTTTTTAACTGGTGGATATTGCTCTAAAATTTTATCTACAAATTCTTTAATACGTGCGTCTTTTTGTTCAGTGACTTTAGTTAGATAGCCACTTCCTTCGCCTTGCCATACTAGTTCTTTGGTTTTAGCATCGACTAAATCAATGTATAGGGTTCCTTCGGGTGTGACATAAGTGGAATTGTATCCCATCCCCATGTAGGGGTTCCATCCCCAACCCATTGCCCATCCCAAGCCAGCATGATTATAAACATCAACTCGTTGGCTTTCTTTGGTGAAAATGCTTATTAATAAATCTGGAGTTTCACTTTTTGAAAAGCCCTTTAGAGTAAGAGCATCGTCTATAGAGTGTAAAATTCGTTTTTTATCTAAGTCAGAAATTTCTACTTTATCCACCCCACTTTTTAGATAAGCATAGGTTTTATAACTTTCAAAATTTGCTTTTTTATCGTAATCGGCATTGACTCTAACCGAACTACATGACGCAACTATTAATAGTAAAAATAGAGAAACTAGTTTAGCTGTTTTCATAATTTAGAAATTTGTTAGATTTGAATAACTTATTTGCAATTCAAATTTAATAAAAAAATAAGTTGCAACTTCTTTTTGTTTTCTTAATTAACACTTTCTAAACAAGTTTAACACTAATTAACAGAAGGATTAATTTAAACCATTTTTGGCATTCTGTATTTTATGTCGCTTATTGAATTATTAGATTAATTTAACCCGTTGGGTGTAATTAAATTTATTTTGCTTTTTACCACATAGATTCATAGTTTTTAAAAAAATAACAAAAGGCGTTTCACTTATTTAAAGATAATCATAGCTATGTGAACCCATAAATTGGGCTTTTTAATACTTTTCCCTATGATTCTATGTGGTTCATTATTTTAATTTATTCCTATTTGAACTCTTTATTAATTTTACCCAACGGGTTAATTTAAAATTTAAGTCTTAAATTATAATAAATCTTCATCTACCAAATTTGGGATAGTAATTTTCAATAAAGGTTGTGAGGCCATTGCTCTTTTTATTGCAAAAATTGCTCCTTCGTTTCGCGCCCAACTTCTTCTTGAAATTCCGTTGTTTACATCCCAAAAAAGCATTGATTCCAAACGCTTAGATGCTTCTTTAGATCCGTCAATTAACATACCAAAACCGCCGTTTATTACTTCGCCCCAACCAACACCGCCACCATTGTGAATGGATACCCAAGTTGCTCCACGGAAGCTATCACCAATAACGTTTTGTATTGCCATATCTGCAGTAAATCTCGAGCCATCATAAATATTAGAGGTTTCTCTATAGGGAGAATCGGTGCCTGAAACATCATGGTGATCGCGTCCTAAAATAATATATCCGATTTCACCACGCGCTATTGCTTGGTTAAAGGCTTCGGCTATTTTTATTCGACCTTCGGAATCCGCGTAAAGAATTCGTGCTTGTGATCCAACGACCAATTTGTTTTCTTGTGCTCCTTTGATCCATTGGATATTATCGGCCATTTGTTGCTGAATTTCTTCGGGTGAATTCTGCATCATTTCTTCTAGAACATCGCAAGCAATTTTATCTGTTTTGGCTAAATCTTCTGGATTTCCAGAAGCACAAACCCAACGGAAAGGTCCAAATCCGTAATCAAAACACATAGGCCCCATAATATCTTGCACATAACTGTTATATTTAAAATCGATATGATTTTCAGCCATTACATTGGCGCCAGCTCGAGAAGCCTCTAATAAGAATGCATTACCATAATCAAAGAAATAAGTACCTTTTTCAGTATGTTTATTGATTGCTGAAGCATGACGACGAAGTGTTTTTTGAACTTCTTCTTTAAATTTTTCTGGATTATTAGCCATTAATTCGTTAGACTCTTCAAAGGTGTGTCCGATCGGGTAATATCCTCCAGCCCAAGGATTGTGTAAAGAAGTTTGATCGGAACCCAAATCGATATGTAAATTTTCTTGATCGAATCGTTCCCAAACATCAACTATATTTCCTAAATAAGCTATAGATACTACTTCTTTATTTTCAAGCGCTTTTTTAACTCTCGGCACTAAATCTTCTATATTTTCTAACACTTCATTTATCCAACCTTGCGAATGGCGAATGTGGGTTATTTTCGGATTTACTTCGGCACAAACCGTAACACAGCCTGCAATATTTCCAGCTTTTGGTTGCGCTCCAGACATTCCGCCAAGTCCAGAAGTTACAAACAAACCTCCTGTTGGTGATTTTTTTATTTTTCTGAAACCATTCAAAACAGTGATAGTAGTTCCGTGAACAATTCCTTGCGGACCAATATACATATAACTTCCTGCAGTCATTTGTCCGTATTGGGAAACACCTAGCGCATTCATTTTCTCCCAATCATCTGGCTTGGAGTAATTTGGAATTACCATTCCGTTAGTTACCACAACTCTAGGTGCCTCTTTGTGGGATGGGAATAACCCCATTGGATGACCGGAATACATTGCTAAAGTTTGTTCTTCGATCATTTCTGCAAGATATTTCATGGTCAAGCGGTATTGCGCCCAATTTTGAAAAACAGCGCCGTTGCCTCCATAGGTAATCAGCTCATGTGGGTGTTGAGCCACGGCATGATCCAAATTATTTTGAATCATCAACATTATGGCTTTGGCTTGCTCGCATTTTCCGGGATATTCCGAAATAGGTCGAGCAAATATTTTGTAATCTGGTCGAAATCGATACATATAAATACGACCATAAGTTTCTAATTCAGCTTTAAATTCTGGAAGTAATGTTGCATGATGTTCTGCTTCAAAATAGCGTAAAGCATTTTTTAAAGCTAATTTTTTTTCTTCTAACGAAAGAATTTCTTTGCGTTTAGGAGCATGATTTATTTCGGTTTCGAAAGGTTTTATATTCGGTAACACTGATGGAATTCCTTGTAGAATTTGTTCTTGAAAGGTCATTTTTATATTTTTTCTAAGATAATATTAGGATTAATTTTTTGTAATTCGACGATAAATAACTCTTCATTTTCGGGTGTTATGTATAAATCGTTTAGATGTTTTGTAAAAATAATTAATCCGTTTGTGGAAGTACCAAATTTATTAATTCCACTCCACATTGTTTCCCCTATTCTTACTTTATATATTTTATTTATATCCGTTTTATAAACCGTAAAAATTATTTTAATTAGGAGAAAATTTCCTTCGATATTTATTTTTAATTTTAGAATAGATAGTATCAAAATTGACACGATAATTAAAAAAATACTATCCATTACAATAAACGGATAGATGTCATTTTCTGTAAACAATAATAAAAAAGGGGTTAATACCAAAAAAAGAAATAAAACAATATAAATCTGTCTAAATATTCCTTTTATTTTTTTGGACTTAAAATCGATAATCATATTAATTTTATTTTTTTTGAATTTTGAATAGTGATAAAAATATTTTTATTTGAGGACATTAATAACTATGAACCTTTCACTTCTTAATCGCACCTGTTTTTTTATCAAATCCATAAGGACAATGTCTACAGCCACTTCGGCAACAATGTCCACGTTTTAAATGGTATTTTTCAGTGAAAACTCTATATCCTTCCGGTGAGAGATAATAATCTTCACCTTCAATTAATTTATTTTCTTTTTTATCTTCAAACATACCTACAAATTTAGCAACTTTGAGCTATATCTTAATAGTTGTTTTTAATTATTTATCTTCAATAGGATTTATGTTTATTAAAAACAGGGATTTAGTTTATTAACTTTGCAAAAAAAATTGAAAGTTCCAACTCAAGAAATAAAAATATTAAATTCAACCGTAAAAGTATTTTTTAGACGGGAGGATTTAATTCACCCTTTTGTTTCTGGAAATAAATTTAGAAAACTCAAATATAATTTGCTTCAAGCAAAGAAGGAAAAACACCATACTATTTTGACTTTTGGAGGAGCCTTTTCAAATCATATTGCAGCGACTGCATATGCTGGAAAAAAAAACGGTTTTCAAACTATTGGCATAATTAGAGGTGATGAACTGGCATTTAAAATTGAAGAAAATCCAACCTTGAAATTTGCGCAAGATTGTGGAATGAAATTTGATTTTGTTTCGAGAGAAGACTACCGAATGAAAGATTCTTTGGATTTCATTTCGAATTTAAACCAAAAATTCGGTTCTTTTTATTTAGTTCCTGAAGGTGGAACAAATTCCTACGCAATATTAGGATGTGAAGAAACCCTTACAGATGATGATACGATTTATGATTACATTTGTTGTTCAGTTGGAACTGGGGGAACTATTGCAGGAATATGTAATAGTGCCTCGCCTTCGCAAAAAGTTTTAGGTTTTCCTTCGTTAAAAGGAGATTTTTTACAAAAAGATATTTGTAATTTTGCAAAGCAAGATAATTTTAGTTTAATCTCCGATTATCATTTTGGGGGTTACGGAAAAGTGAATGAGGAATTAATAGATTTTATTAATTCATTTTACAAAGAAAATAAAATTCCATTGGATCCAATTTATACTGGAAAGATGGTATTTGGCGTTATAGATTTAATAAAGAAAAATTATTTTCCAGAAAACTCTAAAATCCTTTTAATTCACACTGGAGGAATTCAAGGAGTTGCTGGAATGAATTTGAAATTGAAAAACAAAAATTTACAAACAATACAATTTGATGATTAAAAAAATAGTTATTTGTTGCAGTATTATTTTGGCTACTGCTTGTGGCACAGGTCATTCTGCAGTTGCTTATTCAAATAAAAATAAAGCACTTACAAAGTCTGATACTAAAACGGTCAATAGGATTATTCCAGTCAGTCAAGAGAATAAAACACAATCGTCTAAAAGCAATAATGCTACTAATGAAGTTTCGAATACTAAGTCTACTAATTCTTCGGAGGTACTTGCTGCAACAACCAGAGTGAAAGTAACAACTGCCATGGTGTTGGAATATATTGAAAAATATAAAGAAATTGCTAAGCAAGATATGATCGAATTCGGAATTCCTGCAAGTATTACTTTAGGACAAGGAATTCTTGAATCTGGTGCAGGAACGGGACCATTGAGTATGCAAGCCAATAATCATTTTGGTATTAAATGCCACAAAGAATGGACAGGTCCAAGTATTAAATACGATGACGATACTGCACAAGAATGTTTTAGAAAATATAATGAACCTAAAGAGTCCTACAGAGATCATTCATTATTTTTAACATCTAGAGACCGATATTCAAGTTTATTTAAATTAAATAAAGAGGATTATAAATCTTGGGCTAGAGGATTAAAAGCTGCTGGTTATGCCACTGATATAGCCTATCCTACTAAATTAATTGGATTAATTGAACGTTACCAGCTGCAAAAATATGATTTCGAAGTTCTTGGTAAAAACTACTTTTCACCTTCATTAAATTCAATTGATACTACTACAGTTGCAACTATGACAAGTTCTGAATTGCACCTAGTAATTAAAGGAGACACTTTATATTCTATTTCAAAAAGATATAATATTTCAATGGAGGATTTGAAACGGAAAAACAATATTTCAGATTCTGGAATAGCTTTAGGCCAAAAATTAATTGTGAAATAAAATTTCGCACAAAAATATAATTAATGCAATATCAAAGAAGCAGTAAGTTATTTGCTGAAGCAGAGAAAGTAATACCAGGCGGCGTAAATTCTCCAGTTAGAGCATTTAAAGGAGTAGGAGGAACACCTATTTTTGTTAAAAGTGCCAAAGGAGCTTATCTGTATGATGAAGACGGAAACAAACTTATAGATTATATCAATTCTTGGGGCCCGATGATTTTAGGGCATGCTTACCAGCCAGTTATTGATGCAATAACCGAAAGAGCAAAACTAGGAACTTCTTTCGGAATGCCAACCGAATTAGAAACTCAAATTGCACAATTAGCAGTCTCAATGGTCCCAAATATTGATAAAATACGTTTTGTTAATTCGGGCACTGAAGCTTGCATGAGTGCTATTCGATTGGCTCGTGGCTTTACAAAAAGAGATAAAATAATAAAATTTTCCGGTTGTTATCATGGGCATTCGGATTCTTTTCTTATCCAAGCGGGTAGTGGTGCTAGTACTTTTGGAACTCCAAATAGCCCGGGAGTAACACAAGGAACAGCTAAAGACACATTACTTGCAAATTATAATGATTTAGAAAGCGTAAAAGTATTATTTGAAGCAAATAAAAATGAAATAGCTGCTATAATCGTAGAGCCAGTTGCAGGAAATATGGGATGTATTCCGCCACTTGCTGGTTTTTTAGAAGGATTACGACAAATTTGCAATGACAATCAAACTTTATTAATTTTTGATGAAGTAATGACTGGATTTCGTTTGGCAAAAGGTGGTGTTCAAGAATTATACAATATAAAGGCGGATATAATTTGCTTCGGGAAAGTTATAGGTGGCGGATTACCTGTTGGAGCATTTGCTGCAAGAGAAGAAATAATGAATTATTTAGCTCCTTTAGGGCCTGTTTATCAGGCAGGAACTCTATCGGGGAACCCATTGGCAATGGCTGCTGGTTTATCGATGTTGCAATCTATAAATAATGATTTGGAACTTTTTCAAAGATTAGATGAAAAGACAGCTTATTTAGAAACTGGAATTAAAAAGGTTCTCACTCAAAATGGAATTGAATTTACTATTAATAGAGTTGGTTCTATGATTTCGATTCATTTTGATAAAAATCCGATTATAGATTTTCAAACAGCAAAAAAAGGAGATAATGAAACTTTCAAAAAGTTTTTTCACGGCTTATTAAATGAAGGAGTATATATTGCGCCTTCTGCTTATGAATCTTGGTTTATTACCGATGCATTAACTTATGATGATTTAGACTTTACAATTAATGTGATAGATAAGGTTTCTAAAACATTTTAAACTAAAATGCTCCAATTTTTTTGGAGCATTTTTTTTATAAATATTCTAAAGTTCGTTCTAAAGCTATTCCACGAGAACCTTTTATTAATAAGGATTTATTATGAAATGGCTTATCTTTAAGAAATTCTGAAAATGAGTCGAAATCTTTATAGAAGTGAAAATCAGGGTTTTCTATTTTGTTGTTATAAAAATCAGTCCCTATAAAATAGCAACATACATTTTCTTTTGATTCTAAATAATTAATAATCGATTTATGTTCTGCAAGACTTTCGATGCCAAGTTCAAACATATCTCCAATAACAATTGTCTTGTTGCTTTTTTCAATTTGCAAAAAGTTTTCCAAAGCAACTAGCATGCTACTTGGGTTGGCATTGTAAGCATCTAGAATAATTTCATTGGTGCCTTTGGTAAGTAATTGCGATCGATTATTTTCAGGAACGTAACTTTCAATTGCTTCTTTAATATCTATATTGGAAACTCCAAAGTAGGAACCAATAGTTATAGCAGCACTAATGTTGTTAGCATTATACAATCCTATTAATTTCGAGTAAACTACTATTTCGTGAAACTGTAAATTTACTAATGGATTCGCAACTATATTTTTTATAGAAATCGTTCCTGATGTAGATGTGCTGCCAAAAGTAATTCGTTCTATTTCATTTGTTTTTTCGTCCTGAATTGGATCGTCTAGATTTACAAATACTTTTTTGTGGTTGGATTTTAAATAATTATACATTTCACTTTTACCTTGAATTACACCTTGTACTCCTCCAAAACCTTCAAGGTGTGCTTTTCCAAAATTAGTTATATAACCATAATCGGGTTGTGCGATACTGCAAAGAAATTCAATTTCTTTTTGATGATTTGCTCCCATTTCTACTATTCCAATTTCAGTTTCTTTAGTAAAAGATAGAAGTGTTAACGGAACTCCAATATGATTATTCAAATTTCCAATTGTAGCGGTTGCTTTATATTTTTTTGATAGTACTACAAGAATTAGTTCTTTAGTAGTTGTTTTGCCATTGCTTCCGGTTAAGGCAATGATTGGAATGTTTAAATATTCTTTGTGGTATTTTGCTAATATTTGCAAAGTGGTTAAGCAGTTTTCAACAAGAATAGTTCTATTATCTATGTAATATTCTTGATTGTCAATTAGCACATAAGATGCGCCTTTTTCTAGGGCTTCTTTAGCAAAAATATTTGCGTCAAATCGCTCTCCTTTTAATGCAACAAAAAAAGAATTAATTTCAATTTTTCTAGTGTCAATTACAGCTGAATTGCAGCTTAGGAATAGTTTGTGAATTTCTTGAATAGTCATTTTAAAATAAATTAAAAACAAAAAGCCCTAATAAAAGGGCTTTTGCTATATGAGATATAAAAAAATTATCTTTTTCTGTTTCTTGCAGATTTTTTGAAATCTGATTTAGGGCCTACTCTAGACATTGCACATCTAAACCCGATGTAGTCAGTTGCCATATCTTGAGGAAAATATCTTCTTTGAGCTGGATCTAACCAATAGGCTCTGTCTCTCCATGAACCACCTTTGTAAACTCTAGATTTGTCATCTACTAAAGTTGATCTATTACTAGAGCGATCGTATTTACGAATCATATTTCCAATACTATCCGTAGATACATTGTGAACTGGTGAATCATACATTCTTTGTTGCTCTTTTAATTTACCATCACCTTCTTCTGAAGTTCCAAAATCAAAATATTTTGTTGATTGTTTATCTCCATCTCTGTAATTTACTTCAAAACTTTTGTCGAAATTTTGTCTCAAATAAGTTTCTTTATCATCTACAGGAACTTGAGCAATCTGTCCGGTAAAGTTTCTAGCAATAAGTTTACCGTTTCTCATAGTGTCAAATTTTTGAGTTTCTTGAGTCACTAATTCAACTTTTCCATCTTCGCCTAATTTGTTTTTGAAATACTCGTTTCCTCTAAAGTAGTTGAAATCATTTGCTTCATCATCAACTATAGGACGATAAACATCTGCTACCCATTCCGCAACATTTCCAGCCATATCGTACAAACCAAAATCATTAGGCGGGTAGGATTTAACTTTATTAGTGATATCAGCATTGTCATCAGACCATCCTGCAATTCCGCCATAATCTCCTTTTCCTTGTTTGAAATTAGCCAATTGATCTCCTTTAATTTGTCTTTTGCTAGTTCTAGTGTAGCTCCCAGACCAAGGATATTTCTTTTGTCCTTTGTATGTGTTATATTCTCTCTGTCCTACATCGGAAGCAGCAGCATATTCCCATTCTGCTTCGGTTGGCAAACGATATTCTGGTAAAATTAATCCTGAAGTTCTTTGAGCATAAACGTTTTTAGCTTCTTTAACGGTACCATCAGCACCTTTAGTTCCGCCTTTACCAGCTGCTTTTGAATTTCTAGGTCCTTTTAATACAATTTTATCATCTCCACCAAAAGTTTTAGTTGGAGCAGCTAAATAAGTATTAGTACTAAATGTAGTTTCTGCTTTAACATCAGCTACTTTTGCGTCTTTTTTCAAAAATCCTTCTCTTTCCAAAACAGATTCATTCACACGGTCTGTTCTCCACTTGCTAAATTCCGTTGCTTGAATCCAATTCACTCCAACTACAGGATATTCTGCATAAGCAGGATGTCTTAAATAGTGTTCTGTCATGGTTTCGTTATATCCTAAACGATTTCTCCATACTAAAGTATCAGGAGAAGCACCTTCATAGATGTTTTTGTAATTGTCTTGCTCTGGAGGAAAAACTCTTTTTAACCAATCTAAATACTCCATGTACATCAAATTAGTAACTTCTGTTTCGTCCATATAAAAAGACATAACATGCTGTTGATTTGGAGTATTGTTCCAATCGTGCATTGGATCATCTTGAACTTTACCCATTGTAAATGTTCCACCTTCAACTAATACTAATCCAGGTCCAGTTTCTTGTTTCTTAAACTTAGAAGCATATTGAAACCCTCCTTTTTTGTCGTTTATTTTCCATCCAGTTGCTTTAGATCCAGTATTAGAACTCGATTTTTTGCTACAACTTGAAAAACTGATTGTAATTACTAACGCTAGTAATACTCTAATTGCCATAAATTTGTTTACTTTCATACTTAAGTAGGTAATAAATTTCGAGCCGCAATATAAGAATTAACCTTGAAATTGCAACATCTTTTTTAAAAAATAGAAAAAAAATATTTCGAACACACAAATATAACGGCCACAGATATTTATTATTGTATTGGAATGAATAAATTTTAATTTTACCAAATTGTAATATTAAGTGGAAATTTACGTTTCTCTATTTAATGAAAAAGTTTTTTATTCTTATTATTCTTTTGTTTAGTTGCTTTACTAATGGGCAACAAAACTCTTTTATTACTATTGATTGGGTTACCAAAACAGACTATTCTATTGGGGATTTAAAATTACAAGTACCTCAATTTTCTTCCGATAGTTATAATTTTGATTTGCAAGATAAATCAATCACTTATGTTGAGAAAATTCCAATTAATTATTTTGTTGACGAGTTCTCTTTACAAGTCACTAATATAATTTTCGAATCTATTTCTGCCACTCAATTAGGGGATTTGAATAAATCAACGATAAAAACGTCTATTAATTCTTCTGTTAAAACAGTTGTTTCTAGAGATCAATATTATGCTTATCTCACTTTTTCTCCTATAATCAAAGACGAGTCCGGATATAAAAGAGTGAAATCATTAACCTATTCTTTTAATAAAGAAACTAATTCTTCCAAAATTAATTCTAATAATAGTGTTGCAGCAATTTCAAATTCAGTTCTATCTTCTGGAACTTGGAAACGTATTTATGTTCAAAAATCAGGTGTATATAAAATTTCTAAAAGTTTTTTAACAGATTTAGGTTTTAATGTAAGTAGCATTAATCCTCAAAAAATCCAAATTTATGGATTGGGAGGAAGAATGGCTCCATTATCCAACAGTATTTCGTATCCTTCAGATTTAACAGAAAACGCAATACAAATCGTGGGCGAATCGGATGGTAGTTTTAACGATGAAGATTATATATTGTTTTATGCCGAAGGAATGGATAATTGGAGTCCAGAAAATAAAACTAACTTGAATTTATATGCTGATAGATCCTATTATTATATTACTGTCGGTGCTTCCGATGGAAAAAGAATAAGTACAATTACACAGCCTTCAGGAAATCCGGATGTAGTAATTAATAAATTTGATGATTATCAGTTTCATGAAGTAGATTTAAATAATATTGGAAAGTTGGGTAGAACTTGGTTTGGAGAAGATTTTAGTTTAAAAAATGAACAAACTTTTGATTTTAATTTTCCAAATATTGACACAACAACACCTGTTAATATTGCGCTTCATACCGGTGCTCTTTCAGTAGTTTCCACTTCCTTTGTGGCAGCAGCTAACGGATTGAATTTAGGAACTTTATCTATGGTAGATGTCGCTTTAAACTCGGGTAAAGTAGCTGCTGAAGCCAATTTACCTTCAAACACAAACTTTCCTGCGGTTGCAAATATTAGTATTAAACTCACCTATAATAATAATGGTGTACCAACTTCCAAAGGCTACTTAGATTATATAAATTTAAAAGTAAAAAGTAATTTGATAGGATACGGAAAACAATTTCGTTTTGCTTACAATGCTGCAAGTTCTTTTACAGGAATTGCACAATATCAAATCTCTAATGCCGTTGGAATTTCACAAGTATGGGATATCACAGATATATATAATGTTGGTTCCTACTCAAATCCAGCACAAAGTAGTTTTTTATTTAATTCTACTTTAGGCCAAGAAAAAAAATATATAGCAATTGATTTGTCGGATTTATATACTCCTTTTAAAGAATCTAACGTGTCGGTAGCCAATCAAAATTTGAAAGGAACAATTTTTAAAAACGCGCAAGGTAATTTTCAAGATGTCGATTATTTAATTATCACGCCGAGTTTTTTATATGCACAAGCTGAAAAGTTAGCTAATTTTCACAGAAATTATTCTGGTTTAAATGTAAAAGTAGTTAACCTAGATCTTATTTATCCCGAATTTAGCGGTGGAAAACAAGACATCGGAGCCATTAGAAATTTTATAAAATATGTTTATCAAAATGCATCTTCTCCATCCAACAAAATAAAATATGTAAATCTTTTTGGCGATGCATCTTACGATTTTAAAGATAGAATTCGAAATAATACCAATATTGTTCCTATTTATCATGCAGTAAATAGTTATACTGAATTTGCTACCTCTTTTTCCTCTGACGATTATTTTGTTGAGATGGATGCTACAGAAGGAAATTTGGATAATAATTATGGTGCGCCTGACATTGCTGTTGGTAGAATGATAGTTTCTTCTGTGCAACAAGCAGAAGAAATGGTAAATAAAGTTATAGAATACCACGACATTAAATCTTACGGAAGTTGGAGAAATAATTATGTCTCTATTTCAGATGATACCGATAAAGATGGTGATCAAGTTTTGCAAGTTGCTCAAAACAATCTTACCGATTTAATTTATTCTACTAAACCGTTTTTAAATTTCAAGAAAATTCTTTTAGATTCTTACCAACAAGAGACATCTGCCGGAGGGGCTCGATATCCTAAAGCTAAAGAAGATTTAACCAATTATTTTGAAAAAGGAGCTTTAGTATTTAATTATTTAGGACACGGCGGCGAGGATGGTTTAACAGGCGAACGACTTTGGGATAAATTAGATGGTGCCAATTTTCACAACCAATATAGATATCCTTTATTCATAACAATCACCTGCCAATTTACACGTTTTGATAATCCGCAGCGACCAACAGCTGGAGAATATACGTATTGGAACCCTTCAGGTGGTGCTATTTCATTGGTTTCAACTACTCGAGAAATTAGTTATGCTTTTGATTTTAATACTTCTTTATCCAGTATACTTTTTTCATTTAATTCTTCAAGTGTATCAATAGCCGAAGCTTTACGACAGGCAAAAAGTGTTAGTAATGCCGATGGATCGGCTGTTAGAGTAACATCCTATATTGGAGATCCTGCATTAAAGTTAGCTATACCAAAACCTAATGTGGTACTTACTAAAATTAACGATGTGCCTATGACGCAACCTGTAGAAGATTTAAAAGCGTTGAGTTATATTAAATTTACTGGGGAAGTTCAAGATGAAAATGGCGCTTTATTACCTTCTTATAATGGAGATTTATCTGTTAATGTTTTTGATAAAAATTACTCTCAAATGACCTTAAATAATGATGGCTTTAGTCCGCCAATTTCATTAGTAAATTTAGGGGAAACTATTTTTAGAGGTAATGCATCCGTGTCGAATGGTATATTCGAATTGGGTTTTGTAGTTCCTAAAGACATTAAGATTCCACTAGGAAATGGTAGAGTAAGTTTTTATGCCAAAAGAAATCAGGTAATTTTAGATAAAACGGGGTATAATTTAAATATAAAAGTTGGTGGAATAAATACCAATGCCGTTGCCGATGTGACTCCGCCAAAAGTAAGGTTATATATGAATGATGAGACCTTTGTTAATGGAGGAATCACAAACGAATCTCCTTTTTTTCTTGCATTTCTAGAAGATGAACACGGAATAAATACTGCAAGTGGCATAGGGCATGATATTGTTGCAATTTTAGATGGTGTTGAAACAAAACCTTACGTCTTAAACGACTATTACGAAACAGAACTAAACAATTATATGAAAGGAAAAATTAGATTTCCATTCCGTAATTTAGCTCCAGGATTACATACTATAATTTTTAAAGCTTGGGATGTTTATAATAATTATGTTTCCAATGAAATTCAATTTGTAGTTGCAAATAGCCAGGATGTAACCCTAACAAATGTATTAAATTATCCAAATCCGTTTGTGAATTATACTCAATTTTGGTTCAGTCATAACAAGCCTTATGAGCCTCTTGAAGTTCAAGTTCAGGTCATGACAATAACGGGTAAAATTGTAAAAACTATCAATCAAATAGTAACCACCGAAGGATTCCTTTCCAGAGAAATCACTTGGGATGGTAAAGATGATTTTGGTGATAAAATCGGAAAAGGAGTATATATTTATAAATTAACGGTAAAATCTTCCGTTTCCAACAATAAGGCAGAAAAATATGAAAAACTTGTTATCCTATAAGAAAATACTATATTTGTTAAATAATAAAGCAATGAAAATGAAATCTAAAATTGAAAAATTACTAATTAATAATCAAATTAGCACAAGTAAAATAGTAGTATTATTAGTATTGCTTGTTTTTTCAAATCAATTTATTACTGCACAAGAAAGAGTTATTACAACTGGAGTTCCTTTCTTATTGGTAGCTTCTGATGCCCGTGCTGCGGGTATGGGAGACCAAGGAGTTGCAACAACTTCAGACGCTTATTCCCAACAGTGGAATCCAGCAAAATATGTTTTTGCTCTTGATAAACAAGGATTTTCTATTAGTTATACCCCCTATTTAACGCAATTAGTTAATGATATTTCATTAGGTCAAGTGAATTATTTCAATCGAATTTCTGAAAGAAGTGCCTTTGCAACCAGTTTGCGTTATTTTAGTTTAGGAGAAATCGAATTAAGACAGAATTTTGACGATGTTGCAAATGTTGTCAAGCCAAATGAATTAGCCTTAGATGGTTCTTATTCGCTAAAATTAAGCGACCATTTTGGTATGGCTGTCGGTGGAAGGTATATCAGATCTAATTTAAAAATAGCAGATATAAATAACGATGCAGTGGCAGGAACTTCCTTTGCCGTTGATGTTGCTGGTTTTTTTCAATCAGAAGAAATTGCATTCAACGATTTTAATGGAAGATACCGTTTGGGATTTAATTTCCAGAACATGGGTCCAAAAATAAGTTATGACGGAACTAAAAACGATGTTACTTCCAACTACTTGCCTGCTAACATGCGACTAGGTGGTGGATTTGATTTTATTTTAGACGAGTATAGCAAGGTTGCTTTAAATGTTGAATTTGCTAAATTATTGGTGCCAACACCACAAGTTTCTGGTAGTATAGGCAACGGATTTAGTGGAGTTGATTTAACAGGTCCAAATGGAGTCCCAGATGGTATAGTAGATAAATTAGATTACGACAAAGCCTTAATCGATTATAAAAAGATGAATTGGGTTTCTGGAATATTTAAGTCTTTCAATGATGCTCCTGGAGGTTTCTCAGAAGAATTAAAAGAAGTTACTTACTCCGTCGGAGCAGAATATTCTTATCAAGATTCCTTTGCAATGCGATTAGGTTATTTTCATGAAAGTCCAATGAAAGGAGCAAGAAAATTTTTCTCACTCGGCGCCGGATTCAAATACAATGTTGTTAAAGTAGATGTTTCCTATTTGTTCAATGCATCTAGAGTAAAAAGTCCTCTAGAAAATACGCTTCGTTTTTCTCTAACCTTTAATTTTGGTGATAAATACGATGATTTTTAATAGAATTTAAAAATAATTAAAATCCAAATTTCATTTTGAAATTTGGATTTTTTTTCCTCAATAAACCAATGAAAAAAATACAAATTACCACAACTTTTGAAGTTTTTAATAGTACTAATGAATTGCCTGAAGAAATTCAGAATTTAATGCAAAAAGCTATTGAAGTAAGAAAGAATGCCTATGCTCCTTATTCTCATTTCAGAGTAGGTGCAGCTATTTTATTAGATAATGGCAAAATTGTTTTGGGTTCCAATCAAGAAAATGCTGCTTATCCATCAGGGCTTTGTGCTGAAAGAGTTGCTATTTATCAGGCGGGCGCAGTTTATCCAGATGCCAAAATGCTAACAATTGCAATTTCAGCAGCTTCTGATTCTAATCCTACTTTGACGCCAATTCCACCGTGTGGTTCTTGTCGTCAATCAATAGCTGAATATGAATTTAAACAAGAAACTCCAATTGAAATTTATTTTATGGGAGAATCAGGGGAAATATACAAGTCAAATTCTATCAATAATTTATTGCCATTATCGTTTAATAAAAATTCTTTGTAACCTATATCGATATAGTTAATATTTTTTAATAATCCGTTGTTAAAAATAGCATTTTCATAGATATTAATTTTTACATCTACTTGCAATATCTTACTTTTGCAATTCGCAAATTAATGATCCATTAATTATTTGCTTTTAATTTGTATAAAAAATAAAAAATAACATACGTAATTCATTAAAAATGAAAGAGATTACTAAAGAAGTTTATTTAAACTGGTATGAAGATATGCAGTTCTGGAGAAAGTTTGAAGACAAATTAGCTGCAGTATATATCCAACAAAAAGTAAGAGGTTTTTTGCATTTATATAATGGTCAAGAAGCGGTTCTTGCAGGAGCATTACATGCTATGGATTTATCCAAAGATAAAATGATTACTGCATACAGGAATCACGTACAACCAATAGGAATGGGAGTGGATCCAAAAAGAGTTATGGCAGAGCTTTACGGAAAAGTAACCGGAACTTCTAAAGGAATGGGTGGATCTATGCATATTTTCTCAAAAGAAAAAGGATTTTTTGGCGGTCACGGAATCGTGGGTGCGCAAATTCCTGTAGGTGCAGGTATGGCTTTTGCCGATAAATATTTCAATACTGGCGGAGTAACTTTAACCTATTTTGGTGATGGTGCTGCTCGTCAAGGATCGCTTCATGAAGCCTTCAATATGGCTATGTTATGGAAACTTCCTGTGGTGTTTATTTGTGAAAACAATGGATATGCAATGGGAACATCTGTAGAGAGAACAGCAAATCATACTGACGTTTGGAAACTTGGTTTAGGATATGAAATGCCTTGTGGCCCGGTAGATGGAATGAATCCTGTGAAAGTTGCAGAGGCAATGACTGAGGCAATTGAAAGAGCTCGCCGTGGTGATGGCCCTACATTTTTAGAAATGAAAACGTATCGTTATAGAGGTCACTCTATGTCCGATGCGCAACTATATCGTACTAAAGACGAAGTGGAAGAATACCGAAAAATAGATCCAATAACGCAAGTTTTGGATGTAATTAAAGAAAAGAAATACGCTACCGAAGCAGAAATTGCAGTCATAGACCAAAGAGTAAAAGATTTGGTTGACGAATGTGAAAAATTTGCCGAAGAATCCCCGTTTCCAGAAGTACAACAATTGTACGATGTGGTTTACGAACAAGAAAATTATCCTTTCATTTCTCATAGATTATAATTATGGCTACAGTAATAAACATGCCTCGTTTGAGCGACACAATGACTGAAGGAACTGTTGCTACTTGGCTTAAAAAAGTTGGAGATACTATTAAAGAAGGAGATATTTTAGCTGAAATTGAAACTGATAAAGCTACAATGGAATTTGAATCTTTTAATTCTGGGGTATTATTGCACATTGGAATACCAGAAGGAGAATCTGCTCCAGTAGATTCTTTATTAGCAATCATTGGAAAAGAAGGTGAAGATATTTCAGCTTTATTAGCGGATGCACCTCAAGCTCCAAAAGTAGAAGCAGCTCCAATTGACGATGCTCCAGCAGCAGTTTCAATTCCTGCAGGAGTAAAAGTAATTACTATGCCGCGTTTAAGTGACACAATGACTACTGGGACTGTTGCTACTTGGTTAAAAAAAGTTGGAGACGATGTTAAAGAGGGCGATATACTTGCGGAAATCGAAACCGATAAAGCAACAATGGAATTTGAATCTTTTAACGCTGGAACTCTTTTATTTATTGGAATTCAAGAAGGAGAATCTGCGCCAGTAGATAGCGTTTTAGCTATCATCGGGCCTGCAGGAACAGACATAACAGGAATAGCAGATAATTACGGAAAAGGAGAATCAGCAGCAGCCGTTAAACCAACTGAAACAGCAACAGCTGCACAACCTCAAACTGTAATTCAAGAAACTACTACAAATGATAATGGAAGAGTTTTCGCTTCACCATTGGCAAAACAAATTGCTAAAGATAAAGGGATTAACCTTTCTCAACTTCAAGGTTCTGGCGGAAACGGAAGAATCATAAAAAGTGATGTTGAAAATTACACAGCTTCCGCTCCAGTTGCAGCACCTCAAACAAATTCTCAACAAGAAACTCCAACGGCAGCAAAACTATTTGTTCCTGCTGGTGAAGTAGTTACAGAAGAAATTAAAAATTCGCAAATGCGAAAAATTATTGCAAAACGTTTGGCAGAATCTTTATTTACAGCACCACATTACAATTTAACTATTGAAGTGAGCATGGATGAAGCAATGAATTCCAGAACAATTATTAATGCTGTTCCTGATACTAAAGTATCGTTCAATGATATGGTTATCAAAGCTTGTGCTATGGCATTGAAAAAACATCCAAAAATTAATTCACAATGGAAGGAAGATGCAATTACCATCAACCACCATGTAAATATTGGAGTTGCAGTAGCTGTTGAAGACGGATTAGTAGTTCCAGTATTACGATTTACCGATGCTATGAGTTTATCTCAAATAGGAGCAGGGGTTAGAGATTTAGCTGGAAGAGCAAAAACAAAAAAATTGCTTCCTAATGAAATGGACGGAAGCACCTTTACAGTTTCAAATCTTGGAATGTTCGGAATTGTAGAATTTAATTCCATCATTAACCAACCTAATTCAGCAATCTTATCCGTAGGTGCAATCGTTGAAAAACCAGTAGTTAAAAATGGTCAAATTGTTATTGGAAATACAATGATGTTGTCTTTAGCTTGTGATCACCGAACAATCGATGGAGCAACTGGAGCTCAATTTTTACAAACATTAAAATTGTTTATTGAAAATCCAGTTACTATGTTAGCTTAATTAAAAATCAAAATAAATTCAAATCCCGTTCAGCAATGAACGGGATTTTTATTTCTATAAAACTACAAAATTTTAGATTTCAGTTTTTTATAGAATTTCCTTAATAAATTTAAAAAGTACTATTTTAAAACTACTTTTAATTATTCTAAAAATATCTTAAAACACTTTTTTTATTACAAAGTTTAATTAATTTTACAAAAACCTTTTTTTATGAAAGTTATTATTATCAACGGACCAAACCTGAATTTGTTAGGAAAACGAGAACCCGAAGTGTATGGTAATGAAACTTTTGAAGAATATTTAAATTTTTTGACCTCAAAATTTCCTTCAATAGAAATAGATTATTACCAAAGTAATGTTGAAGGAGAATTAATAAATAAATTACAAGAAGTAGGTTTTTCTTACAATGGAATCATCTTAAATGCTGCAGCCTACACACATACTTCCATAGGAATTGGAGATGCTGTAAAGGCAATTACTACCCCGGTAATTGAAGTGCATATTTCTAATACATTTGCCCGCGAAGAATTTCGCCACCAATCTTTTATTTCACCTAGTGCGAAGGGAGTAATTCTTGGCTTCGGATTGAAAAGTTACGAACTTGCTTTACAGTCCTTTTTACTTCAAAAATAAATAACATTTTATTTAATAGTTTATATAATTCTTTTTTTATGAAGAAAATCAGCACCTTTTTGTTTCTACTATTTTCGGTAATTTCTTTCAGTCAAGTTAGAGGAGTGGTTAGCGACCCGAATGGTAAACCAATTGCATTTGCCAACGTTTATGTAAAAGACACCTATATAAGTACCACCACCAACGACCAAGGAAGATATGAACTAAGCATTAAGTCGCCAGGGACTTACATTATTATATATAAATACCTAGGTTTTAAAACTGGAAAGAAAGTTGTTAAATATGATAAAGTAGCGCTTAATGTTGATGTTAATTTGCAAGAGGAAGAAATCCAATTGAATGAGGTGGCAATAAGTTCTAAAATTAACCCTGCAATTGAAATAATAAAAAATGCTATTGCCAATAGAAAAGAAAATTCCGCCAAAACAGCTATATATAATGCCGACTTTTATTCCAGAGGAATTTTTCGAGTTAAAAATCTTCCTAAATCAATATTGGGTCAAGATTTAGATTTCTTTGATGAAATAATTGATTCCACTAGGAGCGGCATTTTATATTTATCAGAGACGGTTTCTAAAATAACATTCCAAAAGCCTAATAAAATGAAGGAAACTATTATTGCTTCCAAAGTTAGTGGAAACGATAATGGCTTTAGTTTTAATAATGCTGCAATGGTAAATTATGATTTTTACGAGAACTATATAAATTTCAAGGTTAAAGTAGTTTGCCCAATAGCAGATAATGCTTTTAACTATTACAAATATAAATTTGAAGGTTCGTTTGTAGATGAAAACAATAAAATTATTGATAAAATCAAGGTTATTCCTAAAAGAGAAAACGAACCAGCAATGGGTGGTTACATATACATTGTAGATGATTCATGGGCAATTTATGCAGTAGATTTAACTATAAATGGTAAACAGATGCAAAATCCTGCTTTAAATACATTTACATTGAAACAAAACTACAGCTTCAATAATGTAAATAAAATTTGGGCTAAAAATACCCAAACAGTTGATTTTGATTTTGGAATGTTAGGCATCAACATCGATGGAAGATTTACTTATGTATATTCTAATTTTGATTTTCCAGAAAAATTAGAAAAGAAAACGTTTACAAATGAAGTTCTAAAATTTGAAGAAAATGCTAACAAAAAAGAAGACTCTTTTTGGAACACTAATCGCCCCGTTCCTCTAACCTTAGAAGAAAGTACCGATTACCTTAAAAAAGATGTTTTACAAACAAAGAAAAAATCCAAAATCTATTTAGATTCTATTGATAGCAAACGAAATAAGTTTGAAATAGGAGCTATTTTAACTGGATATGAATATTCTAATTCTTTTAAAAAATGGACTATCAATTATGATGGGCCTTTGTTAAAAACCAATTTCAATACAGTGCAAGGTTGGAAAACACAAGCGGGTTTATCTTATATAATTAGGGATCAAGAAAAAAGAACTTACACCAGAATTGGTTCTATTTTTGATTATGGTTTTTCAGAAACCAAACTACGTACTACAGGAAGCTATGTTCGTAAATTTAATAATATAAATAATGCAATGCTATATGTAAATGGAGGTAGCAGCGTGAATCAGTTTAATGGAAATAATCCTATTACAAATACGATAAACACTTTCAGTAGTTTGTTATTTAAAAACAATTTTATGAAATTGTATGAAAAGAATTTTGTTTCTGCCAATTTTGGAAGGGAGATTGTAAATGGTTTAAACATGAATTTGAATTTAGAATATTCCGAAAGAAAGCCATTATGGAATACTACCGATCAAAGTATAACAAAAACGGATGCTATCTATTCATCCAACAATCCCATACTAACGGATGATTTTCTTACTCCTGCATTTGAAAAACACAATTTAATGAAAGCCAATGTGAATGCCGTAATTAAATTTGGACAACATTACTGGACTAGACCCGATGGTAAATACAATATTGGGAATGAGGACTATCCAACTATTTATGTAGGTTTAGAAAAAACTTTTGCTGCAACAAACAAAAAATACGAATACACCCAACTATCTACCAGAATTCAGAAAGATTTTACTCTTGGTAATAAAGGCGAGATGAAAATCAACCTTAGAGGTGGTAAATTCTTTAATTCTGAAAACATCTCTTTTGTAGATTACAAACACTTTAGTGGGAACCAAACCCATATTGGAGGAGGCGAAAGTTATACCAATCAGTTTAACAACTTACCTTATTATTCTGCTAGCACCAACAACAGTTATTTTGAAACCCATATAGAACATAATGATAAAGGATTTTTTATGAATAAAATTCCGTTATTAAATAAACTACAATCGCAATTGGTTTTAGGCTTCCATAATTTGGCAATCCCAGGTAGAAATCCGTACCAAGAATTTTCGGTTGGACTGGATAATTTAGGATTTGGTAAAGCAAGACTTTTTAGATTAGATTATGTTCGTTCTTATCAAAATGGTTACCAAGGCGACGCAGTAATTTTCGGATTGAAATTCTTGAATGTGTTAGAATAAATTAGTTTTATTTGTCACAGATTAAAAAGATTAATAGGATTTAAAAAATCTGTGTAATCTGTGACAAAAAACAATTAGTGAAAATCTTTGTAATTCGTTTTGAAAAAATCACTTAAAAAACACATCGTATCCAAAACGAATCAATGTTCCAATAACTACTATTAAAAAGAAAATTCTAATAAATCCGTTTCCTTTTTTAATAGCCAACTTTGCTCCAATCCA
Organism: Flavobacteriaceae bacterium; assembly: GCA_947457615.1. Taxonomy (GTDB): domain Bacteria; phylum Bacteroidota; class Bacteroidia; order Flavobacteriales; family Flavobacteriaceae; genus Flavobacterium. The sequence goes on from CANGWK010000007.1 coordinate 88,897, forward strand.
TCCACCAAAGGCATTACAAGCCGCCAATGGAATTGCAATTGCCCAAATAATTTTCCCTTTCAAAATAAACAAACAAATCGAACCAAAGTTAGTTGCCAGGTTCACCATTTTAGCATTTGCAGAAGCATGTAAAAAATCGAATCCTAAAAGTGCCACAAACCCAAGAACTAAAAAACTACCAGTTCCAGGACCAATAAATCCGTCATAAAATCCAATACATAAACTCATAAAAATGGCAAGAAGTAATTGTTTTTTCGGAGATAAATTCTTCTCTTGGTGGGATCCGAAATTCTTTTTGGCAAACGTATAAATAGCAATTAAAGTCAGTACAACAAGCAACAACGGTTTCATGAAATCATTACTTACCAAAGTCAATAAATTAGACCCTAAAAAAGCTGCACTAAAAGCAATGATAGCCATTATGAATAGCAACTTCCAATTCATTTGCACTTTCTTCAAATATTGATTTGCGGCAAAAGCAGTTCCACTAAAAGCAGGGATTTTCAACGATCCAATTACCGAAGAAACGGCCAAGTTAGGCAACAAAACTAAAGCGATTGGTGTTTGAATTAATCCACCTCCGCCCACAATGGCATCTACAAATCCTGCAAAAAATGCCGCTAAACAAAGAAGTAGTATTACGTAGGTTTCCATAAATTACTTAAAATGAAAAGAGGCACAATCTTGTACCTCTATTTCTTTATTCTAAATTCTATTCTCTATTCTGAATTAAACTCTAACGATATTTGCACCCAAAGCACGTAAGCGTTCATCTATCCTTTCGTAGCCTCTGTCAATTTGTTCGATGTTTTGAATTGTAGAGGTTCCTTTAGCAGAAAGCGCTGCAATTAGCAAGGAAATTCCTGCTCTAATATCTGGTGAACTCATTATGGTTGCTTTTAATTGAGATTTAAAATTATGTCCCATAACTACTGCTCGGTGCGGATCGCATAACATAATTTTAGCACCCATATCTATTAATTTGTCAACAAAAAACAAGCGGCTTTCAAACATTTTTTGGTGAATCAACACATCGCCATTAGCTTGCGTTGCAACCACCAAAATAATACTTAATAAATCAGGTGTAAATCCCGGCCATGGCGCATCTGCAATAGTTAAAATCGAACCATCGATGTCTGTTTTTACTTCATAGCCATTTTCATGCGTAGGAATGTATATATCATCTCCTCTTCTTTCAAGAGTGATTCCTAGTTTTCTAAACACACTCGGAATAACCCCTAGGTTGTCCCAACTTACATTTTTTATTGTGATTTCACTTCTTGTCATTGCTGCTAGACCAATCCAAGAACCAATTTCAATCATATCCGGAAGAATTCTATGCTCACAACCACCAAGACTTTCAACTCCCTCAATAATTAGTAAATTAGACCCAACTCCTTTAATATTGGCGCCCATAGAATTTAACATTTTACATAGTTGTTGTAAGTAAGGCTCACAAGCAGCATTATAAATTGTTGTTACTCCTTCAGCTAAAACTGCCGCCATAACTATATTGGCGGTACCAGTTACTGATGCTTCATCCAGCAACATATAAGCACCTTTTAATCTTCCTTCATTTTCAACACCATAAAAATGGTCTTCTTTTTCGTATCTAAATTTAGCGCCAAGATTAATAAATCCTTCAAAATGGGTATCTAATCTTCGTCTTCCTATTTTGTCACCTCCTGGTTTCGGAATATATCCTTTTCCAAATCGAGATAACAATGGTCCAACAATCATAATAGAACCTCTAAGTGAACCACCTTCTTTTTTAAAAGCTTCCGTTTCAAGATAATTCACATTCACTTCATCGGCTTGAAAAGTAATGGATCCTGGTCCGTTTTTTTGCAATTTAACTCCTAAATTCCCTAAAAGAGTTATTAATTTATTGACATCAATAATATCTGGAATATTATTAATTGTTACTTTTTCTGGTGTTAAAAGTACCGCACACAATATTTGTAATGCTTCATTTTTAGCTCCTTGTGGTGTAACATCCCCTTTTAGTCTAATGCCTCCTTCAATTTTAAAAGTTCCCATTTCTTTGGTTGTAAGTTAGTAGGTTTTAGGAGCAAAGGTTTTAAGGTTTCTGGGAACCTTAGTGCCTATGCACCTTTTTTTATTTTGGATTATTATTATTTTTTACAAAAGGTTTTTTGCCTAATGGTGGTTTTTTATAACCTTGTATTTTTAAATTTTTCTGACTTGTTACTAAAGATTTATTAGTTACTTTTTTATTAGTTCTAATCAAATCATTGGTAGTTGATAATTCTTCTTCACTGCCTAAAAGATTAATAGTTCCTTCGGATAGTTCATACAAATGTTCAAAAATAACCGTATCGGTAACTGTATCTTTATTCCAACTTAAGTAGGATTTTTTCATGTGATTGGCAATAACTTTTACCAACGCACTTTTCATTTCTCCTTCGTCCCATTTATTTGCAACTTCTATCATGTATTTGATATTGTTACCATAAAATCGGTATTTCGGATTTTTTTGTGGATAGGATAAACGCTCAGGTTTTAAGTTGATTACCTCCCGCGTTGGAATCGGATAAGGTGAATCTACATCCAACATAAAATCGGCCATAATAAAAATTTGATCCCACAATTTATGCTGAAAATCCGGCACATCGCGTAAATGCGGATTCAAACTCCCCATCACCTGAATGATATATCTAGCCGCCTTGTTACGTTCTTCTTTATCAGCAATTACCTTAGCCTGATCAATCAATTTTTGTAAATGACGACCATATTCTGGAATTATTAAATGCGGTCTTTCGGCGTTGTATTCTAAATTAAAAACCACGTCGTTGGCATTCTCTTTTATATATTTTGGTACCATATTAAAATGAAATTATTCCTTCAATTGTAGAGACTTCAATGTATTTTTCCACCACATCAGCGGGAGAATTCATCGTGACATTAATCGAAACACTAGTATATTTTCCTGCTTTTGATTGCTGGGTTTTAATAACAGCCCCCATATTGTTAAAAGCATTTTCTACCTCTTCTATTTTCTTAGCATCCGTTGGAACAATGAATTTATAAAGGTATTCTGATGGCCAACTAGAAGTATTATTTAATTCTTCTTTTAAGCGAATATAAAATTCTTCGGTCTTTTTATCCATTCTATAATTAAAATATACGCAAATATACATTTTTGATATTATATATTAGATATAGCCTATTAGATTTTTAAGATTTAGGAGAGTATTTTCAGGAGCGAATGGCTTGCGCATTTTAGTAAACGTAATTCCTGCTTTTCGCACCGCAAGGCGGTTTGCTTCAATCAGGGCTAGAAAGTTTTTGTCTTTTGTGAAATAGCCCGATAGCTCGGATTAACAATCCCGATCCATTTTCAACTTAAAACAAAAAAATACAACTTTTTACAGTTGTATTTTTATATAATTCCGTTTGTAGTTGTCTGAAACAAATAAAATCATTTTCTATTTTTTAATCTTTAACACATCTAATGGATAATGCTCTGTTTTTAACAGCACTACTTTTAACCAATTCATCACTAGTACAATTTACATCTCTTACCCATACCAAATCAGGGGCTGTAGTGCCAACTTCTGAACTTGTCCACCAATAGGCGGCTTTTCCTTTCCATACAAATTTATCTAAAAATATTGGTAGGGTTGGTGGAGGACCGGGCGAAGCGGGAATTAATTCATAATGGTAATAAAATAATCCTCCTGGTAAAGCACTAAATCCAGAATCGTTTGTGCCGTAATTTGTAGAAACATCCCATGTAGAAGTAGCAGAATTATCTTTTAGTTTTTTGCCTACAACATTTTCGCCGCCCAAGCCTGTCGCCAAGCTATCCCAATCTGCATCCGTTGAAACATGCCACCCCACTGGAGCTAATTTCTTTCTTGATGTTGGGATAGTTAATGAAGCAACATTCCATATTCCTGCTACGGCATACCAATTATATAATTTACCATAAATAGGGCCATTTGCAGAGTCAAAAGCATAATCACAATAAGCTCCAACTTTTAGAGATCCTAATTCTGCAACATCGGTGGCAACTTGAATGGGAGATCCATCACTATATGTGGTAGCATTCAAATTTTGTTTCATCCATGTTTTACCATTAATTACTAAGGTATTATAAGAAGTACCATCAACTGTAACAGGTGTTCCATTGATAAATAAATCATGCAAGGTTGTAAAAGTTAATTGATTACCATAAACAGGTATTCCATCACTTTTTTTAACATATGCTCTTACATAGTAAGTCGTGTTTGGAGACAATTGGTTTAGGGTATAGGAAAAAGTTCCAGAACCAGGATTTTGAACAACTTTATGATTTGGATTTAAAATAGGATTTCCAATTGTATTCCAGCAAAAACCTATTTCCAAATTATCCCCATAAGCCACAATCCCTATAATTTTTGCTGATGTATAATTGATTTCCTCTACACTATAAGTGCTTATATTTAAGGATGTGGAAGTAATAGTTCCAGAAACACTATCATTACTACTACAGCTAAATAAGAATAAGGAAAATAAGGTAACTACTAATATTTTTTTCATAACTTAGATATGATTTGTATTTTATTATTAGATTCCAAAATTATAAAAATTTAATTAATTTCCAACATTATATCAAAAACAATTCAATAAATTTGCTCCTTATTTCCAAAAATTTTGAATAAAGAAATTGTAGTTATCATTGGTGGACCCGGAACAGGAAAAACAACAATCATTGACGGCTTGCTAGCTAAAGGATATTGTTGCTACCCCGAGATTTCTCGCGAGGTAACTATGGAAGCTAAAAAACAAGGAATAGAGCAATTATTTCTTGAAAATCCATTACTTTTTAGCGAACTATTATTAGAAGGCAGAAAAAAACAATTCAATAATGCAGTAGCCGAAACCCAAGACGTTGTATTTCTAGACAGAGGAATCCCGGATGTTTTAGCCTACATGCATTATATTGGCGATAGCTATCCTGTTTTTTTTGATCTTGCCTGCCGCGAACATATTTATACAAAGATATTTTTACTTCCACCTTGGGAAGAAATTTATGTAAGCGACGACCAGCGCTATGAAAACTTTGAACAAGCCAAACTAATATACAACCATCTTACAGAAACCTACCAAAAATATGGCTACAATTTAATTGAAGTTCCCAAAGGAACTTTAGAAGAGCGTATTCATTACATTATAAATCAATTGTAATCTTGTTTTTATTACATTTACGACATTATTGCCTCGTAATTTCTAATTCGTAATAGATATTAAATGTCCAATCCGTTAGTTATTCTACAACAATACTGGAAACACGATGCGTTTAGAACACCGCAAGAGGAAATTATTGCAGCTGTTCTTGAGGGAAAAGATAATTTTGTTTTAATGCCTACTGGTGGTGGAAAATCGGTTTGTTTTCAAGTTCCTGCAATGTTAATGGATGGAATTTGCTTAGTTATTTCGCCCTTGGTTGCCCTAATGAAAGACCAAGTACAAAATCTTCAAAACAAAGGGATTAAAGCTATCGCACTCACTGGAGGAATTGCATCCGATGAAATAATAGATCTTTTAGATAATTGTCAATTTGGAAATTATAAGTTTTTATACCTTTCTCCTGAAAGATTACAAAGCGACTGGATTTTAGAACGAATTAAAAATCTACCTTTAAATCTTATTACAATCGACGAAGCACACTGTGTGTCCCAATGGGGACATGATTTTAGACCTGCTTATTTAAAAATAGCAAAACTTAAAGAGTATTTTCCTAAAGTACCTTTTTTGGCATTAACAGCATCCGCTACTAAAAGAGTGCAAGAGGATATTTTGATGCAATTGCAAATGAATAATTCGCAGATATTCACCAAATCATTTGCAAGAGAAAATCTGGCTTACATGGTTTTTAATGTAGAAGACAAACTCCATTTAATGGAGCAAATTCTGAAGAAAAATCCGCAGTCTTCTATAATTTATGTAAATAACAGAAAGGCTTGTTCCGAAACTGCTAACCAATTGCAATCCCTAGGATATTCTGCTACTTATTACCACGGAGGTCTTTCATCTAAAGAGAAAGAAAAACAAATGCAGCTTTGGATGGACGAAAAAGTGCAAATTATTGTTGCAACCAACGCCTTCGGAATGGGAATTGATAAAGCTAATGTGAAAACGGTGATCCATTTACATATTCCGCCTAATTTAGAAAACTACTACCAAGAGGCAGGCCGAGCAGGAAGAAACGGAGAAAAAGCATTTGCGGTTTTGCTAACTAATCCATCCGATGTGATTCATGCGGAAGCTCAATTTTTGAGTATTCTTGCGGATAAAGCATTTTTAAATTTAGTATTTGTCAAACTATGTAATTATTTTCAAATTGCTTATGGTGAAGGTATAGATGAAAAATTCAGTTTTAACATCAACCATTTTTGTATTAAATATTCCTTTTCTGTTTTAAAAGTTTATAATGCTTTACAATTTCTAGACCGTCAAGGGATTCTTACCCTATCGCAGGAATTTTCAGAAAAAATCACGCTTCAGTTTTGTATTCCTTCCAAAGAAGTTATGCGATACATAAGTTTAAATCCGCAAGATGAAGAAGTAATCCTAACTATTTTGCGAACTAATCCAGGAGTTTACGAATCGCAATCCGTTTTAAACCTCTCTTTAATTGCTAAAAAATCTAATGCTCCTGAAAATCAAGTTTTAGCGGTTCTTCATAAACTAAATGAAAAAGGAATAATTGAATTGCATGCAAAAAACAATGATGCTTCGATTACTTTTAACGAAGTTCGAGAAGACGATAGAACTATTAATAGGGTTTCTAAGTATTTAGAAGCACAAAACCTTCTTAAAACCAGCCAATTAAAATCAGTTTTAAACTATATCAAGGAAGATACTACCTGTAAAAGCAAATTACTACTAGAATATTTTGGAGAAGTTAAAGCTAAAGATTGTGGAATTTGCTCTTTCTGTATTTCAAAAAACAAAAACAAGACAGATTATGTTCTGCTTGCTGAAAAAATTGTGGAGTTATTAAAAATTCAGGAGTTGAATTCTAGAGATATTCAAAAATTAGTCAAATATCCAAAGGACGATGTTATCTTTGTACTTCAAAATTTATTGGAAAACGCTACCATTATTGTGCGATCTAATAATTTATATTCTATTAAGAATTAAAAAAAATGAGATTGCTTTGTTCCTAGCAATGACATGACACTATGGAAAAATTAAGAATTGTTTTTATGGGTACGCCCGAATTTGCAGTGGGTATTTTAGACACCATTTTAAAAAATAACCACGAAGTGGTTGGCGTAATTACTGCTGCGGATAAACCTGCGGGTCGCGGTCAAAAAATTAAATATTCGGCAGTAAAAGAATTTGCTTTAGAAAAGAATTTGCATTTATTACAGCCAACTAATTTAAAAGACGAACATTTTTTAGAAGAACTAAGAAGTTTGAATGCAAATTTGCAAGTAGTAGTAGCTTTTAGAATGTTGCCTGAACTAGTCTGGAAAATGCCTAAGTTGGGCACTTTTAATCTTCACGCTTCTCTTCTTCCAGATTATCGAGGTGCCGCACCAATAAATTGGGCAATAATAAATGGAGAAACCAAAACAGGAGTTACTACTTTTTTTATTGACGATAAAATAGATACTGGTGCCATTATTTTAAGCAAAGAAATACCAATTGCCTATGATGAAAGTGCTGGAAGCCTCCACGATAGGCTAATGAATTTAGGAAGTGAAGCCGTAGCAGAAACTTTAGTGTTAATAGAAAAAGGTGAAGCGAATACAACCATTCAAAAAGAATCTAGTGAAGATAAAACCGCTTATAAGCTTAATAAAGATAATTGTAAAATAGATTTTTCTAAAACAGGGATTGAAATCTATAATCTAATTCGTGGACTTTCCCCTTATCCTAGCGCTTGGTGCACAATTAATGATGGTGAAATTGAGTGGAATGTTAAAATATATGATGCAAACTTAGAATTAAACCCTCATTCGGAAATAATAGGGAAATTATTTATCACAAAAAAAGAGCTAAAGATATCCGTAATTGGAGGTTTCTTAGAAATACTAAGTTTGCAGTTTCCAGGAAAAAAAAGAATGAATACCGCCGAATTATTAAACGGGATGACGATTTCAAGTTCAGCAAAAGCGTTGTAAAGTATTGAAATCATTGAAAAAACAATGCGAAAAGAGCAATAAAACACCTGTTTTATTAACAAAACAAATGAGTTATCAACAAAATAGCCTAAAATGATAGGTATCATTTGTGTAGTGTCTAAATTCTACTAAATTTGTTTTGAATAAATAAATGTTTAACCAACAATTAATAACTATTATTATGAACAAATCAGAATTAATCGATGCTATTGCTGCTGAAGCAGGAATTACAAAAGCTGCTGCAAAATTAGCTTTAGAGTCATTTTTAGGAAATGTAGGAGCTACTTTGAAAAAAGGTGGAAGAGTTTCTTTAGTAGGTTTCGGATCTTGGTCAGTTTCTAACAGAGCTGCTAGAGATGGAAGAAATCCTCAAACAGGAAAAACTATCAAAATCGCTGCTAAAAATGTAGTGAAATTTAAAGCTGGTGCTGAATTAGAAGGTTCAGTAAACTAGTAAATTTCCTTATCAATATAAAAATCACGCTATTTAGCGTGATTTTTTTTTGATTAAAATTTTTGATTCTATTCGTATTATTCGTATTTTTAAATAAAATTGGCACTATGACTCCAGAAAAACTTAAAAAAGGACTGTTATTAATTGCAGAACCTTCTATTTTAGGAGATGTATCTTTTAATAGATCGGTTATTTTACTTGCAGAACATAATGAAGATGGTTCTGTTGGTTTTATTTTAAATAAACCAATTGATTATACAATTAATGATCTTGTACCCGAAATTGAAGCATCGTTTAAGATATACAATGGTGGGCCTGTGGAACAGGACAATCTCTATTTCATTCACTCTATACCTGAACTCATAACCAAAAGTATTGAAATATCTAACGGAATTTATTGGGGAGGGGATTTTGAATTGACTAAAAGTCTTATAAATGAAGGAAAAATAAACAAAGAAGATATTCGTTTTTTTCTTGGATATACGGGTTGGGAAAGTAAGCAGTTAGCAACAGAACTTCAAGATAATTCTTGGATTATCACAGACAATACTCTTAAAAAAGAAGTATTAAGCAAGTCTTCCAAGAAGTTTTGGAAAGAGAAAATATCCGAATTAGGTGGCGATTATGTAATATGGTCTAACGCACCTGAAAATCCAAATTTAAATTAGTTCGTTTAATTTATTAAGCATTTCTTTTGCCAATTCAGTACCATAGTTTTTTTTGCGATATTGAGTAATTGGTTCAATTCCTGTAATTATATTGGTAATAAACAATTCGCTCGCTTTTTGTAAATCAAAAGGGGAAATTGATTTTTCTACTACTTCCAATCCTTCTATTTTTCTTACTATTGAAAGAACTTGTTTTCTAATTATTCCGTTCAGACAACCATCTTCAATTGGCGGAGTGATAAGAACTTTATCTAGGAGCATAAATAAGTTACCATTCAATGCTTCAATTACATTTTTTTCATTGTTAAGCAATAAACAATTTTGCAAATCATTTTCTTGAGCAAAGATACTACCTGTAATATTGATCATTTTATTAGTTGTCTTTATGGTAGAAAGCAATTGTTTCGCAACAAAGAAATCTTTATATAAGTCAACTTCATAAGCAACATCGGATATATAATAATATTTAGATTCTAATTTGGATGCCTGAATTACATAAGATACAGTTCTGGTTTCTGGAGTATAGAATCCACCATCATTTCTATATACTGTAAATCTAATTCTAGCTGAATCTACACAATCATTTGCTGCAGCTATACTCAAAATTTGATCTTCAATAAATTCTAAAGTAAAGTTATTTGGAATTTGCATCCGCACAATTCGCATAGAAGCCATTAATCTAAAGTAATGATCTTCCAGAAAAAGAATTTTATTATTTACTATTTTTAAAGTTTCAAAAACGCCATCGCCATATAAAAAACTCCTATTGGAGGGAGATAAGAAGCCTTCGGAAGGAAGAAGTTTGCCGTTATAATTAATCATAAGGAATTTCTGTTAAAACAGAGCAAAGATAAGTTTTAAAGCCAGTTATTTTATACCGATCCAATAATATGTTTTAAATCGGATACTTGATTTCCCCATAATTTTATGGATTCATCCATTTCGTCTTCTTCGGCAAAATCAACGATCATTAAGGAAACATCTTTAGTGATTTCGTCTTCTAAAATTCGAATTTCAAAATAGTATTCGGTGTCATTTTTATCCTCATCAACCCACTTAAATTTCACTTTTTCTCCTGTTTTTTTCGAGCAAAGTCGAGCATGTTCCTCCGAATTATTCCATTCGAAAGTAAAAAATTCTCCACGAGAATTAACTCTATCTGCAAACCATTCCTGCAAACCAGAAGGAGAAGAAATATATTGATATAATAATTGAGGGGATGAATTTATTGGGAATTCAATCTCGTATCTAACTTTAGTATCCATATAATAAATTTTGATAAATATATAATTTTTATTTAAAAAAAAGCAATAGAAAAAATTTATTTTATTTTCTTAAACTAATATTTGTATGCTGTTATATTAGTATTATATTTGCACCCGCATTCAAAATGCAAATAACCGCAAAAATGGCGAGGTAGCTCAGTCGGTTAGAGCGCAGGATTCATAACCCTGAGGTCGGGAGTTCAAATCTCCCTCTCGCTACAACACTTAGCCCAGTTTTATTACTGGGCTTTTTTTATGGAGTGATGAAAAAGAGTGATGATTAACCGCCATA
>CANGWK010000008.1 GCA_947457615.1 Flavobacteriaceae bacterium
AACATGAAAAAAGTGGGTAGTTTTTTATTGCCAAATTAACCTCAAAATTAGGTGGTCAATTTGCTCCGGAAAGTGGTGGTCAATTTGCTCCGGAAATGGTGGTCAATTTAGACTGGAAAGTGGTGGTCAATTTGACCGGATTTTCCAATGCCTATTATTAATTTAGAGGTCTTGGATTGTGTTGGTTATGGTAAAAATAAAAGTATTATTGATGTAGATAAAACAGCTTCATTCTATAATAGTTTTGGATTTGAAATAATAGAGAGTTCTTTAAAATATAGAAAGATGGAATTAGATATTGTTAGAGCAATTGAGATTAGTAGTGATTTTGAAAAATCCTTGTTTAAAGGTTTCACCGATTAATTAGTAATTTAATAAAAATAGAATATATGAGTAGAATTGAACAAGTTGTAGTATCAAAATCAGAGCAAAGAATAGAGTTCTTTAAATGTAACCCTGATATGAATGAGAGTGTTTTTAATAAGTATTGGAATGAGCTTATTAAATATGATTTACCTGAATTATTCCCAAATCATTTTATAACTATTATTGATAAAGATTTAGATAGTATTGAAGGTAAAAAAGTAGTAATTGAATATAACTAAAAATAGAAAATATGGAAAAAGTATTAAGAACAATTATTGATGATACATTCAAACAAATTACATTTTTAATTGAGAACTCTAATAGACTAAAAGATATGTCTAACGGGTTATTTAATCCAAATAAATTAGAAACATTTAGAGATTATATAAATGTTATATACCTTATTAAAATGGATAAAGGTAATTCTATGTCTAAATTAAATCATAGTCAGTATATAAAGATACTTGATGCTGGTGTAATGGATGAAAATTTATTCAATATGTCTATTATAACCAAAAAGTTAGAGTTGTCCGAATTGAATGCTGCTTAACAAAGGTCTCCTATCAAGTGAGACCTTTTTTATGCTTATTACTTTTATTACATTTGTTAAATGATTGCAAAATAAAGCTAAAAGACGATGAACTTCAAAAATTACTTAAAAGGAATTGTAGTAGATGCGGATTTAATAAAAAACCCTAAATACATTTTCTTTCAAAAATTACCTAAAAACCTATTAAAACTCTATTGGGAAGATATAGGAAAAAATCCTATAGGTCTTTTATTTTTCCCTATTCATTTTATTTTTTATCTATTTATTTTTCTTAGTAATTTTATACCAGTTTCATTAAGGATTATAGATACTTTTATAAATAGAAAAAACTGGAACTCCTATTATTCTAAAAAAGAAATAAAAAAACTTTGGAGCGCTGGAGTTTCTTTGGAGGAATTAAAAGCTTTGGAAAATATAGGTTTTTCTCGAAAAATGGTAAGAGCTTGGATAAGTTTAGGGTATCGTTTAGATGGATTAAAATCTTTAGATACAGAGGATATTTCTAAAAGTACACTTCTTAAAAAATTTCATGAAAAAAGAGATTTATACTATTCACTTTTTTTCTATATCGCACCTATGTTATTGATATGGCTAATAAACACAATAATAGATGGATAACAAGAAACTAGAAGTAACTGATATAATAATTTCAGGTGCTTTTGTTTCTGCCGAGAATGCTATTAGAGATATGATTGAAATAGATTTCTGTAAAGAAGTTAGTGAAATCATTGAAGAAAATAAAGAATGAAAATTAAATGATTTAGTAATTTAATTCAGATCCGTCTTAATGGTCTGAATTGGTAAAAATATTATATGACATTAGAAGAAAGAGAAAATCTATTAATATTATTAAAAGATAAGTTTGAACGTGCTTTTATTAATTTAATTGATAATGATTTACTCAATTTAGAAAAAACAAAGTTTTTTTCAATTGTCTGTCCAACTCGTTCTTATTATGGTAATAGAGATTACTTTATTGAACTTACAGAAGATTGGGTTTCTTTTAGAAATGATATTGTAAAAGGAAAATATGAACGACACCCTCATGTTAGTTTTATTGAAACTGAACTAAAATTATTAAGTAATTATGGTTTTAATGGTAAATATAGATATGGTTTCGTTGCTGAAGTAAGATTTAATAAAGAGTTTAGTCCTTATTATGAATTACCTTGGTGTAAAGATTTTAATGGTCAAGATACTAATATTGAATTATATGATGATATATTTATTGACCCAATTGAAAAATTAAAAGTATTATTAAAACATGATGAGGATGATTTTAAAGACTATCAATTAAAGCTAGCTAATGAAAAAACAACTGGTGACCACACTTTTACAAAATCTCCTCTTTTTCATATTTTAATTATAAATACAAAAGATTTTTACGAAATTATGCCTATACAATGGAGGTTAGTAGATGAAGTAAATCCCTGATTGTTCTTTTAATCTATATGTTATAATATAACGTACGGAACTAGAAGGTGATTATATTTATTAATATGTGTTTCACTATTATCTTTCCAATTATAATTATTTAATTTATTTGCCAGGGTCTGAGAGTTTGAATCAACTATAAGTTTATAGTAATTTCTTTTTTACCTACATTTGTACAGATTAAAAAAAATAAGAAAAAAAAGTTTCCCACTTTTTATCCCACTTTCACAAAAGTGTTTTTTATTTATTTGAAAATCAATAAATTACAACATAACTATACTTTTGCACATGCAACACAACATACTTATTTTAGATTTCGGATCGCAATACACACAACTTATTGCCCGACGCGTTCGCGAATTAAATATATTTTGCGAAATTTTCCCGTATAACAATTTTCCCACCGATTTATCGTCCTACAAAGCAGTAATTCTTGGTGGTAGCCCTTACTCTGTAAGATCTGAAGACGCTTTAAAGATTGATTTATCCCACATTCGAGGCAAATTTCCAGTGCTTGCGGTGTGTTACGGAGCACAATATTTAGCCCATTTTTCTGGTGGTGAAGTTGCCGCTTCTAATACCAGAGAATACGGAAGAGCAAATTTAACTTATATAAAAGATAACGAGATTTTCTTTGAAAATGTAAACCTTAATTCGCAAGTGTGGATGAGTCATAGCGATACCATTAAGCATTTGCCCTCTAACGGAGTTAAATTAGCAAGTACCCACGATGTGGAAAATGCTGCTTATAGAATTGAAGGCGAAACAACGTATGCAATTCAGTTTCATCCCGAAGTGTTTCATTCAACTGATGGAAAACAAATTTTAGAAAACTTTTTGGTAAAAATTGCCGAGGTACCTCAAAACTTTACCCCGAATGCTTTTGTAGACGACTGCGTAAAAGATTTGCAAGAAAAAGTGCAAAATGATAAAGTAGTTCTCGGACTTTCAGGCGGAGTAGACTCGACTGTTGCGGCAGTTTTATTGCACAAAGCCATCGGTAAAAATTTATTTTGTATTTTCGTTAACAACGGATTACTTCGCAAGAATGAATTTGAAAGTGTGTTAGATCAATACAAAGGCATGGGCTTAAATGTGAAAGGAGTAGATGCCTCAGAACGTTTTTTAAGTGAATTAGCTGGAATAGATGATCCCGAAACGAAACGAAAAATAATAGGTAGAGTTTTCATTGAAGTTTTTGATGATGAGTCGAAAATTATTGAAGATGTATCTTGGTTAGCCCAAGGAACAATTTATCCCGATGTAATTGAATCGGTTTCGGTAAAAGGACCATCGGCAACCATAAAATCACACCACAATGTGGGTGGTTTACCTGATTTTATGAAATTGAAAATTGTAGAACCACTTCGAATGTTGTTTAAAGATGAGGTACGAAGAGTAGGCGCCTCCTTAGGAATTGATGCCGAATTATTAGGGCGTCATCCGTTTCCAGGGCCAGGACTATCGATTCGTATTTTAGGTGATATTACTCCAGAAAAAGTTCGTATCTTGCAAGAAGTAGATGCCATTTTTATTGAAGGTTTAAAATCACATGGATTATACGACAAAGTTTGGCAAGCAGGAGCAATCCTTCTTCCAGTTAATAGTGTAGGAGTAATGGGTGATGAGCGTACTTATGAAAAAGTTGTAGCCCTTCGCGCAGTAGAATCTACAGACGGTATGACCGCCGATTGGGTGCATCTACCTTATGATTTCTTAATGAAAATCTCCAACGAAATTATTAACAAAGTTAGAGGTGTAAATAGAGTGGTATACGACATTAGTTCTAAACCGCCTGCAACAATTGAATGGGAATAAAACAATTGCAATATCAAAAAACAATTGCAATATCAAAAGTCAATTGTAATATCAATAATTAATAATCTATTTCAATTGATTTTTTAAATTTAATATTATGCTAAAAAGGGTTATTTATATTTTTGTGTTTCTGATTTCGGCATCTAGTTTTGGTCAGAATTATACTAAACACAACGTTGCTAAAGGGGAAACAATTTCGTCAATTGCACAAAAATATAAAGTAACGCCTTATGATATTTATAAATTAAATCCCGATTCTCAAAACGGTATTAAGGAGAATTCAGTTTTATTGATTCCTAGTAGTGTTACCCATCCTGCTTCAACTTCTAATTCTAAAAAACTGAATACATCAAATAAGATTGCTACTTATGTTGTTGTAATTGGAGATACAAAATATAATATTGCTAAAAAATTTGGTATTTCTGTTGAAGAATTAGAAATTCAAAATCCAGAAATAAAAGAGAATCTTCCTCTTGGATTTAGTTTAAAAATCAAGTCGGAAAAGGCATTATCTGTTCCTCCAAAAGTTATTTCCGATATACCAAAACCACAAGTTAAGTCAAGTAATTTATTAGAGTATACTGTAAAGCAAGGGGAAACTTTATATAGTTTAACGCATCTTTTTAATCTTCCAGAGGCAACTTTAATTAATTTGAACCCCGATTTAAAAGACGGAGTTAAAGAAGGTATGGTTTTGAAAGTTTCTTCAAACCTTTCGTTTGCTAAAGAAACTAAAAATGGTTTTAAAGATTTGTCTAAATCGATTTCAAGCCAACAGAAAAAGCAATTGGTGCTATTTTTGCCTTTTAATGTTTCAAAAATTCAAAACGATTCGGTTACTTCGGTTTCTGAACGTTTGAAAAAAGATAAATTCCTAAACATGACACTCGACTTTTATTCGGGTGCTTTAATGGCAATTGATTCGGCTAGGGTTATAGGAGTGAATATAGAAGTGAAAATTTACGATTCAGAAGAAACTAAAAACACAACTAGTGCTTTATCTATAATCTCGGGCAGTGATTTTGCAAATACGGATGCTGTTATCGGGCCATTTTACCAAGTAAATGTTGAAAAAGTGGCAGCTGCATTGGAGAATCAAAATATTCCTGTGATTTCACCATTGTCTAAAGACGAAGGTAAATCATTTAAAAATTTATACCAATCGATGCCTCATAACGAAGCAATTAAGAATGCGGTGTTCGATTATATGCATTCTAAAAACGGTAACATAATTGCTATAGTCGATCCTAAGAAAATGGCAATAAAACAATACTTTCAAGATTTCCAAAAGGATGTGAAACTAGTTGGTGTTAATGATAAAGGGGGATTTGTAGCAGATAGCATCAAGAAATATTTTGTAAAAAATAGAATGAATTATGTTATTCTTGCTTCTGAAAAAACAGGCGTTATTATCTCGGTTACTACCTTCATGCAAAGTGCTTTGAAGGACTATCAAGTTCAATTAGTCATTTTAGAACCAAACGAAACATTAGATTTTGAAGAAATTGCATTATCTCGATTGACCAAATTGAAAATGGCCTATCCATCTGCATCCAAAGAAAACGAAACAGAGGAAGCGCAACAATTTGCTGTAGCATACAAAAAGAAAAACAGAATATTTCCAAATCAATATGCCATTCGTGGATTTGATTTGACTTTCGACACGATGTTGCGATTGTCGCAAGGTCAAACCTTTGAAGATAGCATCAATGCAAATGCTTCAATACAAATTGAAAGTAAATTTGATTATGTCAAAAAACTTTCGGGGGGATATATAAATAACGGAGTTTTTATATTGTACTACGACGAAGATTTAACTATAAAACAAGCACAATAATGCCAACATCAAAAGTAACTTACCTTGGGGATTTAAGAACATCTTCCATTCATTTACAATCTGGAGCCGTAATTATTACCGATGCGCCAACAGATAATAATGGTAAAGGAGAAGCTTTTTCTCCAACCGATACCGTTGCTAATGGTTTGGCTTCTTGTATGTTTACCGTTATGGGAATTAAAGCAAATGATTTAGGCATTGATTTATCGGGTTCCAATGCCGAAGTTACTAAGGTTATGGCTGCTGACCCAAGAAGAATTTCAGAAATTCATGTAAGTTTTGTAATGAATTTTGCTGCCGATGAAAAAACCAAAACAATTCTAGAACGAACTGCGATGACATGCCCCGTTCATTATAGTTTGCATCCGGACATTAAGAAGGAGATTAGTTTTGTTTGGAAATAGTATTTGAAAAGGAAAAAATAAAATAGAATAAAGAATATAGATTTTCTAGAGAATCCACATCTTTCATCTATTTTTTATTATCTCTATTCTATTCTCTAAAAAAAAATGGACGACCAACAAAAATCACTTATTAAATTAGCGCACACTAAGATGCCCTTCGGTAAATACGAAGGCTACTTTCTTATTGATTTACCAGAATATTACGTGGTTTGGTATAGCAATAAAGGCTTTCCAAAAGGACAACTTGGTGAACAATTGCAGCTCATTTACGAATTAAAATTAAATGGTTTGGAAGAGTTAATTAGAAATATCAAAAAAAAATATCCAAAACAATAATTTAGAATTTTAGATTTGATATTTTTATAAACATCCAATAAATTTCTTACTTTTGCTTCGTTTTTTAAAGCAAAAATAAAACAACTACAACACAACAAATACGGGCAACTTTACAGTCGTCCTAAAAAAAAAACAATGAATCCAACTAAGTACATTTTTGTTACTGGCGGCGTTACTTCTTCTTTAGGAAAAGGAATTATTGCAGCATCTTTGGCAAAATTATTACAAGCAAGAGGCTACCGAACAACAATACAAAAGTTTGACCCTTATATTAATGTAGATCCTGGAACCTTAAATCCATACGAACACGGAGAATGTTTCGTTACTGATGATGGAGCAGAAACCGATTTGGACTTAGGACATTATGAACGTTTTTTGAATGTTTCAACATCACAAGCCAATAATGTAACTACAGGAAGAGTATATCTTTCAGTTATTGAAAAAGAACGTCGCGGTGAATTCCTTGGAAAAACAGTTCAAGTGGTTCCTCACATAACCAACGAAATTAAAGAACGAATGCAATTGCTTGGTAAATCAGGTAATTTTGATATAGTAATAACCGAAATTGGTGGCACCGTTGGTGATATTGAATCGTTACCCTACATCGAGTCGGTACGTCAACTGGTTTGGGAATTAGGCGATAACAATGGAATTGTGATTCATTTAACCTTGGTTCCTTTTTTGGCAGCAGCCGGAGAATTAAAAACTAAACCAACGCAACACTCCGTAAAAACGTTGATGGAAAGCGGAATAAAAGCTGATATTTTAGTTTGCAGAACTGAACATGAAATTTCGGATGAATTGCGTCAAAAGTTGGCCTTGTTTTGCAATGTAAAACGCGAGGCGGTTATTCAATCTATTGATGCTTCTACAATATATGAAGTTCCCAATTTAATGCTCGAAGAAGGCCTAGATGTGGTGGCTTTAAATAAATTAAACTTACCAGAGAAATCGGCTCCTGATTTATCACAATGGAATGATTTTTTACACCGATTAAAAAATCCGAAGCATACTATTAATGTTGGTTTGGTAGGTAAATATTTAGAATTGCAAGATTCGTATAAATCGATAATTGAATCGTTTATTCATGCAGGTGCTGCCAACGAAACCAAAGTTAATATAATTAGTATCCATTCGGAATTTGTTGATAAAGAAAATGTTGCCGAAAAACTAGAAGGTATTGACGGAATCCTAGTAGCGCCCGGATTTGGGGAACGTGGTATTGAAGGTAAGATTGAAACGGTTCGTTATGCACGTGAAAACAATATTCCTTTTTTAGGAATCTGTCTTGGAATGCAAATGGCAGTTATTGAAAATTGTAGAAATGTATTGGGGTTAACCGATGCTAATTCAACTGAAATGAATCCGAATACTACCAATCCAGTTATTGATTTAATGGAAGATCAAAAAAACATAACTGATAAAGGGGGAACGATGCGCTTGGGGTCTTGGAAATGTAATATAAAAGAAGGTACTTTGGCACATCAAATTTATGGTAAATTGCAAATTGAAGAGCGCCATCGCCATAGATACGAATACAATAACAAGTATTCAGATCAATTAGAAAACGCAGGATTAATAAGTTCTGGAATCAATCCGGAAACTGGTTTGGTAGAAATTGTAGAGATTAAAAACCATCCGTTTTTTATAGGAGTACAATACCATCCTGAATATAAAAGTACCGTTGCTAATCCACAGCCAATTTTTGTTAGCTTTGTGGCCGCAATGGTAAAAAATAAAAATAGGTAACAATTCAGTGCTTAATGCGACTGATTCATAAATTATAAAAAGATAATGGAAGAAAAGAAATTTGACAAAAATTCAATAATTGGTTTTGGATTAATTTTTCTTATTGTGATGTGGATGATTTACAACAGTCAGAAAACAGCTCAAAAAGAACAAGCAGAGAAAGCCAAACAAGCGCAAATAGATAAAATAAAAAAAGCGAAGGAAGTCGTTGCTAAAGAAATAACTTCAGTAGCAGTAAATACAACTGTTAACGATACTTTAAAATCGCAAAAACTACAAAGTGCTTTAGGGAGTTTTGCATATTCGGCCACTTTATCTACTGCAAAAGAAGGTTATACTGTACTAGAAAATGATCTTGTAAAATTGACAATCGCAAATAAGGGAGGATATATTTCGGAAGCGATTCTTAAGAAATATGAAAAATTCAATAAAGGTTCTGGTCAATTAGTTGAATTGATTAAAAATAACAATGCTAATTTTAATTTGGCATTACAAACTAAAGATAACCGCTTTTTAAATACGAAAGACCTATTTTTTGAACCAACATTTAAACTAGTTGGTGAAAATAAAGTGGTTTCGATGAAATTAAAAACTGGTCCTACTACTTATTTGGAATACAACTATACGTTGAAACCAAATAATTATATGGTAGATTTTGATTTACGTTCACAGGGTTTAAGTTCTACTTTAAATACCTCAAAACCTACCGATTTAGAATGGGATTTGAAAACCTATAGAAACGAGAAAAGCGTTACTTATGAAAATCAAAACGCCGAAATCTATTACGAATATGAGGATGGAAAAATCAGTTATGTAGGGCAAGGAATAGACAAGGAAGAAACTCCTGTTAAAACATCTTATATTGCTTATAAGCAACATTTTTTCTCTTCTATTTTAATGACTAACACACCATTTGAAACTACTAAAATCCATTCTGATAATTTAGTAAATGATGTTAAGAAAGATACTGTTTTTACTAAACAATTCAAATCTACTTTACCATTGGCTTATAGAAATGGCGAGTTAGATTATAAAATGAATTGGTATTTTGGACCAACCGATTATAAAACATTAAACGCAATTGAAGGTAAAAATCTGGATAAAATCATTCCATTAGGATGGGGTGTTTTTGGATGGATTAATAGATTTATTTTCATTCCATTATTTGGTTTCTTAGGGGCTTTCATGCCTTATGGATGGGCAATTATCGTATTTACAATATTGATAAAGATTGCCATGTCGCCGATTACTTTTAAGTCTTTCTTGTCGCAAGCTAAGATGAAAGTCTTGCGTCCAGAAATTACCGAATTAGGAGAGAAGTTTCCTAAAGATGCAGTAAAAAAACAACAAGAAACGATGAAGTTATACAACAAGGCTGGAGTAAATCCGATGGCTGGTTGTATTCCTGCATTAATTCAGATGCCGTTCTTAATGGCCTCGTTTAGATTCTTCCCATCGGCTTTTGAACTTCGTCAAAAAAGTTTCCTTTGGGCAGACGATTTATCTTCTTTTGACCAAATTGTGAAATTACCGTTCAATATTCCAATGTATGGCGATCACATTAGTTTGTTTCCAATTTTGGCAGCTGTTGCAATTTTCTTTTATATGAAAATGACTTCTGGCGATAATCAGATGGCACAACCACAACAAGAAGGTATGCCAGATATGACCAAGATAATGAAAATGATGATTTACATTTCTCCAATAATGATGTTGATTTTCTTTAATAGTTACGGTTCTGGATTGAGTTTGTATAACTTCATGTCTAACTTAATTACTATCGGAATTATGTTAATTATTAAGAAATACTTCATCGATAGCGATAAAATTCATGCTAAAATCCAAGAAAACAAAACCAAACCAGTAAAAGAAGGTAAGTTTCAAAAGAAACTTCGCGAGGTTATGGAACAAGCGGAAGAACAAAAAGCAAAAGGAAAAAAATAAGAAGTAAAGCCATCAGTTGTGATGGCTTTTTTCTGTTTAAAATAGATTTTATACTAAATGAGAATAATTGAAGTTATACCTGTAATTAATTTAAAGTTTATGAAATATCTAATTATAATATTATTTTTTACCACTTCTTTTTTTGCCCAATCTACCAACCAATTAGATGCAAATGGAAAAAAGCAAGGAGTTTGGAAGGGCATCTACGAACAATCTAAAAGACCGCGTTATGAAGGTACTTTCGAACACGGAAAAGAACAAGGGATTTTTAAATTTTTTGACG
The DNA here is from genome assembly GCA_947457615.1 of Flavobacteriaceae bacterium. Taxonomy (GTDB): domain Bacteria; phylum Bacteroidota; class Bacteroidia; order Flavobacteriales; family Flavobacteriaceae; genus Flavobacterium. Next base: position 10,722 of record CANGWK010000008.1, read on the forward strand.
ATACGAGTGTTGGAACTTTAATTGCAACTCGAGAATTTAAATCCAAAGACAATTCGTGTTATACTATTTTTTATAATCAAAAAGGAAATAAAGTAAGCGAGGGTAATTTGGTAAACAAGCTTCATATTGGCGAATGGAAATACTACCATGAAGATTCTCCCTTAATAATGACTTATGAAAATTATGTTAATGACAAATTAAATGGTTTTCGAAAAGTGTATTATCCTAGTGGTAAAATTGCAGAAGAGGCTAATTACAAAAACGGTAAAAAAGAAGGTTCCTATAAAAAATACACTGAAACTGGAATAGTTTTAGAAGAAAGTATGTATAAAAATGGTGAATTTGAGGGTCTAGCTCTTTATAGAAGTCCTGATAACGTGGTAGTTGCCAAAGGCATTTATGTTAAAGGCAAGAAGGAAGGTATTTGGGAATTCAATACTAATGGTAAAATTACTAAAGAAAATATGACCACTAAAAAGCCTCGAAAATTTGTGAAAAGACAAATGACTAGGGAAGAAGAATAGATTCTAAATAAATTAAATTTACCTAAGTATATGTTTTAACAATTAAAGCATATACTTTTTTTTATTATTTGATGTAAATTTGTAAATCAAAATTTAATACTTTCTTTAAAATGAAACGTGTAGTAGTAGGACTTTCTGGTGGTGTCGATTCTAGTGTTGCAGCTTATCTTTTAAAAGAACAAGGCTATGATGTCATTGGACTTTTTATGAAAAATTGGCACGATGATTCGGTTACTATTTCTAATGAATGTCCTTGGCTGGAAGACAGTAACGACGCACTTTTGGTTGCTGAAAAACTAGGTATTCCTTTTCAAACTGTTGATTTAAGCGAACAATACAAAGATAAAATCGTAGATTATATGTTTCACGAATACGAGAAAGGTAGAACGCCTAATCCTGACGTGTTGTGTAATCGCGAAATTAAGTTTGATGTATTCATGAAAATTGCTTTAAGTCTTGGTGCCGATTATGTTGCCACAGGACATTATTGCCGAAAAGGAGAAATTGAAAACGATGGAATAAAGACTTTTCAATTGCTTGCAGGAAAAGACGATAACAAAGACCAATCGTATTTTTTATGTCAATTATCGCAAGACCAATTAGCAAAAGCGTTGTTTCCTATTGGCGAATTAACCAAACCACAAGTACGTGAAATTGCTACTAAAATGGAATTGGTAACCGCCGAAAAGAAAGACTCGCAAGGTCTTTGTTTTATAGGAAAAGTGCGACTTCCGGAGTTTTTGCAACAACAATTAAAACCAAAAGAAGGATTGATTTATGAAGTTCCTGCCAACAGTGAAATTTATAATCAAGTTGTACCTAATTTCAATTCGAAAGAAGAAGAATTAATTTTCGAATCCACTCCAATTGTATATACTCCAGCAACGGGAAAAGTTGTAGGAAAGCACCAAGGCGCACATTATTTTACCATTGGACAACGCAAAGGATTGAACGTTGGTGGAACCAAAGAAGCCTTATTTATTATTTCTACAAATGTGGTTACTAATGAAATTTATACTGGTCAAGGGCACGCCCACCCTGGTTTGTTTCAAAAAGTATTGCGGGTTCAAAATTCGGAAATTCATTGGATACGCACTGATTTAAAACTGGAAAACGGACAATCAATGGAAGTTATGGCTCGTATTCGATACCGACAAGAATTACAAAAATCAACGTTATTCCAGTTTGAAAGCGGATTATATGTATCTTTTGATCAGCCCCAATCGGCAATAACACAAGGTCAATTTGTAGCTTGGAATAATGGTGAAGAGTTAATTGGTTCGGGAGTAATTTCGTAATTCAATACTTATTAAAATAAAAAACTATGAAGAAAATCTTACTTATTCTCACCTTTTTAGTTTCGTTCGTTTCTTTTTCACAAGAAGACGCCTGGGTATATTTTAATGATAAACCTAACTCGGATGCATTTTTCAATAATCCATTATCGGAGCTTTCTCAAAGAGCTTTAGATAGGAGAACAGCACAAAATATTGCATTATTTTTAAATGATGCGCCGTTAGAAGCAACTTATGTTTCTCAAATCACCGATACTCCTGGAATTACAGTTATGGCAAGGTCCAAATGGTTGAACTGCCTTCACATTCGCGGAAGCGTTACTGATATCCAATCTTTGTTGGTGTTTCCTTTTGTGAATCACGTTCATTTTGCAGATAATTCGTTAAATTCAAAAATGGCAATTCCTGCAACTATTTCTCCAGTAAATAAGCAATTAGACGTTCAAGTAAATTTTGATTACGGCACTTCGGCTAACCAAATTCAAATGCTTAACGGACATTTATTACACCAAGCCAATTACACTGGAACCGGAAAAATAATCGCTGTTATGGATGCAGGTTTTCCTAATGTAAATACCATTGCTCCGTTCCAACGATTACGAGATAACAATCAAATTTTGGGCGGCTATGATTATGTAAACCAATCTGACAATTTTTATTCAGGTTTCGATCACGGCACGATGGTACTTTCTACCATGGGTGGATATGTCAGCGGGCAACTAGTTGGCACTGCACCCGATGCAAAATATTATTTATACATTACAGAAGATGTTGCGTCTGAAAATCCAGTAGAAGAAAGTAATTGGGTAGAAGCAGCCGAGCAAGCTGATAGAGTTGGAGTAGATATAATTACCACATCCTTAGGATATTTTGCTTTTGATAACGGCAATTATGGGCATACTTATTCGGATATGACAGGGAATAGTGCTTTTGCATCTCAAGGAGCAAACATTGCATTTACTAAAGGAATTATTGTTCTTGCTAGCGCAGGAAATGAAGGTAATTCTTCCGAACCACATGTTGGTGTGCCCGCTGAGGCTATTAATGTTCTGGCAATTGGAGCCGTAAAAGCGGATAGATCACTTGCTTCGTTTAGTTCTGTAGGTCCTAGTTTTGACGGAAGAATTAAACCCGATGTTATGGCGCAAGGCCAAAGTTCTATATTGTCTGATATTTCAGGAAATATAGTTGCAGCGAGTGGGACTTCTTTTTCTTGCCCGATTATGGCGGGTATGATGGCGTGTCTTTGGCAAGTTGCTCCTAATTTGACTAACCAACAAATTATAGATGCTTACAAGCAATCTTGCGATAGATTTTCATCACCGGATAACGAATATGGGTATGGTATTCCCGATTTTGAATTGGCTTTAACTATTGCAAATCTATCTTCTTCAGAACATAAAAAAGATAATTTTGTAGTGTATCCAAATCCAACGAGTAATTCTGTTTCTATTTCTTTTCCAGATAATTACACTAATGCTACTGTCTATTTTTACAATACATTAGGTCAAGTTTTGATAGAAAAAACTATTTCTACTTCGGTGTCGAATGTTTCTTTAGAAGCCTTAAATTCGGGAGTATATTTTTATAAAATAGAAAGTAATTCCTTTACCCAATCAGGAAAAATAATTAAAGAATAATGAATCGAATCACCCAACTTTTCGATATTAAATACCCAATTATTCAAGGAGGAATGATTTGGAATAGTGGTTATAAATTAGCTAGCGCCGTAAGTAATAACGGTGGTTTAGGATTAATTGGTGCTGGTTCAATGTATCCAGAGGTTTTGCGAGAGCACATTCAAAAATGCAAAATAGCAACTGATAAACCGTTCGGGGTGAATGTACCTATGTTGTATCCAAATGTACCAGAAATTATGGATATTATTGTAGAAGAAGGAGTGAAAATTGTTTTTACTTCTGCAGGAAATCCTAAAACATGGACTTCTTTTTTAAAGGAAAAAGGAATCACCGTGGTTCATGTGGTTAGCAGCTCTAAATTTGCTTTAAAAGCACAAGAAGCTGGAGTAGATGCGGTCGTTGCCGAAGGTTTTGAAGCTGGTGGTCACAACGGAAGAGAAGAAACTACTACTCTAACTTTGATTCCGATGGTGAAAGAAAATATCAGTGTACCATTAATTGCTGCAGGTGGAATTGCAACCGGACGAGGCATGCTCGCTGCGATAGTTCTTGGTGCAGATGGCGTGCAAATGGGAAGTCGTTTTGTGGCTTCAACTGAAAGTTCGGCACACGATGATTTCAAGAAAACTGTAATTGAAACTGAAGAGGGTGGCACACTTTTAACTTTAAAAGAATTAGCCCCTGTTCGATTAATTAAAAATAAATTCTTTGATGACGTTCAAGATTTATATTCCAAATGCCCAACTAAAGAAGACCTGGAAAATTTATTAGGAAAACGCCGCGCTAAACGAGGAATGTTTGAAGGGGATTTAGTAGATGGCGAATTGGAAATTGGTCAAATTGCTGGATTAATTCACGAAATTAAACCAGTAAATTTAATAATAAAAGAAATTATAGAGGAATTTGAATTGGCGAAAAAAGAAGTTGGTTCGTATGCCTTTTAGGTAAATTCTTAATTTTGTAAAAATAAACTGTCCATGAAAAAAATACTTTGCTTTTTCGTTTTTACTTTCGCTTTGTATCTTCAAGCACAAGACCGACCTAAATTGGTAGTTGGAATTGTAGTAGATCAAATGAAAATGGAATATTTATATCGTTTTAATAATGATTTTTCTAAGGATGGTTTCAAGCGGTTAATGAACAATGGCTTCGTTTTTCATAATGTAAATTACAATTACATGCCAACCTATACAGGTCCTGGTCATGCTTCTATTTATACTGGAACCACTCCTTCAGTACACGGAATTGTAGGCAATGAATGGTTTAGCAGAAAACTAGGCAAAGACCGTTATTGCACGGACGATGCTTTAGTAAAAACAATAGGCGATGGCACAAAAGCAGAAGGGGAGATGTCGCCTAAAAATCTTCTAACTACAACTATCACAGATGAATTGCGATTGGCTACCAACTTTAAAGGGAAAGTAATCGGAATGAGTTTGAAAGATAGAGGGGCAATTTTACCAGCAGGGCATTTTGCCAATTGGGCATTTTGGTACAGCAAAACTGGTGCTTTTATTTCGAGTACTTTTTATGGTGAAAAATTACCAGAATGGGTAACCGACTTCAACAATGAAAAGCATTTTATGCCGTATATTACTAAAGGTTGGGATTTGTTAAAACCAGTAGCAACTTACGATGAAAGTCTTGCAGATGAAAATCTCTATGAAGGAAAATTAAACGGAGCCAAACCAGTTTTTCCTTATAATTTAAAAGAAATGTTCGATAAGAACGATGCAGGAATTATTCGTTCAACACCTTTCGGAAATGATTTATTAGAAGAATTTGCTAAAAAAGCTATCGAAAAAGAAGAACTAGGAAAAGATGCAATCACCGATTTTTTAACCGTAAGTTTTTCTTCTACTGATTATGTTGGACATAATTTAGGACCTCGCTCTATGGAATTGCAAGATACTTACTTGCGTTTGGATTTGACTATTGCTGATTTTTTAAACTATTTAGATAAAACCATTGGTAAAGGAAATTACCTTATTTTCTTGACTGCTGATCATGCAGGTGCTGAAAATGCTAAGTTTCTGCAAGACAATAAATATAATGTTACTAATGTGGAGCCTAAAGAAATTGTGAAAGGATTAAAGAAATTTTCTACGGATACTTTTGGAGAGGATTTAGTTTTGAATTATTCTAATTTTAATCTTTTTTTCAATAAAGAAATTATCAAAACTAAAGGATTGGAATTAGCAAAAGTGAAGCAAGCCTATAAAGAGTATTTAATGACCCAAGATCAAATAAAACGAGTTTACAGCGAAGAAGAAATTCTTGGAGCTGCTGGAAATGATTTTTACTTGAATTGTGTTGCCAAAGGATATGATCCCTCAGAAGATGGTGATTTAGTTTTGTTGGACAAACCAGGATATATAGAGTACGGCGCAACTGGAACTTCACATGGTACTCCGTATAGTTATGATACCCATGTGCCATTGCTGTTTTATGGTTGGAATATTCCAAAAGGGGAGACCCACGACCACAAAGATATTACCCAAATCGCTCCTACTTTAGCCCAAAAACTAAAGATTACTTTTCCTAACGGAACCGAAAGTAAATTATTATTAGAGGTTTTGAATAAGTAATTCAAAAATTAAATTCATAAAAAAATTCCATTAACTTTAAATTATTGAAATTTTTTTGTTTAAGATATTTGATAATCTGTGAGTCTGAGGAAATTTTAAACTTCAACCTCAATTTGGTTTTTTATCAAATCTTCAAAGGTTTCTCTTTTGTTTATTAAATGTCCTTTTCCGGATTTCCATAAAACTTCTGCGGGTTTAAAACGCGAGTTGTAATTAGATGCCATAGAAAAACAATAAGCACCGGCATTTTTAAAACAAAGAATATCGCCTTCTTTTATTTCTGAAATTCTACGATTGTTGGCAAAAGTATCCGTTTCACAAATATAACCCACCACGGTGTAAAATCGCTCTTTTCCTTTTGGGTAAGAAATGTTTTCTATGGTGTGTTGCGAGCCGTAAAGCATAGGTCTAATTAAGTGGTTAAATCCGCTGTCGACTCCTGCAAAAACTGTGGAAGTGGTTTGTTTTACCACATTTACTTTTGTTAAGAAATAACCTGCTTCACTCACTAAAAATTTTCCTGGCTCGAACGCTAATGTTAACGGACGGCCGTATTCTTTTTCGAATGCTAAGAAACGTTTGGTTAGTTTTTTTCCGAGTTCTTCAATATTGGTTTCGATGTCCCCTTTTTGGTAAGGAACTTTAAATCCACTTCCAAAATCTAAAAAGTCTAAAGATTTGAAATTAGTTGCTGCTTCAAAAAGAATTTCGGCTGCGTATAGAAAAACTTCAATATCTAAAATATCGGATCCAGTATGCATGTGAATTCCGTTAATATGCATTTTAGTATTTTCTACAATTCGAAGTATATGAGGCATTTGATGAATAGAAATTCCGAATTTACTATCAATATGGCCAACAGATATATTAGAATTTCCCCCAGCCATTACATGAGGATTGATTCGAATACATACCGGAACGCTTGGGTGTTTGGCTCCAAAATGTTCTAAAACCGAAAGATTGTCTATATTAATTTGTACTCCAAGTGCTGCTGCCTCTTCAATTTCTTCAAAAGAAACGCCATTGGGAGTGTAAATAATTTGATGTGGTTCAAAGCCTGCATGAATTCCTAATTTCACTTCTTGAATAGAAACGGTATCCAAATTAGAACCATAAGATTTTAGTAATTTTAGAATAGTAATGTTTGACAATGCTTTACATGCATAGTTAATTCTTAGCCTAGGAACTTTTGCGAAAGCATTACTTAATCGTTTGTATTGGAAATGGATTTTTTCAGCATCATATACATATAAAGGACTTCCAAAACTTTCGGCTAATTTTACTAATTCTTGTGACTGCATTTTTGTTTTTTTTGCAAATTTAAAGTTATATGTTCTGTTATCAAAGTAATTAACTTTAACAAAACACTTTTTTTATTTTAAATATTTGGCAAATCCCCGTTTCCTTTTGTGGGTAAATTTGTAGAACCCATTAAATATAAATCAACAACCCTAGCTGCTTCTCTACCTTCTGAAATTGCCCAAACAATTAAAGATTGTCCTCTGCGCATATCTCCAGCAGTGAAAATATTTGGCTTATTGGTTTGGTAATTGTTTGCTTTGTAATTATTTTTAGTATCAATCTCTAGTCCCAATTGCTCGCTTAACGTTTTTTCAGGACCAGTAAATCCAAGGGCTAAAAGCGCTAATTCGCAAGGCCAAATTTTCTCGGAACCTTCTTTTTCGATTAGTTCTGGTCTATGTCCGGAAACCATTTTCCATGCTACTTCAACAGTTTTTAATCCAACTAATTCTCCCTTTTCATTTGCAATAAATTCTTTGGTGTTAATTAGCCAGTTTCTATCGCAACCTTCCTCATGAGAAGAGGATGTTTTTAATTGTAAAGGCCAGTAAGGCCAAGGAGTAGACCCACTTCTTTCTTTGGGAGGTTTAGGCATAATCTCAAAATTTGTAACCGATTTTGCTCCTTGACGGTTGGAGGTACCTACACAATCAGAACCCGTATCACCACCACCAATTACAATTACATTTTTATCTTTTGCTACAATCTGATTTGGAATTAATTCACCATTTAGTGATTTGGTTTGTTGCGTTAAAAAAGTCATAGCTTGCACAACTCCCTTACTTTCAATTCCTTTTGTTGGTAAGCTTCTACTTTCTGTAGCGCCTCCGCATAATACTATAGAATCGAATGCATTTAATTGCTCCACACTATAATTAACACCAACATTTACATTTACTTTGAAGATAATGCCTTCGGCTTCTAATACTTTTACACGTCGGTCAATAATCTCTTTTTCTAATTTGAAATTCGGAATTCCGTACCGTAATAAGCCACCAATTGCATTGTCTCTTTCAAAAACGGTTACCAAGTGTCCCGCTCTATTTAATTGTTGCGCAGCAGCCATTCCTGCTGGACCAGAGCCAATAATAGCAACTGTTTTTCCTGTTCTTGTGGTAGGAATTTGAGGTTTAATCCATCCTTCTTTAAAACCTCTTTCTACTATATTTTTTTCAATATTTTCAATTGCTACGGGTTCGCTAACGATTCCTAATACACATGATTTTTCGCAGGGAGCAGGGCAGAGGCGACCAGTAAATTCAGGAAAATTATTGGTTGATTGCAATATTTCTAGAGCACTTTGCCATTCTTCTTGGTGCACCATATCGTTGAAATCTGGAATCAAATTCCCTAACGGACAAGAACTATGGCAAAACGGAATTCCGCAATCCATGCATCTAGAACCTTGTTCTTTTATTTTTTCTTTGGATAACGGAATCGTAAATTCATTATAGTTAGATAAACGATCTACAACCGCAAGGTTATCTTCATCCGTTCTTTCATATTCTTTAAATCCTCCTAATTTTCCCATTTTTTATTTCGTCAAAATTTATCTTTTTTAATTTTAAATAAGTAAATACTATTTAAAATTAAACTACTTCTTCTAATTTTTTATTTAATTCAAGTGCTACTTTTTGTAATGCTTTTTTGTAATCAGTTGGCATCACTTTAACAAAATTGTATTGCTTGTTTTCCCAATCTTCCAGAATTCTTTTTGCCAGTGGACTGTTTGTAAATAAGGAATGATTTTTTATCAATCGTTTCAATTTAGTTAGATCTTCCAATTCCAATGGATCAAAAGCTACCATCTCCATATTACATAAAGTAGCATCGAATGTTTGATTTGGATTATAAACATAGGCAATACCGCCACTCATTCCAGCAGCAAAGTTTCTCCCGGTTTTTCCTAAAACAACTACTATTCCGCCTGTCATGTACTCGCATCCATGGTCTCCAATACCTTCAACTACAGCGGTTGCTCCAGAATTCCGTACTGCAAATCGCTCTCCAGCCATCCCATTGATGTAGGCTTGTCCTGTAATTGCTCCATAAAGAGCCACGTTTCCAATAATGATATTTTCTTCTGGTTTAAACGTTGCTGTTGGTGGAACTTTAATAATTAATTTACCTCCAGATAGTCCTTTTCCTAAATAGTCATTGCAGTTCCCATGAATTTTAAAAGACAATCCATTGGTTGCAAACGCTCCAAAACTTTGACCTGCTGAACCTTCAAAATCAATTAAAATAGTATCTTCAGGTAAACCTTGGGCTCCATAAATTTTAGAAATTTCGTTACTCAAAATAGCACCTACCGATCGATCTGTATTTTTAATTTTAAAATTAACTCTAGTTTTTTCTTTTCTATAAATAGATGGAATAGCTGCTTTAATAATTTCAAAATCCAATACTTTTTCTAGTGCATGGTCTTGTTGAGAATCATTATAATTACTAACTCTATTTGCAATTTCTGGTTTGTATAATATTGCTGATAAGTCCAATCCACTTGCTTTATAATGCTTTATGGCTTTATTAACATTCAGTTTTTGAGATTGTCCCACCATTTCTTTTAAAGTTCTAAATCCTAATTGCGCCATAATACCTCTTAGTTCTTCTGCGATGAAGTACATAAAATTAATAATATGTTCTGGAGTTCCTTTGAAATTTTTTCTTAATTCGGGATCTTGAGTAGCAATTCCTACAGGACAAGTATTTAAATGGCAAGCACGCATCATTATGCAACCAGAAGCTACCAGTGGGGCTGTTGCAAATCCAAATTCTTCTGCTCCCAGTAAAGCTGCAATTGCAACATCGCGGCCTGTTTTTAATTGGCCATCACATTCTAAAACAACCCTTCCTCTCAAGTCGTTTAGTAATAACGTTTGTTGTGCCTCTGCTAATCCTAATTCCCATGGGATTCCAGTATGCTGAATTGATGTTAATGGTGCGGCGCCAGTTCCTCCATCGTATCCAGAAATTAATATTACATCTGCTTTTGCTTTGGCAACTCCAGCTGCAATAGTGCCTACGCCAACTTCAGAAACCAACTTAACATTTATTCTAGCCTCTCTATTTGCATTTTTTAAATCAAATATTAATTGCGATAAATCTTCAATAGAATAAATATCATGATGTGGCGGAGGAGAAATTAGTCCCACATAAGGAGTAGAATTTCTAACATCTGCAATCCAAGGTACTACTTTATCTCCGGGCAATTGTCCGCCTTCCCCAGGTTTTGCACCTTGCGCCATCTTAATTTGAATCTCTTGGGCGTTGGTTAAATAATTAATAGAAACTCCAAATCTTCCCGATGCAACTTGTTTAATTGCACTATTTCTAGAATCTCCGTTAAGTTCTTTTTGAAAACGTTTTGGATCTTCTCCGCCTTCGCCAGAATTACTTTTTCCGCCAATTCGATTCATTGCAATAGCCAAATTCTCATGTGCTTCTTGACTAATTGAGCCATAGGACATAGCGCCAGTTTTGAATTTCTTTACAATTTCTGTCCAAGGCTCCACTTCATCAATCGAAATAGGATCTAAATTATTAAATTCAAATAGTCCTCTAACGGTCATTAAATTTTCACTTTGATTATTGACCATTTCCGAATATTCCTTATAACTTTCTGGGCTATTTAAGCGAACAGCTTGTTGTAATTTAGATATCGTAGTTGGGTTAAACATGTGTTTTTCACCGTTTCTTCGCCATCTGTAAATACCTCCAATTTCCAATGGTAACAAATTGGCAATTTTAGAATTTGGAAAAGCATTTTGGTATCGTTTTTTAATTTCTTTTTCAATTTCCATCAACCCAATGCCTTCAATCCTAGAAGGAGTATTTGGGAAATATTTCGAAGTAAATGTTTTATTTAATCCTAATATTTCAAATATTTGAGCCGCTCTGTAAGAATGTAAGGTTGAAATTCCAATCTTATTCATGATTTTAAGAATTCCTTTAGCAACCGCTTTATTGTAGTTTTTGATAGCATAATCTGCTTTGAATCCAGTAATTACTCCAGTATTTATTTGATTATGAATTATTTCATTTACCATATAAGGATTTATAGCACTGGCTCCAAATCCAAATAATAATGCAAAATGATGGGGTTCTCGTGGTTCTGCAGATTCAATTATAATTCCAAACTTAGAACGGACTTTTAAAATATTCAAAGAATGATTTATGTAGGAGCAAGCCAATAACATAGGAATAGGAGCCAATTTATCGGATACGCCTCTATCTGAAATTATTATAATGTTGCAACCTTCTGAAATAGCTTTGAACGTATTTTGTACACTTTTTTCTAGTGCTCGTTCTAGGCCATTAACTCCTTTTTCAATTTCATATAAGGTAGAAATAGTAAACGATTTAAAATCTTCATGGTTAATGTTTCTAACTTTATCTAAATCTTCATTTGAAATAACGGGATTTTGGATTTTTAATTTTTTACAATGTTTAGGTTCAATATCAAAAATATTAAAGTCTCCTCCAATTGCTAAACTAATGTCGGTAATTATTTCTTCTCGAATTCCATCTAACGGTGGATTAGTGACCTGGGCAAATAATTGTTTGAAATAATTATATAAAAGTTGAGGTTGATCTGACAAAACTGCTAGTGGAGTGTCATTTCCCATAGAGCTTAGTGCTTCAACTCCATTTGTAGCCATTGGGCTAATAATAGTTTTTAAGTCTTCAACAGTGTAGCCAAATAACCTTTGACGGGTTTCAAAATCCATCAATTCTACTGGGATTTCATTTTCTGTGTAAGGTATTTTTGCTAATTGTAATAAGTTGTCGTCCAGCCATTTTTTATAAGGACGCTTGGTTACAATTGCATTTTTTATTTCATCATCCTCAATTATTCTGCCTTCATTCATATTAACAAGGAACATTTTGCCAGGCTCTAGTCTACCGTGCTGTACCACATCTTCGGGCTTAATGTCTAAAACACCAATTTCAGAAGACATAATTACAAAGCCACTTTTGGTAAGCGTATATCTTGAAGGCCGCAATCCGTTTCTGTCTAATAATGCACCGATGACATTCCCATCGGTAAACGGAATCGAAGCAGGTCCGTCCCATGGCTCCATAATACATGCATTATATTCATAGAATGCTTTTTTGTCTTCCGACATACTTTGGTGTCTTTCCCAAGCTTCAGGAACTACCATCATCATTGCCTCTGGTAGAGAACGACCGGTCATTAATAATAATTCAATAACCATATCCATGGAAGCAGAGTCTGATTTTCCTTCTAATATTATGGGAAATAATTTTTTAATGTCCTCACCAAAAACATCGCTTTTCATCAACTCTTCGCGCGCACGCATTCTACTAATGTTTCCTCGAAGTGTATTTATTTCGCCATTATGGCACATATATCTAAAGGGTTGCGCCAAATCCCAAGAAGGAAATGTGTTTGTTGAAAAACGTTGGTGAACCAATGCCAAGCGGGTTACTAAATCGGTATCGGTTAAATCGGTATAGTACCTGCTAATATCCTCGGGCATTAATAGACCTTTGTATATTATTGTTGTGGTTGAAAAACTGGAAAAGTAATATTGATGACTTTGTGATATTTTAGATTTATTGACAGCATGTTCCGATATTTTTCTAGCAGCAAATAATTTTGCGTTAAAAAGTGGTTCGGTTAATTCGGTTTCATTTTTACCAACAAAAACCTGCATTACTGTTGGTTCTTTTTCTGCCGCAATTCTCCCTAGTTTTTTTGCATTAACAGGAACTTCTCGCCAACCCAAAATAGTTAGATTTTGGTCTATAATTGCAGATTCAAAAATGCTTTTACAATACTCAATTTGATTCTTGTTTTTAGGCAAAAACAGCATTCCTACAGCATATTCTCTAGAATCAGGTAATTCAAAACTACAAACTTTTTTAAAGAAATCGTGGGGTATATCAAATAGAATTCCAGCCCCATCTCCTGTTCTGCCATCCGAGCTTACAGCGCCCCGATGCTCTAATTTTATCAATATATCTAATGCTTTATGAATTATGTCATTAGACTTAATACCGTTTAAATTGCAAATAAATCCCGCACCACAATTGTCGTGTTCAAATTCGGGCAAATAGAGGCCTTGTGCTTCAACTTTCATTCTTGATAATTTTTCACTAAATTACTGTAAACGTTAATAATAATTAAATGAAATTGCGGTATTCAATGAATTTTTAAGCACTTTTAAATAATAGTTTGAAATATTAATAATTACTTAATTTAAGACCTGAATTTTAAATAATTCATAATTTGATTAGAATATAAAATCTATTTTCTTCTGGTTAAATGGATAAAATGTACATTTTAACTAATTTACTAAAACGTTTTAGTAACTCGAAAAGGATAATTAACTATCAAAAATGTTTTTATTTAATATTGAATTTATGAATTTGATAATTTTATTTTATTTTTTTAATTATTAAATTCTTGCAATAGATATTTTAAAATATATTTCGCTTTTAACTTCATTTATCTTATTTTTGTGCCACTTTACAGAATAATGACTTTTAGTGAGAAATAGACTAAAGTTTATTGAATTTAGAAAGATTGCTCATTTTAAGATTTGAAAAAACACATTTGAAAAACAATAAAAACTAATTTATGAATATTCACGAATACCAAGGAAAAGAGATTTTAGCAAAATATGGAGTTCGCGTACAACGTGGAATTGTTGCAAATAATCCTGTAGAAGCTGTTGCTGCTGCACAACAATTGACTGCCGAAACGGGCACTAGTTGGTATGTTATTAAGGCTCAAGTTCACGCTGGTGGAAGAGGAAAAGGCGGCGGTGTTAAGTTGGCTAAAAACTTAGAACAAGTTTCTGAAATTTCTGATCAAATTATTGGAATGCAATTAGTTACACCTCAAACTCCACCTGAAGGAAAGCTGGTGAACATGGTTTTAATTGCAGAAGATGTTTATTATCCGGGTGAAAGTGAAACTTCAGAATTCTATGTTTCCGTATTATTGAATAGAGCTACAGGTAGAAATATGATCATGTATTCTACAGAAGGCGGAATGGATATTGAAGAAGTTGCTGAACACACTCCGCATTTAATTTTTACAGAAGAAATTGATCCTGCGGTTGGTTTACAAGGTTTTCAAGCAAGAAGAATCGCTTTTAATTTAGGTCTTTCTGGAAATGCTTTTAAAGAAATGGTCAAATTTATTGATTCATTATACAATGCTTACATTGGTTCGGATGCATCTATGTTTGAAATTAATCCAGTTTTAAAAACATCAGATGATAAGATTCTTGCTGTGGATGCAAAAGTAAATATTGACGACAACGCATTATATCGCCAGCCTAAATATGCTGACATGCGCGACATTAGAGAAGAAAATGCTATCGAAGTTGAAGCTAAAGAAGCTGGTTTAAACTATGTAGATCTTGACGGAACGGTTGGTTGTATGGTTAACGGAGCAGGTTTGGCAATGGCAACAATGGATTTAATTAAATATGCTGGTTTTGAACCTGCAAATTTCTTGGATGTTGGAGGTACTGCTGATGCTAAACGTGTAGAATTGGCATTTAGAATTATCTTGAAAGATCCTAACGTAAAAGCAATTTTGATTAACATCTTTGGAGGAATAGTTCGTTGTGACAGAGTTGCTCAAGGAGTTGTTGATGCTTATAAAAACATGGGCGACGCTATTAAAGTGCCAATCATTGTTCGTTTACAAGGAACCAATGCAGAAATTGCAAAAGAATTAATTGATAATTCTGGGATGCCAATTTTATCTGCGGTTCAATTTCAAGAAGCAGCAGACCAAGTTCAAAAAGCGCTTTCTTAAATTTCAAAAAACTATTTTATAAAGGAAATCCCGAGCTAACTCGGGATTTTTTTATTTAACCTTTAGTGTTTTTACCATTTTTGTATTGCACTTTTTCTATAATTTCAATCTTCTTAACTGGTTTTTTAGTTTTGAATTTAGAATCGGTACCTGGTTTTTTCTTGAAATCGGTTTTTGGTTTGAAGTCTTTCTTAGGAGCGCCTTCCGATTTCGTGAATTCTTTAGGACGCGCTTCCGTTTTATGGATAGCAATTACATCCATAGGATTTTTAGGATTTTCTTTGGTTCCACGTAAGTGAATTACCAATCCGTTTAGGAAATTCCGCAACACTTGATCACCACATTCCATGTACTTTGGATGGTCTTCGCTTCTAAAAAAATTACCTATTTCACCTTTAGACATTCTGAAATCTACTAAAGATAGAATGGTCTCTATTTGATCATCGCGAAGCATTAAGGCAACACGTAGTTTTTTGAAAATATCGTTATTAGTCATTTTTTTGGTTTTGGGTTATAGGTTTTGGGTTTTAGGTTATAGGTTCGTAAAATACTAACACCTAAGACCTAGAAACCAAGACCCCTTAAAAAAGCCAAAGGTACGCTTTTTTGAAACCTTCCCGCCATAATTTTTCGTTGTGTTGCCCGCCTTTTACAATATTTTTTTTATTTAGCATTTGGCATTCACATCGTTTGGTGTTAATTAGGTATTCCATTTTATTTAAATCTTGCACCATATCGGGATCACCTTCGTTATCGCCGCAAAGAAAATAAACTTTGGTTTTGAAGGATTTTGTTTTGTCCATTAGTTCAAAAATTTCTTTTCGGTTGAACCAAAAAGAAGGGGAGAAGCAACCCACTTTTCCAAACACCTCGGGATATTTTAAAGCACCATAAAAGGAAACCAATCCGCCAAGGGAACTTCCCCAAAGACAAGTGTTTTTAGTATTGGTTTTGGTTCTATAGGTTTTATCTACAAATGGTTTTAGGGTTTCTACAATAAATTTTAGGTAGTTGTCGGCATTCCCTCCGCCGTATTTTTCATTTCTGTATGGGGTTAATTCTTCCATACGTTTTTCTCCGCCATGCTCAATGCCAATAACAATTACTTGACCATTAATAGAGTCAAGGGTTTCGTCTACATTCCATTCGCCAACATACGAAGTTTTGGCATCCATAAGATTTTGACCATCGTGCATGTAGATGACAGGAAATTTTTTAGTTGAATTGGCGTAATTTTTAGGTAGATACACCCAGATTTTCTTGCTTGTTTTTAATTGAGGAGCTTCAATAGTAAAAGTGGTGACGTTTTTACTCCCAGTACTTAACTGAGCCGTAGTAATTCCAAAAATAAAAAGATATAAAAAAGTTACAGCAAATTTCAATTCAATAGTTTTTAGAATATAAATAAAAAGAATATTTTAGCCAAAATAATCATTTTGAGCAAGAATAAAGCAGAAAAAATAAGTTTGTTATTAGATATGATTGCATTTGCAATTGTTGATGGCGAATTGCACCAAAAGGAATATAATTTTCTTTTGTTAATTGCAATAGAATTGGGAATTGACAATCAAGAATTCAAGCAATTATTTCATGAGGAGAATCCATGTGAGGTAATTAAAAATGAATTTGAGCGTATCCAACAATTTTATCGATTAGCATTGTTGATGCATTGCGATGGTGTGTTACACGAGCGGGAGGAAATTAAAATCCACGAAATTGGAATCAGTATGGGTCTAAATCCTTTTGCTATGAAGCGCGTTCTCAAAGCTATGGAACAATCGCCAACTAGAATGGTTTCTCCTGATTATTTATTGGAAGTTTTTCAAGAGCAGAGTAATTGAGTATACTATATCTTCTTATTGGGAGACCCACAATTAAATTTAAAACTTTATTTTGCAAGACTTGCTATCTATTAATTTCAAAAATTAATCCAAACCTAAAAAAATATATAATTATATTCTGATTATAGTTTTTTTAATATTAGGTTATGAGTTTCTAATTCTCTAAATTATATATTTCAAGTTTAATTTGCCCACCAATCACATTTAAATGATTTAATAATAATAGGAATTAATTTATCAAACTCTTTTTTGTGTTTTTCAGTATATCTAATTTCTAGAATACCGGATTTAGACCATAGCCATGATGGTTCTCCTTCATCCTGTCCTTGCATGCTAACGAGTTCTTCATAAAAACCTTTCACATAAATTATTCTGTTTTCTGAATCAGTGCCTGATAAAACAAACCAATCGTTCTTATCTAAAAAATAAGTGGTTTTAATTTTACTTTTATAATTTCTTATTAAATCTTTTTTACTAAATATACCTTGTTCATCAAATCGGTCGGTTTGAATAAACTTGTAATTAATTTTTGCTTCTAATAATTCGCTTGTAAATTCATTTGTAGAACTTCTTTTAAATAATCCATTAGGAACCTTAAATTTATAGATTCCTTCATTCCCATCTTTCCCTACAAATTCCTCTAAATTGTTATAATTGATTTCTTGATTATCATTTTTAAAAACAATCTCTTTGGAATTTTTCGTAGAATCCTTTAATTTTATTTTTCCTTTATTATTTAAATTGTTTTGATTACATCCCACTAAAATGAAAAATGCGATTACTACTATAACTATATTATTTTTTTTCATTTAAACGAATAGCGTGTTAATTCGACTTTATATTGGTTTTTTTTATATTTTAAATTTTCCCGATTTTAAATTTTATTGTTTTACTCCCTGCGTTGTCTTCATATTTTATGATTTTCAAGTCTTTTTTTATAGCATCATATTTCATTTCTAATGATCCGAATTGCCCCATGCTGCCATTATCTGAATTAAGAGAAAGTTTGCCTTTTTCATAATCTAAAGCATGCATCATATATATCCAATCGCAATATTTAAAAGTTCTAGTGGTATTAAAATTTGAGCTAAGATAAATACAGAAAATAGATTGGTTTAAATCATCAAATAAAATTATAGCTAAATCATTGATACCGTCTTTATCAAAATCATATTTGGATACTGGCCCTAATTCTCCATTACCATCTTTTACTTGATAACCTTTAGGAAAGTAGTTATAATAATTAATTGAGTTTTGTGCTTTTGCTACCCCATATAATAGGAGAATTGTTGCTAAAATTAATATTTTTTTCATTTTTATACTTATTTATTGTTCTTACTATTTTATATTTTTGGTAAACTAGGTTTTCTTTAACTTAACTAAAAGTAGTATTAAAAATAGAAATATTTCACCATATTTCTAAACTTCTTTTATTTGCTTGTATTATTTTTTTAGAGCGCGAACTGCAAAGCCACGATATCGGGTTATTCCGTTTTTATTTTTGTAAATGTTTTTTCTATTTTGTTTTGTAATTCAAATTTTTTCTTTTGCTCATTCCAAACGTTTATAAAATATAATTTCTCTTGTTTTATATTGTTTGTATTTTCAATTTCACTTTCACTACAAACTGCTGATATAAATAACCTGCTATATTTAGTGTAATTTAATAAATCATCTTCTTGCTCATTTCCGTTATTTGAAAAACATCCAGCATAATAAAATTCTTCACCTAAAGGTAAATCATGTACTTTCCCATCTCTAACGTCTACCATAACTCCATTAATACAACTAGTTCCACATCCCCAAATTATTGTTACATAATAACCTCCAAAATCTATTTTTCCTGACTTATAACCTTCAGTTATTCTAGTTCTGAAATATTTAGCTTCTGGATTACTTTGAAAATTTAATTTTGCTTTTTTAGAAATTGAATGCTTTTCAATTTTGTATTTTTCAAATGAATATCCTTCAATAGTTTGAGCATTTAGTTTAATTATTATTAAAAATAATGCAATAATTAATATTTTTTTTTTCATTTTGTTATCTTTAAAATTTAAATTAATTCAGAATATCACTTTACTTTTTTAATTAGTTTTTTCCTTTGCCAATTACTTTTAAGGTAACAGGATAACTTTTCTTCCCGTCCATAGTATGCCAGGAGCCAACGACTGTCTGTCCTACTTTTTTGTCCCAATTATTTATAATAAAATAACCAGTATCCTTACCATTTATATTTTCAATAATTTTTTCATCTTCTCCTGAACATAAATTAATTTTCTTTTTTTTACTTACATAAAAATATTCTCCAATTGTATAGCAAGAAGTAGCACCACCATAGGGATTTGCCAGTGTCATTACAATTTCATATTTTCCTATAGTTCCTTTTAATTTTGTTTCATCCATCCAAATAGTCTGCGAATTCACAAAACTAAAAGTCAATAAAAATGTTGCAATAAATAATGTTTTTTTCATTGTGTTGTTTTTTTAATTTTTCTATTTTTTTAAATTATTACCGCTAAAACTTTTAGCAAAATACACCAAAAAGTTATTTCTTATTCTAAATAAAAGAAATTGTACTGAGCAAAATTATTATTGTTCCATTAAGGATTAAATGTGCCAATACAAATATGTTAAATCTCACAATCAGGAATTATACAATTCAAGAATCTATGTTCACAAGACATAATTTTCAATATTAATTTGATTATTTATTAACAATTTATGTTTTAATATTAAACTTAATAAATCACTAGATTTTCCTTTTGTTGAATTTTTTTTAATAAAGGTTCAATGCCTATATCATTAAAATCGTCATAAAACAATTTTGTTAGTCCGCTTTTTATAAGTAGGTCTGTTGATAATGAATAGGATGAAATCTTATATTTTGAGGGGCAGCTGTAATGGCATTCTGGATTGATTCTCTCAATTTTTAAGTAAATATTTTTTTCAGGAATGAATTGGAACTCAGAATAACCGCCGCCACAAGAAAGCACTTCTTTAAATCGTATTTTTTTGTTATTATAAGTAACATCAAAATAGGTAAAATTTACTCCAGAACCACATCCTGAAGAGCCTAAACATAATAAATTTCTTATACCATTATTTGTTTTGTATCGATCCAAGCTAGGTGAGCAATTACCTTTTAATTCTGATTCAGATGCACTATTCCAAAATGAACGATAAATCTCATTATTATATCCATCTACAATAATGAGTCCATACTCATCTGGACATTCAATTGTGATTTCATTTTCCTGTGGAGTAAGAAAATAAAAGCATAATTCAGTTTCATTAATTTTTGAAACTATGGAGTCTGTGATTATATACTTTCTGTTTTTAAAATTCAAGAAAACCGTTGTTAGTTCTCTGTTTTCAATTGGATCAGTTATTTTACCATGTTGATAAGATAATTTGAAGTTTTTCGGTTTTTTAATAGAGTCATTACTTAAACTATCTTTTAAAAAAGTGATTTCGACATTTTTCTTATTATTATTTGCTGATAGAGAATCATTTGAGTTTTGTTTACATCCAATTATTAAAAATATAATTATACAAGTACAAGTAATTGAATATTTCATATTAATTTATTTTAAAAATTTTAAAATTTATTCAAAAATATAAAAAATATATTACAAACGATAAGTCATCTATTTATTTATCAAATATTTTTACCAAATAATGCGCAATTTGGTTAATAAAAAAATCAAATCTTCTCCTGCAGCATTTTTATTTCGTCTCTAAATTTCGCTGCCTGCATAAAATCTAAATCTTTGGCGGCTTTTTCCATGGCTTTTCGGGCTTCGCGTATTTTCTTTTCTATTTCGGGTTTAGATAAGTACAAACTTTCGGGTTCAGCTGCTTTTAATGCTTGGTTTTCGTAGTATTGTGTAGAAACGGAGTTGTTTCCTAAAGCGCTTCCCAAACTTTTATTTAAGGCTTTCGGTTCGGTGCCGTGTAGGGTGTTGTAATTGATTTGTTTTTCTCTGCGGTAGTTGGTTTCGTCGATGGTTTTTTGCATAGATGCCGTAATTTTATCTCCATACATAATCGCTTTTCCATTAATGTTTCGGGCCGCCCGACCAACCGTTTGCGTAAGGGAACGGTGGCTTCTTAAAAATCCTTCTTTATCTGCATCCAAAATAGCAACTAATGATACTTCGGGTAAATCCAATCCTTCACGAAGTAAATTCACTCCAATCAAAACATCAAACAATCCTTTTCGTAAATCTTGCATAATTTCTACACGCTCTAAAGTATCTACATCACTATGTATGTATCGGCAACGGATGGAAACTTTAGTTAGATATTTGGTCAATTCTTCGGCCATTCTTTTGGTTAAAGTGGTCACTAAAACACGTTCGTCTACTTCGCATCGCAATTGAATTTCTTCGATTAAATCGTCAATTTGATTCAAACTTGGACGCACTTCTATAACAGGATCGAGTAACCCAGTTGGTCGAATTACTTGCTCTACATAAACCCCTTCGGATTTTTGTAATTCGTAATCAGCTGGAGTTGCCGAGACATAAATTACTTGGTTTTGCATACTTTCAAATTCTTCAAACTTCAACGGGCGGTTGTCCATTGCAGCTGGAAGTCGGAAACCATATTCCACTAAATTTTCCTTACGGCTTCTATCACCACCATACATGGCATGTACCTGCGAAATGGTTACGTGACTTTCATCGACCACCATCAAAAAATCATCTGGAAAATAATCTAACAAACAAAATGGTCGGGTGCCAGGAAGACGTCGGTCTAAATAGCGGGAATAATTTTCTATTCCGGAGCAATATCCTAGTTCACGAATCATTTCTAAATCAAAATTGGTTCGTTCTTCCAGTCGTTTGGCTTCCAGATGTTTGCCAATTTCCTTGAAATAATCTACCTGCTTAACCAAATCTTGTTGGATGTCCCAAATTGCTGCTTGCAATACATCTTGTGATGTTACAAACATATTGGCAGGGTAAATGGTTAGGTTTTCGTATTTTTCTAATACCTGCGAAGTTCGAGCATCAAAGGCTTCAATTTCTTCAATTTCATCGCCAAAAAAGTGAATTCTAAAAGGTTCGTCTCCATAACTCGGAAAAATCTCTACGGTATCGCCTTTAATTCTAAAGTTACCTGGAGTGAAATCGGCTTCGGTTCTAGAATACAAACTTTGTACCAATTGGTGTAATAATTTGGTTCTGGATATAATTTGATTCTTTTCTACTGTAACGACATTCTTTTGAAACTCAACTGGATTTCCAATTCCGTAAAGACAAGAAACCGAAGAGATTACAATAATATCTCGACGACCCGAAAGCAACGCCGAAGTCGTGCTTAATCTTAGTTTTTCTAGTTCTTCGTTAATCGATAAATCTTTTTCTATGTAAGTACCCGTTACCGGAATGAATGCTTCGGGTTGGTAATAATCGTAATAGGAAACAAAATACTGCACCGAATTGTTTGGAAAAAATTGCTTAAATTCGGAATATAATTGGGCAGCCAATGTTTTATTATGCGCTAAAACTAAGGTCGGTTTTTCTACATTTTGAATTACATTGGCAACGGTAAATGTTTTTCCCGAGCCTGTAACTCCCAATAAAGTTTGGTATTTTTCACCATTGATAATTCCTTTGGAAAGTTTTTCAATGGCTTGTGGCTGGTCGCCTGTAGGTTTGTAATCGGATACAACTTGGAATTTCATTTGGAATTTTTCGAGTTACAAAGTTACAAAGTTCGAATCCAATAATTTTGTTAAAATCTTTAGATTCTTGCAATTAGTTCTTATAAATCAGAGTTAAACTTCCAATCTTTCTGTTGTTTTTCGCTTAAAAAAGTCCAAGCTATAAAACGGCTAGTTTTTTGGCCTTGCGCCATTTCGACAGTTTTGATTGTAACCGCTCCAACTTTGCTAAGGGTTTTATAAAGGCTTTTTAAATTATCTTTTTTAGAAACTAAAGTTGTAAACCAAAAACACTGCAATGGATACTTAACACTTTCATAAATCATTTGGGTAATGAAAGCAAATTCGCCTCCTTCACACCATAATTCAGAGTTTTGTCCACCGAAATTCAAAATTGGATTTTTAGTTCTAGTGTTCTCTAGATTATTTAATTTCCTTATTGTAGCTTTAGTAGCTTCATCTTGTGAGGAATGAAAAGGAGGATTACAAATGGTAAATGCAAATTTATCTTCGGGCAGAATTATGTTTTTGAAAATATACCTTGGTTCTGCCTGTAATTGCAAGCTAATAAAGTCTATTAATTTTGGATTTTCAGTGATGATTTTTTTGCAGTTTTGAATTGCATTTTCATCAATATCTGTACCAACAAAACTCCAATTATATGAATGGTTTCCAATTATAGGATAAATGCAATTCGCACCAATTCCAATATCCAAACCAACTACATCTTCTCCTTCAGGAATAATTTCATTATTGTATTCCGCTAATAAATCGGCTATATTATGAATGTAATCCGCTCTGCCAGGTATTGGTGGGCATAAATAATTTTTTGGAATATCCCAATTTATTATATCATAATCTGAAATTAGCAATGCTTTATTAAGCGCTTTTACAGCTTCCGGATTTGCAAAATCTATTGACTCAATTTCGTGTTCGTTCGTAAAAATAAATTGTTCCAAATTTGGGGAACATTGAATTAATTTTTTGAAATCATATGAAAATCGATTTATGTTTCTAGGGTGCAAAGTTGTTTTTTCGGTACTAATTTTAGTCATCTTTTTTTAGTTCTCTAAATCAAAAGTAAGAAAAGTTATTCTTTATACAAAGTTTTAATCCAAACATTCCATTAATAATAGATCGCCTTCTGTGTGGGAAATGGAAACAATGCCATCTTGGGTCACGTGGTTGCTACTTCCCGTTCGATATCCAATGGTAAGTTCTTCATTTTGTAAAGAATAAAATAAATTTTCGGTTGAAATTCCG
The DNA here is from genome assembly GCA_947457615.1 of Flavobacteriaceae bacterium. Taxonomy (GTDB): domain Bacteria; phylum Bacteroidota; class Bacteroidia; order Flavobacteriales; family Flavobacteriaceae; genus Flavobacterium. Next base: position 34,647 of record CANGWK010000008.1, read on the forward strand.
GATACTTTTCCAATCGGAATTAACGAAATCGGAGTGTTCTCAGGATACCATTTTTCAAACTTTTTAGGTAATAAAAATATTTTTGAATGGTCGTCTAGAATAACAATTTTTAGTTTATTTCTATAACTCACAATATTTGTAATATTTGTAATTGTATGATCGGCTCGCTTTCCTGTTGCCCAAACCACATTTACTGCTTTATGTCCTTTTTCAATAAGGTAATCAAATGCTTTTTCTAAGTCGGTTTTGTTTTGGTCTGGCGTGTGAACAATTTCTAAAGGATACTGCTTTTCTTTGTAAATTTCAGGATTAAAATCTCCATCAAAATCTCCTAAAAGCACGTCAATTTTAATGTCTAATTGTAGAACTCGTTCTATAGCATTATCTAAAACCACAACAATTGGAGCCCATTCTAAAAGCTGTCCCAGCAATTCAAAACTACAAGAAGCTCCATTAGCAATAATTAAAGCAGGTTCTTGATCGTCGCGAACTATGTGATGAGAGGACATTTTATATTTAGGTATTGGGACTTGGCTACTAGGTTTGAAATTAATTAACAGTATAATTCCTTGTATCAATCTCAGATAAATGGAAATAGCCTAGTGGATAATTATTTTCATCCGTTTGATTTTTGATGTTACCACGAAGGGTTGCAGGTGGAGTAGCGAAGGGGCTTCCGCCATTGCCTCCTGACATGCTTACTAATTTTTCCATATAATTAAAATAGCGCAAAGAGATACCTTCTAAAGTGAAAAATAATTGGTCTCCTGCTTTTAAATCTTTATCGGTATAAAAGCCAAACATTTGATTCCCTTGGAAAAATTCATCTTTTTGAGCGCGATATTTTGGTGCTATATCTAATGGACTTTTAACTCCAATTAGGTAATAATTAATTTCCGAACCATTGTCTTGAAATAAAAATTTCACCTGAATTACATCTCCTCCAAATCCTTGAACTGTAGTTTGTTGTATGGGTAAAATAATTTTTGGTGTAGCCAAAAGTTTCTCTGTTGCTGTGTAATTTTGTCCAGCATATTGAACAGTTAAAGTATAATTTTCATTTATCAAAGGCTCAAAATTAGTACAAATGTATTCACCAGTATTTGGTATTTCTGTAAATGTAAATATATTATTACTGTTGGTAACTATTACAGTTGCACCTGAAACTACTGGGATAACCGAACTATAAAAATCGGTAGTTGTGGTAAGTTTTATTTTTTGATTACTGCCAGAAGTACCTTTTTGCCATAAAATGTTGGCATCAATTACTAGTTTTGGGTTGGAAGTATTTAAGGGAATATCGACTTGAGTTTCGCAACTTGCAAATAATACGATTGCCAAAAGGTAGATTATATTTTTCATTTTTTTAGAATTTAAAGTTATAAGAAACTGCAGGTACTATGCCGAATATGGATAATTTTATTGCTTCATTTTGCCCTGAATCTTGGTTTTGACGGAAACGAATAGATGCGGCATTTTTTCGCGCATAAATGTTATAAATGCTAAAAACCCATTCGCCTTTCCATTTTTTTGCTTCGTTATGTTTTGGAGTTAAAGTAGCCGAAATATCTAAGTGATGGTATAGCGGAAGGTTATTTTCGTTGCGCATTCCATAACTTGGCACAGTAATTCCTTGGTAAGTATATTGCCCATTCGGATAGGTTACAGGCTGTCCTGTTTGCAGAGTGAAATTAGCTCCCAAATTCCATTTTTTATTCCATTTATAAGAACTAGTAACGGCTAAATTATGTGTCTTGTCATAAGCAGATCTGTACCAATTTCCATTATTAATTCCAATTTCACTAGCAGTTCTTCCTGGTGTTTTTTGCTCTGAACGTGAAAGAGTATAAGCAATCCAACCGCTAAATTTTCCGGTATTTTTACGAAACATAATTTCTAGTCCGTACGATCGCATTTCCCCGTTTAGAATTACTTGTTCGATGGCTTCGTTGGCAATTAAATCGGCGCCATCAATATAATCCATACGGTTTTTAATTTTCTTGAAATAACTTTCTACTTCTAATGAATAGGTCTCTTCTTTAAAATTTGTAAAATAACCAACTGCAAATTGATCCGCTATTTGAGGTTTTATATAACTATCACTTGGTGTCCAAACATCGAGTGGCGCAGGCGAAGCTGTGTTAGAAACCAATTGTAAATATTGCACCATTCTGTTATAACTCGCTTTGACAGATTTGTTTTCTGCAAATTCATAGGCCACAGAAAAGCGAGGTTCAAAATTATTGAAGTTGGCCATAGATTTATTTCTTCCGAAGAATTCAGTTCCGATGGGAATTCCCTTTTCGTAAATTTTCAAATCAGAATCGTAGGTTACGGCTTGGTCGTTGGCATATAAGTTTTTGGTAGAACTTCCTAATCTGGAGAACATACTGTATCTTAAACCATACTCAACATTGATTTTATCCGTTATTTTTTGTTCAGCATCTAAATAAACAGAGGGCTCAAAAGCATATTTTTTTTCTATTTGATTGAAATTAATTCCAGATGTAGAACTTGATGGCTTAATTGTCCCTGGATTGAAATCATAATAAATAGCATTTGCACCATAATTCAGCTTGATTTTATTGGATAAATAATATTTAAAATCGTATTTCAAATTATAGTTTTTTATTCCAGAATCCCAATTGAAACCTACAAAATCTAAATTCAATCCGTAGTAATAATCGCTATAAATCATCGATAAATTTGAAAACAATTTATCCGAATACAAATGATTCCAACGTAAGTTTAAAGTTGAATTTCCATAAGTATTGGTAAAACTTTGGTTTAAAGAAAATACGTCTCTTCCAAAATACCCCGAAAGAAACAAACTATTACTTTTATTGAATTTATAGTTTAATTTAGTGTTCAAATCATAAAAATAAGCGGAATTCTTATTATTGGATAATTTCAAAAATAAATGCGCATAAGATGCTCTACCGCCAATAAGAAACGAACCTTTGTCTTTAACTAGTGGTCCTTCTGCAAGTAAACGACTTGAAATCAATCCAATACCTCCATTCATATGAAAGTTTTTACTGTTTCCATCTTTTTGATAAATATCCAAAACCGAAGAGGCTCTACCTCCAAATCGAGCTGGAATACCACCTTTATAAAGTTTTAAGTCCTTTATAGCATCCGGATTAAAAACTGAAAAAAAGCCAAATAAATGAGAGGAATTAAAAATAGTGGCTTCGTCTAACAAAATTAAATTTTGATCGGCACCACCTCCACGAACATTAAATCCTGATTGACCTTCACCAGCATTTGTTACACCAGGCAAGAATAAAATGGATTTAATAATGTCTACTTCACCAAGAACCACAGGCATTTGCTTGATAGCTGAAATGGACATTTTATTAACGCTCATTTCAGGTTTACGAGTGTTAGTTTTGTTTTTTTCAGATATTACGACTTCATCAAGAACCTGCCCCGCTTCAATTAAATTATAATTTTTGCGTAGGTTTTGAGTAAGTAAAATTTTTTCGGTAATAGTTTCGTAACCAACATAACTAATGCTAATCTCGTAATTTCCTTTTGGTAAAGTAAGAGAATAAAAACCATATTCATTAGTAGTTGTAAATGCTTTAAATTCTTTTATAGCAATGCTTACGCCAATGAGAGTTTCGTTATTTCTTTTATCAGAAATGGTTCCGCTTAGTGTCATTTTATCTTGAGAATATCCGTTGCTTAAAGCAAAGAAAATAGACATTACAACAATAATATTTTTTAATCGCATAGTACTTTATTTATTTTTGCAAATTTGATGAAATAATATATGTTTTACTAATTTTTATTTGTTAACGTATGGTTAATAATTGGATTTATATTGTGTTTTTTTAAATACTTTTACAATCTATATACCACACTAATGAGGATATTTTTTTCATTTCTTTTTTTATTCTATTTTTCTTTTAATGTTCAAGCACAATTTGAAGCAGGTAAAAGAAAAGTAAATATTAGTGCAATTCCGAAAAAAACAACTAAGCAGACTGCAAAGGTTACTGAAAAATCTACAAAATCTATTTTTCCTGAATTTAAATTTGAAAGTCAGATTTTTAAAAAACCAGAAGATAAATTTTTAAAAGGCTTACCTGAGATTCCTAAAGTTGGAGAAGTTCAAAACCCAAAATCGTATCCTTTAAAAAATCCAGCGGAAGATTATACCGAAAAGTTTAATCAACAAATGAAAGAAGATGGTATTCGCCCAGAATTATTTAATAGAGATATGAATTTGGGACAATTTATAGTTTATACTTCTAAAGTAAATCTAGATTCTCGCGATTATGGTGCTATTGATGGCGATATTGTGCGAGTTTGGGTAAATGGAAACATGGTAACAAATCCTATTTATCTAGATGCAAAGTTCCAAGAAGTTGTTTTAGATTTAAAAAAAGGAGTAAATATTATAGAAATCGAAGCTCTTAATTTTGGCGAACTTTCTCCTAACACAGGCCAGTTTACTTTTTATGATGGAAATAAAGAGTTTGTAACCAATCAATACTGGAATTTAGGAATTGGATATAAAGCCAGAATTTTGATAGAATATAAGGATAAAATTTTAAAAAAATCCGACGAAAAATAAATAAGTATTTTACTCTTCTTTTTCATCATCAGCTTTAAATGGGTAATCGCCAAATAAAGGAGCTAATTGTTTTGTTTTGTAAGTTTTATGCGTGAATTTATTAGACAATACAAACATCGCAACTTTTTCTTTTTTCATATTAATATAACAAGAAGTATTGCCATGCCACCATCCGTTGTGGAAGTAAAATGGTTCACCCTGGTCAAATTCCAGCATGCGGATTCCCAAGCCATAATTTCTTAAACCTTTCTTTTCATTACTGTAACCATGGTATACTTTTTTAAGCAATTCCGGATTTAGATATGAAGTTGAATAGCGCGCCAAATCAAATTTCAATAAATCTCTTGGAGTTGAATAGATGTTTTTATCGCCATAAACGCCATCCAAATATTCCACAGCCAAATCAACATCACCTTTATAGGATAAAGAAACTTTGCCTTTATATTTATCCGTTTCATATACAAATGTATGCGTCATCCCCAATGGTTTGAAAATCATTTCTTGCATTGCTTCTGGATATTTTAATTTAGTAACCTTTTCAATAATAAGGGCTAACATAGCATAATTTGTATTACAATATGCAAAACGTGTGTCTGTTTTATTCTCTAATGGAATGTGTTTGTCTTTCATGACAGAAATAATATCCTCATTAGATAGTTCTTTTTTTCTATCCCAATTTCCATCATTGTAAGTAAAATAGGCATAATTTTTCATGCCACTTCTATGGTTTAACAATGTTAAAACAGTAACATCTGGATATGGAAAATTAGGTAAAAATTCGGTTACTTTTTGCTCTAATTTAATTTTATCAGCATCATCTAACATCAATATTGCAGAAGCAGTAAGAACTTTACTTACTGAAGCAATGTGCAGCGGTGTATCTGCAGTTATTAATTCATTTTTACTTTTATTAGCAAATCCATTATAGTTTTCATATAAAATCCTCCCATTTTGAGCCACTAAAAAACTAACATAATCTTCTTTATCCCATACTTTTTGGAAGTAGGTATCAATTTGTAACTTTTTATCATTACAATAATTATTATCTAGAGATGGCATTTCTTCTCCTGAAGGACTTAAAATTGGAAGTCCATTTTCATTGATTTTTATTACTTTTTTAGAGGAATCGTCACTTTTTTTACAACTAATAAAGGAGGTGCTTAGGAAAACTAGTAGGAAACAATATAAGACAATTTTATTTTTCATTAATTTGGAGGATAAAAAGCAAATATAAGTAATCCAATTTCCTGCCAGAACACTTTTTAGGAAAGGTATTAACATGTTTTTCACATTCTTTATAAGTACTATTTGTAAACCTTTGTTTTTCAGTAAATAGTATGAATTTCGTCCTCTATAATTAATGTCAAAAATGTTTTGAAAACGATTTCGTTAATGGTAATTTTGCAAAACAAACAAACTAGAACTCCCTAAAATGAAATTTGGAATAGTAAAAGAACGAAAAAGCCCACCTGATAGAAGAGTAGTTTTCACGCCCAAAGAGTTAGTTAGATTGCAAGCCGAGCACAAAGATGCTATTGTTAAAGTTGAAACATCTGATATAAGGGTTTTTACAGATGAAGAATATACCAATTTAGGAATAGATGTTGTTTCGGATTTAAGTGATTGTGATGTGTTATTTGGAGTAAAAGAGATTCCAGTAGAGGCATTAATTCCTAATAAAAAATATTTTTTCTTTTCGCATACGATAAAAAAACAGCCTTATAATAGAAAATTATTGCAAGCAGTTTTAGATAAAAACATAGAACTTTATGATCACGAGACAATTGTAGACGCTAATTTTAGAAGATTAATTGGCTTTGGACGGTACGCAGGAATTGTTGGAGCTTACAACGGATTTAGAGGCTTCGGAATCAAATATGATTTGTTTAATTTAGCCAAAGCAGAAACCTTAAAGAGTCAAGAAGATCTATTAATTAGATTAAAACGGCAAACGCTTCCTAACCTAAAAATTGTAGTTACTGGTTTCGGAAAAGTAGGAATGGGAATTAAGGAAATACTTGATGGCATGAAAATTAAACAAGTTTCGGCTACCGATTTTTTAAATAAAAATTATTCTTCTGCTGTTTATACCCAAATAGATGTTTTAGATTATAATAAACGTTTGGATGGTAAAGTTTTGGATAACAATGATTTCTATAACAATCCACAAGAATACACTTCTGATTTTGAAAGATTTACTAAAGTTGCCGATATTTTTATGGCAGGTCATTTTCATGGAAATGGTGCTCCAGATATTTTAACAAATGACATGCTAAAGTTAGCCGATTGTAAGATTAAAGTCGTTGCCGATATTTCTTGTGATGTTGCTGGTCCTGTAGCTTGTACTCTTAAAGCATCGACAATTGCAGATCCGTTCTTTGGATATTTACCTTCTGAAAATAAAGAAGTTTCCTACACGCATCCAGGTTCTATTTTGGTAATGTCTGTAGATAATTTGCCTTGCGAGTTGCCTAAAGATGCCAGTGAAGGATTTGGAGAAATGTTTATGCAACATGTAATTCCAGCATTTTTTAATGGTGATAAAGACGGAATTTTACATCGAGCTAAAATGACTGAAAACGGCAAACTCACGAAACGATTTGAATACCTTCAAGATTATGTAGACGGAAATTAAATCTATTCTAGATGATTATTGGGTTTATTAGATTAATTTTCAATAACTGACTTGTAAATCCAAAATTAAATTACATTTGTCTATCGGATGTAGAATAGTAATTGTTTTTCAAACTGATAATTAATTAATTAACCAAAACCAACCTAATATTTAAACTATGAATTCAGAACAAACTAAGACTAATTGGGCACAATTTATTCCTTTAGTAACAGTATTCTTTTTTTGGGGATTTGTTGCAGCAAGTAATGATATTTTAATACCCGTTTTCAAAAAAGCTTTCGATTTAACACAAGGGCAAAGTCAATTAGTATCTTTAGCTTTTTATATTGCATATACAGTTGGTTCCTTAATTTACATGTTAATTTCACTTGCAATAGGTAAGGATTTAGTAAATAAAATTGGATATAAAAACGGATTAGCATTAGGATTGACAATATCCGCTTTAGGAACTTTATTGTTTTATCCAGCGGCTAATTTACATTCGTTTCCATTAATGTTATCGGGATTGTTTACTGTAGCTTTAGGATTTTCGTTACAACAAACAGTTGCAAATCCTTTAGCTATTGCATTAGGATCAATTTCGACAGGATCACAAAGATTAACTTTGGCAGGAGGAATCAATAATTTTGGAACTACTATTGGACCACTAATTGTGAGTTTTGCAATCTTCGGATCTGCAGCTTCAGGAAATACTGAAATGAGTATTGAAAGTGTGAAAATTCCATATTTGATATTAGGAGTAGCCTTTTTATTAGTAGCAATATTGCTTAAAATGTCTTCTCTTCCAGAATATCCTCAAACTATTGTAGAATCAGTTGACGAGGATAAAAATTCTAGAAGTTCTGCTTTGCAATACCCACAATTAATTTTAGGAATGATTGCAATCTTCATTTATGTTGGCGTAGAAGTTTCTACAGCAAGTAATTTACCCGCATACATGGAAAAAAGTCTTGGTTTTTTAACTAAAGATATTGCTCCTTATGTTTCTTTGTATTGGGCGAGTTTAATGATTGGCCGTTGGACTGGAGCAGTTCAAGCCTTTACAGATAAAATGGATTTGCAAAAAATATTACGATTCGTTGCTCCGTATCTTGCATTTGGTATTTTCTTAGTAGTTAATGCAATTGCAAAACATGATTTAACGCCATTTTATGTTTATGCATTAATAATTTTGGTGCTTATTGCTGCAGATATTGCAAGTAAAGGAAATCCGGCAAGAATGTTATTGCTATTTTCTGCATTAGGAATTGTTTCTCTACTTGTTGGAATGGCAACTAGTGGAATGGTTTCAGTATATGCATTTATTAGCGTTGGTTTGTTTTGTAGTACTTTATGGCCGTGTATATTTACTTTGGCGGTTAGTGGTTTAGGAAAGCATACTAGTCAAGGAAGTAGTTTTTTAATTATGATGATTATGGGTGGTGGTATTATTAGTTGGATACAAGGAACAATTGCCGATTCTATAGGAATTCAAAACAGTTATATTGTTGGAGTTTTTTGTTTTGCCTATCTAGCATTTTATGGTTGGAAAGTAAGTTCGATATTAAGAAGCCAAGGAATTGATTTTGACAAGAAAATTAGTGGAGGACATTAGAAAATAGTTTTCTTAATTTCAAGCATAAAAAAACTCCGAAAGAATATTTTTGAATATTCTTTCGGAGTTTTTTTGTGTACGAATTTCTAAAGTCTAAAAATACCACCAAAAGATATAATGCGTTGTAAAAACATAAAGTGTTGGCTTGCGGTGTCGTCTGAAGAAGCACTAGTTCGGATGTCATTCATATTAATATAACCTCCTTTAAGTTCCCCTTGAATGAAGTAGTGTTTGAAAAAAGTAAAATTGATTCCAACTTTAGCAGCAACGCCATATCCTGAAACATGAAAATCATCATGTCTATCTTTTTCTAATACTTTGGCATTAGTTTTAGGATATAATACACCTCCACCAGCACCTTCGGTAAGATTTATCTGAACTTTATCAGTATTTGTTATTCCGAAAATTTTAGAAATATCGTCTACACGAGAAATTTCTGTATTCACATAATTTAACCCATCCGTATGTTCAAAAGTTAAAAATGTCTCATCGGATAAATCCACCTGTCCATTATTAATTTGATTTCCCAAATATCTTGAAGGATAAGTTCCATTAATTTTAGCTATTTGATTTTGTTGCATTACATATTTCATGTGGTCTACTCCAACAGATATATTATAATGATCGTTAATAAAATATCCCATTCGGAAGTTCGTTTGCGGTATTGTCATTGTTGTTGGATTGACATAATTTACGTGCCAACCCATAGGTTTGTCGTGAGCTACAGCATTTTCAATTGTAAAATCATAATCATTTCCTTTAAAGTGAATATCTGATTTAGTATAATTATCTCTATTGCCACCCCAAAAAAAGTAAAACTTACCTTTATTGTGAGCGGTATACTTTTCTGGATTTGGATTTTCTTGAGCAAAAGAATTAGTTGTTAAAACTCCTAAAAATAGTATGAAAAGAATTCTTAATTTTAATAACATTTTCTTATTTTAAAATTGATTAATTGTTTTTCTAATTGCTACCAATTTAGTCATTAAGTCTTCAAAATAATCTAGGTGCAACATATTAGCTCCATCGCTTTTTGCATTTGCAGGATCAAAATGGGTTTCAATAAAAATACCATCCACCCCAACTGCAATACCTGCCTTAGCAACGGTTTCAATCATATCTGGTCTTCCGCCGGTAACTCCAATAGTTTGGTTTGGTTGTTGCAACGAATGGGTAACATCAAGAACTGTTGTTGCATATTGTTGCATAGTTGGAATTCCTCTATAATCTACGATCATATCTTGGTATCCAAACATGGTTCCTCTATCGGTAACCATCACGCTTTCATTATGACAATCCAATACTTTTTGAACGGCATGTTTCATGCTTTCGGGACTCATAAATTGTCCTTTTTTCAAATTCACCGTTTTCCCGGTGTTTGCTGCAGCTACCACTAAATCAGTTTGGCGCACTAAAAAAGCTGGAATTTGAAGAACATCTACATATTCGGCAGCAATTTGAGCATCTTCATTAGTGTGAATATCGGTTACGGTTGGAACATGAAAAGTTTCTGAAATTTTCCTTAAAATTTTTAATGCTTTTTCATCTCCAATTCCAGAAAAACTATCTATTCTTGAACGATTTGCTTTTTTGAACGACCCTTTGAAAACAAATGGTATTTCTAATTTATCAGTTATTTCTACTAATTTTTCTGCTATGCGAAATGCCATTTCCTCGCCCTCTATAGCACATGGCCCAGCTAGAAGAAAGAAGTTACCACTTTCGGTATGTTTTATTTGAGGAATGTGTGTTAAAATCATCTTTTATAATTTTTTTGCAAAGGTAACAAGAAAAAATCTTCTATTTTTTTTTATTTAAAAGGTTTCTAAGGGCTAATTAAAATTTAATTTTGAATGTATTTTTTAATTTTTAGCCCTTTAGGACAAACTACTTTTCCTTTTTCATAAATATTTAAATATAGATTTATTTTTGTGTCACTGCCTTCCAAAGTAATTTCATATAAATCTAATGTTCCTGCTCCCACAAGGCTTTTTTTGGAGGGAAATGGGCAACAGTTGTCTTTTTTAACATAGGAGATTTTTTCACCATTAGGGCCTTCCAAAGCATTGAAGAAATAAATAATATTCTTTGGGGAATATTTTTCGTTTTCAAATCCTAGATTTATGGGATAGTTTTTATCATAGCCATATTTTCCATCTGAAGCATATTCGCTTATCATAAATTGATTATTTCTAACAGGAGGCTTTATTGCAGTATTATCCACATTTTGAAGTGTAGATTTTATGCTTCCGCAAGAGGTGAAAATTGCAGTTAATATAAGTAATAATAGTAGTTGGAAAGTTTTCATTTTAAATAATTTAATTATTTTTATTTAAATATCTTAAAAATTAATCAAAAATCAAACCACTCTCTCTATTTTTGTAAAAATAATACGATATGAATTTTTTAACTCAAACATGGCATTGGTCTATTTCTGGTTTCTTAATTGGAATGGTAATGTTGTGCTTAATTTATTTTGGAAAGAATTTTGGGATGTCAACCAATCTTAGGACTTTGTGTTCGTTAACCGGAATTGGGAAACGAATTTCTTTTTTTAATTGGGATTGGAAATCGCAACGTTGGAATCTTGTAGTAGTTGCAGGTGCTATGGTGGGTGGTTATATTGCAGTTCATTTTTTATCTAATGCGACTAATGTTTCTATTAATCCATTAACCATTTTGAAATTACAAAAATTAGGAATTGATGCTCCTAATGGAAAATTAATTCCCAATGCTATCTTTGGATCGGACATTTTTTATTCGCCAAAAAAGATTTTTTTGTTAGTTTTTGGAGGATTTCTAATAGGTTTTGGTTCACGATATGCTGGAGGATGCACTTCAGGTCATGCAATATCTGGGTTGAGTAATTTTCAATTTCCATCTTTGAAAGCCGTTATTGGTTTTTTTATTGGTGGGTTGATTATGGTTAACTTTATTTTTCCGTTAATTTTTTAAAAAACACAAAATGAATTTCATAAAATATTTACTAGTAGGATTTGTATTTGGAGTAGTTTTAACAAAAGCAGAAGCTGTTTCCTGGTACCGAATTTATGAAATGTTTCAGTTTGATTCTTTTCACATGTATGGAATAATAATGACAGCAATTATTACGGGTGTTATAGGTATACAAATTATTAAACGCTTTAATATTAAGGACATAAAAGGATCTCCTATAAAAATATTAGATAAAGAACGTGGAACTTTTAGATATTGGATTGGTGGTTTATTTTTTGGATTGGGATGGGCTTTGGTTGGCTCTTGTCCCGGGCCAATTTATATTCTCATTGGAGCAGGATTTATGAGCGTAGGTTTTGTTTTATTTGGTGCCCTATTTGGAACTTTTATTTATGGCTATTTTAAAGATAAATTGCCGCACTAAATTATAAAAATATATTATTCAATTTCTGCACTTAAACCTGCTTCAAGAAGTTGGGTGCATTGTGGTTTTAGTTCGTCAAACGAACCAGTTTTCACCGTACATCGTCCTTTATAATGTACTAAAATTGCACATTGTTCAGCTTGTTCAGAGGTGTGTTTACAAATTTTGATTAAGGTAGCAATTACATGATCAAAAGTATTCACATCGTCGTTATAAAGAACAATTTCATGGTTGTTGCCCAATTGTTCTTCTATTAAAACTTCCTCTTGAACTTTTTCTATGGTACTCATAGTTTTTAAATATTAGGAATACTATTAATTTAAATATTTTAATGAAACCCAATTATTTCGTTCTAATTTTTTAACAAAAGTTAATCCTTTTTCGGTGCAAGAAGCATCAATAAAGGGGATGTCCTCACTGTAAAAACCGCTTAATAAAAGAATTCCGCCCTTATTTAAACAATCTACATAGGCTTGCATATCGTTTAATAAAATATTTCGGTTGATGTTAGCAATAATTAAATCATAATTTTTACCTTTTAACATTGCTGCTTCACCTTCATAAACTGTGATTTCATGACAGTCATTGCGTTCGGTATTTTCAATCGAATTTAAATAACACCAATTATCAATATCAATAGCATCAATAGGAGTGGCTCCTTTCATTTCGGCAAGAATTGCAAGAATTGCCGTTCCGCAGCCCATATCAAGAGTTTTCATTCCGTTCACATTGGTTTCTAACAAATGTTGAATCATCATGTGTGTAGTTTCATGATGACCCGTTCCGAAACTCATTTTAGGCTCAATAACAATGTCAAATTCGGCTTTTGTTTTAGGATGAAATGGTGCTCTAACATGGCAGTTTCCTTCTACATCAATCGGCTCAAAATTCTTTTCCCATTCTTCATTCCAATTTACTTGATCTATTTCTTCCACAGTATAAGATATTTCAAATTCTGAAGAGGTTAAAATATAAATGTCTTCCAATAAATTTTCAGTACAAAGGTCTTTTTGAATGTAAGCTACAATCCCTAAATCGGTTTCAATAAAACTTTCAAAAGGTTTTTCTCCCAATTCAGCAATTAAAATTTCCGATCCAGATTCCTTGGGTGTAATGGTAAAATGATAGCCTAAATATATATTTGACATTTATTATTTTTTTGCAAAGTTAAGAATAGAAAATCAAATGTGAATGTAAATTAAACAACTAAGTTTTTGCTTAATTGCTTTTTTGGAATTCTAGTACTAATTTTAAATAATATAGTTAGTACTTAAGGAACACTTTTAGGTGTTTAAATATAGAAGTTAATTATTCGTTGGCCTCTTTTAAAATAAAAAGCTCTAATTCTTTGGAAATTTGATAATTAGTTGTTGTTAACTTTTCTAAAATAGGCTTAATTGCAGTAATAATTCCATTTAGTTTTGCATTAATTAGTATTTCAAGAATTCCGATAAAAGGTAAATTAAATTTTTGAGCTACAATAATGACATTAGGTTTTTCAATAATTAAAGTACAATTGCTACTTTGTAAAGCTAAAGCTATGGCGCTAGATTCTTCTTTTGCTAGTTTAAGTTCTATTATACTTTGTCGAATTGAATCCGTTATAGTTTCAACAATAATCCAACTAGGTATTTCTCCTGTGAATTTATTTAATATTTCACTTGTAGTATAAACTTGACCATATAGTTTATATAGTATATCTAATTCACCAATCTCAGATAAAATAGGTAAACAATTAGAATCAGAAATGATTATTTTACGCATCTTCTATTTAATAAATGTTAAAATTAAGTAAATTTCTAAACATTTAGCAATAGTAGTTTAATATTTTTTATTAAAACATCAACAAGAGTTAATTTTTAAAAAATCAGAATATTCTTAAGAAAATGTTAAGATAAATCCTTTCCTTCCAAGAAAAAGCATTATTTAGATAATCGATGTAAAGTATAAGTCATTGATGCTAATAATAGGAACGCCATAGCTTGGTGCATAACACCCATCCATAACGGAACGCTATACAACAAAGTTAAAACTCCCAGAGTGAATTGTAAAAATACAAGCACTACCAAAGCATTCAATCCGTTTTTTTGTTCTTTAGAAAGTGAATATTTTTTACTTTTGAAAAATAAAAATAAAATCAATCCTACAACTACATAAGCAATAGTTCTATGAACAAATTGAACCCCACTTTTACCTTCTGTAAATCGCAATAACCAAGAATCTCTTTCTAATAAAATACTATCATGAAAAAATTGTCCATCACTCATTAAAGGCCAATGGTTATGAATAAATCCTGCATCTAAACCAGCAACGAACCCTCCATAAATTATTTGTAAAAGCAAAAAAGCTAAAGTTATTCGAGCTATTTTTTTTAATGGAATTAGTACTTCTCGTTTTGCTGGATATATTAAATCTAATGCCACCCAAAGAGTATAAGCAAATGTAATAAAGGCAAAAGTTAAGTGTAATGAAAGTCGAAAATGACTTACGTCTGGATTATTTACCAAACCACTTTTCACCATAAACCATCCTAGAAATCCTTGAAAAGTACCCATCCCTAAGAGAATAGAACATTTTTTTAGGGTTTCAGCGTCCAATTTTTTCTTTATCAAAAAATATAAAAACGGAACAATAAATACAAACCCAAGAAATCTGCCAATAAATCGGTGAAACCATTCCCAAAAATAGATGAATTTATAATCAGAAAGTTGAAAGTTATTGTGAACGTTGATTAATTTATATTCTGGAAATTGTTTGTAAGCTTCAAATTCTTTTTGCCAAGCAGCTTCAGTAAATGGGGGGAAGGTATCCGTAACCAAATGCCAATCGGTCATGGAAAGTCCCGAGTTAGTTAATCGTGTAATACCACCAACAACAACCATTACAAATACAAAAAAACAGCCAAACAACAGCCAAATTATTACAGATTTATTTTGTTTCATTTTTATTTAATTGGTATATTTTGGGGAATTTTGTCTTGTGTCCCAGATATCTAGAACAACAATTTCGGTATTAGTTGCTTTATAAAATATTTCAAAATGACTTATAATGATATATTTTACATCTTCATTTTTTGTTGCCAAACCAAATTTAGGTAGTTTAATAGCTGTTTTTAAATTTTCATTAAAAAGTAAATTTAATTTATTACTGTAAACTTTTGATTTATTGCGATTATTCCAATAATCAAATATATTTTTTCTTGAATTCCTTGCTTCTACTTACCAAATTAATCTTCTAGCCATGCTTGGATTTCTTTTTGAGCTTCTTCGTCAGAAATGCATTCCCCGTTTTCATATTGCCGTAATGCTTTATCTATTTTTGCTTGTTGCCATTCATTAAAAACATAAACTTTTTCAGTTTTAGCGTAAGCATTTTGGGGTTCGTTTACTTCATGAATTGTCTGCTTAGAATTGTTTAAAACAGCTTCAATTTTCATCAAAATAGCTAAATCATTTGTAGTCATGATTTTTCTAATCAATTCTAATTTTAGTTCAGCTACACTCATACTCTAAATTTTTTATAAAATTATATTTTTTTTTATTTAGAAGAAAAAAACAATAGTTAAACTTTCTTTAATCCTAATTTGTCAGCGCGTTTCAAAACGAAATCATAAGCCGCTTGGTATTCATTCGGAATTTTGCCATCCAAAATTGCTTCTTTTACTGCTTCTTTAAGCATTCCAATTTCACGCGAGGGCTTTAAATTAAAAAGTTTCATAATTTCTTCTCCAGTTATTGGAGGTTGAAATTGGCGAACATGATCGCGTTCTTCTACTTCGATAATTTTCTTACGTACAATATCAAAATTATTATGGTATTTTTTAAATTTTGTAGGATTTTTGGTGGTAATGTCGGCCTCGCATAAAGTCATTAAATCATCTACATCTTCACCTGCATCAAACACTAAACGACGCACTGCCGAATCGGTAACAATATCTTGAGCCAATACAATAGGTCTTGAACTCATCATTACCATTTTTTGTACAAATTTTAATTTGTTGTTCAATGGCATGTGCAACCTTTCAAATATTTTCTTTACCATTTTGCCTCCTAAAAATTCATGTCCGTGAAAGGTCCATCCTTGTTTTTTAGAGAATTTTTTGGTTGGCGCTTTTCCAATATCGTGCAGTAAAGCTGACCACCGCAACCAAACATCTTCTGTATTTGGGCATATATTATCTACGACTTCAAGAGTGTGGTAAAAATTGTTTTTGTGGGTATGTCCTTCTATTTCCTCAACATTGTTTAACGCAGTTAATTCAGGTAAAATAATATCTAAAAGACCAGTTTTATACAAATGTAAAAAACCGATTGATGGTTTATCCGTCGATAGAATTTTATTCAATTCCTCTACAATTCTTTCTCCAGAAATAATATTAATACGCTCATTATTTCGTTCAATAGCTATTAAAGATTCTGTTTCAATATCAAAATCTAATTGTGTTGCAAATCGAATTCCTCTCAACATTCGTAAAGGATCATCGGAATAGGTAATATCAGGATTTAGTGGAGTTCGTAAAAGTTTATTTTCTAAATCTTCCACACCATTAAAAGGATCTACTAAATCTCCGTAATTGTTAATATTTAAAGATAATGCCAATGCATTTATGGTGAAATCTCTTCGGTTTTGGTCGTCTTCTAATGTTCCATTTTCTACAATTGGATTGCGACTATCTTGGTTGTAACTTTCTTTTCGTGCTCCCACAAATTCGATATCAATTTCTTTGTAACGTAACATTGCCGTTCCATAATTCTTAAAAACCTGAACTTTTGGTTTGTTTGGAAGCAATTCGGATACCTTTAAAGCTAAATCAATTCCAGATCCAATTACTACTATATCAATATCTTTTTTGAAATCACGTTGCAATAAAAAATCACGAACAAATCCGCCAATAACATAACTATCCATGTTTAGTTCTTGACTTGCTTGTGCAATGGTATTAAAAATTGGGTTTTTTAGTGCTTCAGAGTAGTTCATAGTTATTACCGCAAATTCGCAAATTATTTTTTTTAGTCAATTACACTTTTGTATTCTAATGATATTAAATTAAAATTTGCAAGAATAGCTAATTTTTTTTCGGATACTTTTAGATAATTTAAACATTGGTTGTAATGACTATTATTAAAGCAATCTACGGTTTTTATTTCTAGAATAATATTTTCATAAACAACAAAGTCTGCGTAAAATTTATGTTTTAATAGTGTGTTTTTATAATTTACTGAAAATTCTTTTTCTCTTTCATATGGAATTTTTAATTCATTGAATTCAAATTCAATAGCATCTTTATAAACAATTTCAGAAAATCCTTTTCCAAGATTTTTGTGAACTTCAAAAAGCACTCCTACAATAATGTAACTTTCCTCTTTGAATAAATAATCTTCCATAATATATTAAAAAAAAATTTGCGAATTTGCGGTAAATATCACTTTCTAATAATCTTAACCTGGTTATCTAGAGAAAGTTTAATAATTGTAGAAGGATTTTTGCAAACTTTATAATGATGCAAATTTACAACATAGTCTACACCTTTTATTATTTCGGGACTAATTTCTTTGAAAGTTTTAGGAGTTATCATTCCTGAAATATTTGCAGAAGTAGAAACTAACGGTCTTTTCATGCGTTCCATTAATTTGTAACAAAAAGGTTCTTTTACAATTCTAACGCCAAGGGTTTTGTCTTCTGCTATTAAATTGGCAGCAACATTTCTTGGGTTATCCAATATTAAAGTTGTTGCTTTTTGTTTTTCCAATTCGGTGTCACTCGGGTTAGATAATTCCCATATTTCCCAGGCTAGATCAGGAATTGCCGAAAAAACATTGTACATCATTTTGTCGCCATTCATGAGTACAATCATACTTTTAGAATCTTCACGTTTTTTTAAAGCATATATTTTTGCAACAGCCTCTTCATTAGTAGCGTCGCAACCTATTCCCCAAACAGTATCTGTGGGGTAAAGGATAATTCCGCCATTTTTTATGACTTCATAAGCGTTGTGAACTTCGGTATTGATATCCATATTATTTTTTGCTACAGACTAACATTTGATATCCCTCTTTTATTTTGTCAATATCACATTGTTGTGTATATTTTTCAAATTCAATTTTGTGGTATTTATCTTTTTTCTTTTGAAATAATTTACCGAAAAAAGTTTTTTTCTTTTTAAATTCTATATTCTGCAAATAAATTGCTTCAATATTAAAATATTTTTCGATCAATTTATGGAAATCATCAAAACTCCATTCAATTACATGGTAAGGATTTTTAGAGTTTGTATGCGTTTGTTTAACAATAGGAGTAGAAACAAAGAAAGATCCGTCTTCTTTTAAAGATTTGGACATGTTAAATAAAAATTGCTCATATTTTGGTAAATGTTCAATTGTTTCAAAACTTACTATAAAATCAAATTCTTCTTCTTTAATAAATTCTTGAGCGTCTCCAACTGATCTTACTATATTTGGTTCTCCAAATCTATGATTTCCATAACGAATGGAATCTTCGTTTAAATCAATTCCTTCTACATGTTTGGCATTTCCTTCCTTTGCAATTAAATAACTTCCGTAGCCACAGCCACAAGCAATATCTAATACTCGTTTATCTTTAGCTATTTCTTTAACAAAATTATATCTATCAAGGTGTTCTTTCTCTGTTATATCATGCATGTAGGAATAAACCCATCTTTCTGCTTCGTCTCTAAAATAGATATCTGCTAAAGCTTTATTCTCAAATTTCAGGCAAAATAACTCTTCTTGTATTAGTTCGTTTGTCATGGTTTTTTTAAATATTTATTTGTAAAATTATTTTTTTTAAATGTTCTTTTGAAAATGGTTTAAGGCTATCTTCCGAGTTTTTTTGTAAATTTAGCCATAATTCTTTGTCCGAATATAAAGAAATTATTGATTTTGCAAAATCTTCACTTCTATCATTTATTAAGGCATTTTTATAATTAGTCAAATTCATTCCTTCTGCACCAATTGAAGTAGTTACTACGGGTAAATAATATTCAAATGCTTGACCAATTTTTCCTTTTACTCCAGCTCCATATCGAAGAGGGGCTACCATTAATTTATTGGAAATAAAGTAATCTTCAATATCAGGAACATAGCCTCTGAAAATAAATCTTGAATCTTTAATATCAATAACTTGGTCAATTATATTGCCTATAATATTTACATTCAAATTAGGTATTTCATTCCATACAAGAGGCATTATTTCATTATATAAAAAACGAACGGCATCTATATTTGGTGTGTGAGTTGAACCTATAAAAATAATATCTTTTCTTTTTTCAAAATCCAAAGTTTTATTAATATCAATTTTCGGATAATGAATGTTAGAAATTATTTTGAGTTTACTTTCTTCGCAAAACTGCTTCATATAATTTTCTTCAAAACCTGAAATGGCAATTACATAATCAGCTAATTTAGCAGCTTGAGTTTCTATTTTTTTATATTTCAAATATTTTTTTCTTAACGAAGCTCTTTTTGATTCTACTTCAATTGATCGCTGAATTCGTAAATGATGAATGTCAACCATATCGTAAACTAACTTAGCATTTTGACAATATTTTTTTGCAACTTTATAATATTTCATAAAAACATCGGGACTATAAAACCATACGATGGAAGGATTTAGTTTTTGTTTTTCTAAATATTTTTCAATACTTGTATATTTTTTATGTTCATAAAAAACATTTACACCCTTTCTTTGAAAATATTCAATATATTTATTTTCAAAATAGGTGAATTTCACAATAAGTGAGACATGAAATCCAATCTCAACATAAGCATCAATGATTTCTTTTAATCGGTTTGAACCGGAATCTTTATCATATTCTGGAATCATTAATGCAAAAAATACAATAGATTTATTGTCGTAAATCTCTTGAATTCTATCAGGGATAGATGTTGATTTAATTTTATTTAATTGTATACCCCATTTGTCTTTGAATTTAATTAAATTAGATTTAAAAAGTTCTTCTTTCTTTTTTAATTTATTTTCATCTGTATTTTTCTTGGAGTTATAAGTCACGCCATTATAATGTAAAACCTTAGAAAAAGGGGTGAAGTAAACATCTTTGTTCTGAATGTGTTTTAGTTGAAAACAAAAATCAGTTTCTTCAAAATAGGCAGGGACAAATTGTTCGTCTAACAAATTTAAATTACCGCTATCATCTATTTTTTTAAACAATAAACTACAACCTGAACAATAATCTACTTTATAGATATAATTAACTTCTGGATAGAAAGGTAATTTTTTTCTAACAATTTGATTTATGTCACAATCCTTCATGAATAGGCTTCCTGCTTCTTGTAAACTTCCGTCAGCATTGGTTAGCATTGAACCTACAGCACCAACATTTTTAAAATTTTCAAACACAAAAAATAGTTCTTCAAGAAAATTATTCTGAACTTCTGTATCATTATTTAATAAGTAAACATAATCACCTTTTGCTGCTTTAATTCCTTTATTAATATTTCTTAAAAAACCTAAATTTTCTTCATTCTTCAATATTTTTATTCCATTTATATAGGATAAATCAACATCTTCTGAACTATTATCATCAATTAAAATTATTTCGTAAGGATACTTATCTGTTAAGTTATTATGTAAAAAATTTAAGCAATTTCTAGTATAATCTACTTCATTATAAAAAGGAATTAGGATAGTAACAAAAGGTTTTTCAGATGAATTGAAATTAATTCCCTTTTTTTCAATTGTTGAAATTTGTTTAATAATTGGTTTATTATAAACATTTTCAAGAGTGCTAACCTTATCTATACGTCTTTTGTAATATCGAATTGTTCTACTAATTCCCATTTTTAATCTTATTTTATTATTTTTTTTAATCTCAATATTTTATTTAATGGTTCTATAGCCATAAGTGCATGAAATATTAGAGAATATACAGTCTACTTAAGTTATTATTTAAAATTATGCTTAATTATATACATTAAATTTTCTAAAGAAAAGCTAGATAAACTATTTTCAGAATTATTTTGAAGCTTAAGCCATAATTCTTTATTTTGGTATAAATCAATTATTGAATTTGCAAAATCCAATGGATTGTCTCTAATAATTGCATTTTTATGATCTGTTAAATTCATTCCTTCAGCACCAATTGAGGTTGTTATTACAGGTAAGTAAAACTCAAAAGCTTGTCCAATTTTTCCTTTTACACCTGCTCCAAATCTAAGTGGGGCAATCATTATTTTGTTAGACACAAAAAAATCTACAATATCGGGAACATATCCTGCAAATATTATGTTTGGATGATTGATATCTTTAATTTTTTCGTTTATATTGCCTATAATATTTATTTTAACTTCAGGTAAAGTATTCCAAACTATGGGCATAATTTCTTTGTATAGAAAATACAAGGCATCTAAATTAGGTGAGTGGGATGAACCGATAAACAACAAATCTTTCCTGTTCTCAAATGGTAAAGTTAGCGATTTGTCTATTTTAGGATAGTGAATGTTAGAAATTGTTAGAAGCTTTTCAGAAGCAATATAGTCTTTCATTATTTCCTTTTCAATATCAGAAATTGCTATTATATAGTCTGCTTTTTTTGCTAGTTTTGTTTCAATTTCAAAATATTTTTTATATTTCTTTCTGAGAGAAATTCTAGTTGGATCTAACTCAATTGCTCTTTGATATCTTAGGAAATGTATGTCTACCATATCAAAAATTGATTTAGAACCAGGAAGAATTTTTGAAATGTTATTAAAATTCTCTTTAAAAGTATTTGGACTATAATACCAAATATAATCAACTTTTGGTATTGATTTAAGAAACTCTAAATAATTTTTGAATTGATTAGTCTCTACATAAACAATAACTCCCAAGCTGCTGTAATATTGGATATAAGAATTATCTCTAAAGGCATTTTTAGTACAAATAATACAATTAAACCCTTGATTTTTATAGGCAATAATAATTTCTTTTAATCTATTTGAGCCAGAATCTTTATCATGAGTTGGAATCCCTCCATTTACAAAAACAATAGTTTTATCTTTCAAACTGTAGTTTTGATAATTAGGGATTGACTGGTCTAATTGTTTTTTTACCAGTTTTCTTCTTTCAAAACTAAGTTTTATTTTATTAAATATTCCCATGATTATTCTATAATTTTTTGCTTTTGCTTTAATGATTTATCAATGGGAGCTCCAGCCAAGAGTACTTTAAAAATATGCCAATATTTAGGTTTGAAAATGCTTTTCAATAAAAATTGTATTCTTAGTTTGTTCAATACAATTTGATGCCAAAAAAAACCATAATGTTTCCTAATTATATACAAAAAAGATAATTTTAATTCGGTTTTTATCGCAATGTTTTGTGGTGTACTAACTCCATGATAATGAATGAATTCAGCCTGAGGAATTAGGTAAGCAAATTTATTTATTTTTGCTAATCGTATGCATAAATCGGTTTCTTCATAATACAAAAATATATTGGTATCAAAACCGCCAACTTGGTTAAAATCATCACTTTTTACAACCATAAAACTTCCTGCCACAAACTGACCTCTTTGCGGTTGTGTATATATTTTTTTTCTATTTGGATATTTTTTTTGATTGATAGATTCTAAAAATTTTCTTCCAAAAAATTCTTTCAATGGTGATGCAAAATGATCCAATGTAGGCAATATTGAACCATCTTCTTTGTAAGCCAATGGTCCGCAAATTCCTGCTAAAGGATTACTTTTCATATACTCAATAATAATAGAAATGCAATCGTTTAGTAATAGCGAATCATTGTTTACAAATGCATAATATTTGGCATTTGCCTGTTGAATTCCAATCATGTTTCCTCCGCCAAAACCCGTATTAATTTTACTTCGGATAAGTTTAATATTTGAAAATGACAAGGAAGTTACAAAGCTTTCCAATTTATTGTAATCTGCAATTTCTGAGCAGTTATCTACCACAACTATTTGAAAATTATAGTTTTTCTCTATTTTATCAATACAAGAATTTATACAGTTAATTGTATAATAACTGGAATTGTAATTAATTAATATGATTGCAGTTTCAAACATTTATAAATATTGATTTATTCCTTTTTCAATAAAAGTAAGTTTCTTTTCGGTAGTTTGCTTCTCGATTTCATTATTAATTTCATAGTGAATTTTAGATTGTTCTTTGTGGTAAATATGATAAGCTATACCAGCAAATTTTAATCTTTTTCCATTTATACCAATGTTGTGCAATCGTTGAATCATTTCAGAATCATCAATTCCCCATCCTACAAGAGATTCATTAAATCCGTTAATTTTGATAAAATCTTCTTTCCAAAACGACATATTACAGCCACGTAATTTCCCCGAACGTTCTTTGTGAATTTCAGCAAACTTCATTAAAAATGGTAATCGAATGGTGCGACCTCTTTTTTTAATTCCTTTGGAAAAAAAATGGAAAAATATTGTTTTATTTTTAATAATATTTTCTAAAATGGTTTCTTTAATGTTAACTCTTGAACCAAATAAATACAATCCTTTTTCGGCATTTTTTAAATGATCTTCAATAAAAAAGCGATTCATTATAATATCACCATCAATTTCTATAATGTAGTCATATCTTGCTTTTGCAATTGCTTTATTCATGATTTTCGGCTTCTGATTTTTATTATCTTCATGCCAAATATGAATTAACGGAATAGGAAAAAGTGATTGGTATTTTTCAATTAATTGCTTGGTTTCTTCTTTAGAGCCATCGTCAGCAATAAGTACTTCATTAGGAAGAACACTCTGATTTAAAATGCTTAATAAAAGTAATTCTAGTGCTTCTGGCCAATTATAGGTTGGTGTGACTAATGAACAATTGGGTAAGTTTTTCATAATTAATAAAAAAAATATTCAATTTTTCTTAATATAAATTAAATTAATATTAGTAGATTTTATTATTTAAAAATTTGATTTTCAATCTACTTTTAATCGAAACCAAAAAGTATTTAATATATAATAGAATAATTTTGAAATTGGTAACTTAATATTTAGTAATTATTAATAATATTTTTAAGCATCTATTTGAAAATAGTTTAATTTTTGAATTAAATAGATAGAATTTGCCGCAAATATAATAATTTTACACCAATACTATTTTAAATATCAAAATAGGGATAGATTGTCAAATTTAATAATTCATCTGAAGCCTTAAAAGATTATAAAAGTAAATAGTCTATTTTTTCAATGATTTTACAAACAGCTAGTAAATTCAAAAATTAATATGTGCTTCAATAAAATTGAAATTTATTTTTAAAAATTTCATTTGATGTTTTTTTAAAATAAAATAAGATGAATAAAATAATAAATATTTTTAGTTTACCCTTTTTTACAAATAAAAAATATATTACCACGATTTGGTGTTTAATTGCAATTGTGTCCTCATTAAAGCAGTTTTCATCAGGAAATCCTTACAAATACAATAATTATTTGATATACAAGAATGTGTTTTTCCATTCCATTAATAAATTATCTTTATTTTCTGCATATCCAATAGAGTATTATGATCATAATTATTATGGACCTTTGTTTGGTGTATTAATTGCGCCATTTGCACTTATGCCGGATTGGTTAGGAATGATTTTATGGTGTCTATTTAGTACAGTTTTTTTAATTTGGGCAATAAATAAGTTACCATTAAAAGAGGATAAAATAAATTTGATACTTTGGATTTGTGCTCATGAGTTTCTAACATCAATTTTAAGTTTTCAGTTTAATGTTTTGCTCACTGGATTAATACTATTGTCATTTGCTTTTATTTTAGAAAAAAAAGAATTTTGGGCGGCATTGTTTATAATTGTTGGAATTTATGTAAAACTATATGGAATTGTAGGGCTTGCTTTTTTCTTTTTTTCTAAAAATAAGTTAAAGTTTATTTTATCATTATTGTTTTGGGCAATTATTCTTTTTGTACTTCCAATGCTAATTTCTTCACCTGAGTTTATTATTGCTGCTTATAAAGAATGGTTTGGAAGATTGATTGTTAAAAACACTGAAAATATTACATTAAATTCTATGCAAGATATTTCTATTATGGGAATTTTTAGAAAGATATTTCATAATCCCAATATTCCAAATACCCCATTTTTAATTTTTGGAATTCTTTTATTTGGGGCTACTTACATAAAAATTAAATTCTATTTCCAGAAGCATTTTCAATTATTATTACTCTCATCAGTATTGATTTTTACTGTTATTTTCAGTTCAAGTTCCGAATCACCAACGTATATTATAGCCTTTTTAGGTGTTGCTGTTTGGTTTGTTATTCAACCAAGACCATATAGTAAAACAACTTTAATTTTATTTATTTTTGCATTACTTATAACAAGTTTTTCTCCTTCGGATATTATTCCGGAGTTTTTTAGAGAAAATTTCATTAAGCCTTATGCTCTAAAAGCATTACCTTGCGTATTGATTTGGTTCAAGATTATTTATGAAATTCTTGCTATAAAAAAGAAACCTTTAATTGCATAAAATGAAAAAAAAAGTAACAATTATAATACCTGCTTATAATGAGGCCGATAATATAAACCCCGTTTTTGATAAACTTGAAGAGGTTTTCCAAACTTTAAACTACGATTGGGATGTTATATTTGTTGATGATGGAAGCACTGATGAAACTCTTGAAGTATTGATTAAATTATCCCAAAAATCCAATTTAAAATATATTTCTCTTTCAAGAAATTTCGGTAAAGACGAAGCAATAAAAGCAGGTATAGACCATGTTAATGCCGATCTTGTGATTACTATGGATGCCGATTTGCAACATCCCCCAAGTTTAATTCCAGAAATGATAAAGAAATGGGAGGAAGGTTACAAGGTAATTTATGCCTACCGAAGAGGTAAAAACCCACATGTTTCTTATTTTAGTAAACTGTTTTCTAGTTTATTTTGGATGTTGTTAAGCAAACTCTCCGGACTTAAATTAGAAGAGGGAATTTCTGATTTTAGAGTAATCGATAAAAAAGTAGTAATGGTTTTAAAATCATTAGATGAATATGGATTATTCTTAAGAGGAATGGTGAAATGGGTTGGTTTTAAACAGTTAGGAATAGAATATGTTCCAGATGAACGATTTTCTGGCGAAACAACCTATTCTAAAAAAGCATTATTTAAACTTGCTATATACGGAATTACCTCTTTTAGTACCAAACCATTGTATGCAGCCATATATTTAGGTTTTATTTTTTCAACGTTATCATTACTTTATATTCCGTATATAATTATTTCCTTAAGTTATGATTTAGAAGTCCCAGGATGGTCATCAACTATAATGACAATTGTTTTTTTTGGTGGTTTACAATTGATAATGCTAGGAGTAATTGGAGTTTATATTGGAAAAATGTTTATGCAAACTAAAAATCGACCAAACTACATCATACAATTTAATAATATAGAAAGCGAATGATATTATTAAGTTTTGATATAGAAGAATTTGATATGCCTTTTGAATATGATAGAAAAATTGATTTCAAAGATCAAATGATTATTTCAATAGAAGGAACAATTGCCATTCTTGATGTTTTAAAAAAACATGATATAAAAGCGACATTTTTTTCTACAGTAATTTTTGCTTTAAATGCTCCAAAAGTTATGGAAAGAATTTTAGCTGAAGGACATGAAATTGCCTCCCACAGCTACTATCATAGTGATTTTAAAGTGGAACATTTGTTAGAATCACGATTGAAACTAGAAGAGATAACGGGCCAAAAAGTGTTAGGTTATAGAATGCCAAGAATGCAACCTGTTAACGAAAAAGAAATATATAACGCAGGATATACCTATAATTCTTCCTTAAATCCAACCTTCATTCCTGGTAGGTATAATAATTTCAATAAACCACGAACTTACTTCATGCAAGACGGAGTATTACAAATTCCTGCATCGGTTACTCCAATCGTAAGATTTCCTTTATTTTGGCTATCTTTTCATAATCTTCCATTATTTTTGTACAAATGGATGTCTAAGATAACGTTAACAAAAGATAAGTACATCAATATTTATTTTCATCCATGGGAATTTACCGACTTAAATGATAAAGAACGTTTTAATTTTCCTAGTTATGTTTCTAAAAATTCTGGAATAAAAATGATACAAAGAATAGATAATTTTATACATTCAATGAAATCTAAAAATTATATTTTTGGAACTTTTTCAGAATTTCTACTTACTATTAATCCTAAGGATTAATTTCATACAATTATAAAATGAAATTAAACAAAACATTACAAAATATCCTTGATAATTTTGATAACTCTGGAAAGCTATTTATAGCTGGAAATAGAAATGTTATAAAATTATTTGAATATGAAGGAGCTATAATAAATGTTAAAGCTTTTAAAGTTCCGAATTGGATTAATAAAATTATTTATAATTATTTTAGAAATTCAAAAGCTAGACGTTCCTTTAACTATGCGACGATTCTATTAGAAAGAGGAATTGGAACCCCAAAACCAATTGCATATTACGAACAAAAATCTTTTTTTGGGTTAGGAAAAAGCTATTACATAAGCCAACATTTAGAATTTGATTTAATGTTTAGAGATTTAGTGGAAGAGAATAATTATCCAAACAGAGATATTATTTTAAAACAATTTATGTCTTTTTGTTATAAATTACATGAAAACGGAATTGAATTTTTGGATCACTCCCCAGGAAATACTTTAATAAAAAAAGAAAATGAAAAAGAGTATTCTTTTTATTTGGTTGATTTAAATAGAATGATATTTCATAAGAAAATGACGTTTGAACAAAGAATGAAAAATCTTTCCCGTTTAACTCCTTACAAGGATATGATTCAAATTATGAGTAAAGAATATGCTGCATTATCTAATGAAGAAGAGAATTTAGTATTTGGTACTTTGTGGAAATTTACATCAGAATTTCAATATAAATTCTACAGAAAAAAAAGAATAAAGAATAAATTAAAATTTTGGAAATAAACTAGTTTCCTTTAGAAATTCTTCTTAATTCAGCATGTCTTGCATGAATGCTTAAAGCATTAAGATAACAAATTACAATCCCTTTTTTACCATCAAGAATTCCTAATCTTAATAAGTAACTATATAAAAACTTATAAATAGACTTTAAGTAATAAAGAATTATATTAGGTTTAGATCCTTTTAGAAATAATTCTTTTGCTTTTAGTTTACCGTAATAAACCATCTTTTGTTTATAAGATTCATAATCTGTATAAGAATTGTGAATTAACTTGTGTTTTAATTTTCCTATAGTTCCATCTATAATTAGTTTTTCGTGAACCAATTTAGTGCTAATGTATTCGGCTTTTTCTTTTTGAAACAATCTAATATTTTTATCAGTTTGCCATCCGCTAAAACGTAGATGTTTTCCTTGAAACATGAATTTTCTGTAGAAATAAAAAGCAGAATTTGTTGTTTCACTGTTAACAGTAGCTATAATTTCACTTTTTAGTTTGTATGAAATTCTTTCATCAGCATCAATAAAAAGTATCCAATTATGATTGGCATGATCAAGTGCTATATTTCGTTGAGAAGTGTAATTTTCAAATTTATTTTGAACTAACTTTACTTTTGGATATTTCTTAATTATGGCAACAGTTTCATCATTGCTGAATGAATCCACAACAATTAATTCATCAACAAAATCTAAATTAAGAATAACTTCTTCAATATTCCTTTCTTCATTATAAGTAATTATTAAACCTGTTATTTTATTTTTTAGAGATTGATTCATTAATTTTATTAATAATATTGTAATGCAAAAATATAAATAAAGATAGCCAATTTGTTTATATTTTTTATTTTTTTTATTAATATTTCATTTAAGATTATATTTGTAACAAATTAAATTGAAATGAATATAAGTGGCTTAGTTATTACATTTAATGAAGAGAATAATATTGGCGAATGTATAGATGCACTTTTTCAAGTTTGTGATGAAGTAATTGTTGTAGATTCAAATAGTACGGATAATACTGTAAAAATAGCTAATGAAAAAGGTGCTAAAATAATAGTACAATCCTTTCTAGGTGATGGTCCACAAAGAATTCATGGTATTCCATATTGCAAAAATGAATGGATTTTAAATTTGGATGCAGATGAGTTTTTGGATTCAGATTCTATTAAATTCATTGAAAAAGGTTCTTTCTTTAATGCTTCTTATGATGCTTATAGTTTTCGTGTTAAGAATTTTTTGCAAGAAAAAGTAATCGATTTTGCTGGATGGTATCCAGATTATAAGATTCGTTTTTTTAACAAAAAAACAGCTACACCTTCTGATGACAAAGTCCATCAAAAAATAATTGCTATTAATATTAAGAAGTTAAATACTCATATTTTACATTACGGAAGTCATTCCTTTTTTCAAATTATTGCAAAAAAGAACCAATATGCACAATGGAATGCCGAACAATTATATGATGCGGGAAAAACAGTAAGTTGCTTTAAGCCAGCAATAAACGGATTAGTTTCTTTTATTCGTTGTTATTTTTTTAAGAAAGGTATAATTAATGGAATTGATGGATTAACAATTTCATTAACTCAGGGGTATTTTTCGTATATAAAATATGCTAATTTATATCAAATTCAAAAAGAGAGAAAGATTCTAAAGTAACGATTGATAAAGTTCTTGCCAGTTTTTAGCAATATTTTCATCATTAAATTTTTGAACAAACTCAAATCCTCTTTCCTGCATTTCATTTCGTTTTGAAGGATTGTTAAAAAGGAGGTCAATAGCTTCTCTTACTTCTTCGCTATTTTCTGGATTAATATAAATTGAATGACTTCCTCCAGCTTCCGAAAAGCAACTACCAGTTGAAGTAATCACCGGTGTTTTTGAATAAAGAGCTTCAATAATTGGAATTCCAAATCCTTCAAAAATAGATGGATAAATAAATAAGGTAGCTTTTTGATAAATAATTGCCATTTCTTCTAGTGACAAATTCTTTAAAAAAAACACCTGATTTTCAAGATTATTTGATAGTATATAATTCCAAATTTCGTTGAAATAAGCTGTTTTTTTTCCAATTACAACCAGATTTTTATTGGTGTTAGTTATGGATTTTAAAATAATTAAAAGATTCTTTCTTTTTTCAATTGTTCCAACATTCAGTATATAATCCTCGGGTAAATTATATTTTTTAATAGTGTTTTTAATTTCAATTTCAGAAAATTTTTGTTTGAAAACACTGTTACATCCTTGATAAATCACTTTGATTTTATCCTCAGAAATATCTAAAAAAGAAATAATATCATTTTTTGTTTGTTGGCTGATTGCAACAATTATATCCGAGTATTTTGCTGCATATTTGAATTTTAAAAAATGTATTTTTCTATCAAAATAGGAATATAAATTAGGGTATCTTATAAATATTAAATCGTGAATTGTAACTACTTTTTTTATTTTATTAGGTAATCCCAACGGAATTTCTCCAGAAAGTCCATGATAAATAGCTAAATTTTGTTTTTTAATTTTATTTGAAACAAAGTATAATCGCCAAAGGGATTTCATTTTTTTTAATAAATATTTTTCAGGTAAAACTTCAATTACAGATTTCTTATAATTTTTTAAGTTGTATTTCCCGCTTTTTTTAGGATTATATAGTATATACTCATTTTTCGGTAAATTATCAGACAAAACTTTAATTAGACTTCTAGAGTAATTGCCTAGCCCAGTATTGTTATGAAAAAATCGTTTACCATCAAATCCTATTCGCATAATTATTTAATATTGTAATTTATAAAATTAATTAATTTTTCTTTAAACAATTGAGGTTTAAATTTTAAATAAGAAAGAGCTGTGTCTTCCTTATTAAAGGTGGTATTTTTATTTATTTCATAGTCATTTACATGAACTGAAACATTTGTGGTTCCGTTTTCAAACATATTCCAATCTTCTTTAGGAACCGATGGAGAAAATAATGTAAATGTTGGAACAGAAAGTGCTTTTGCCATATTAGTTGCTCCACCCTCATTGCCAATTAAAGCTTGACAAAGCTTAGTTGCTGCTAAAAATTCTCTAAGGTTTTCTTTATAATAATCAATGAAAATACTCTTCTTTGTGTTTTCGTTGCAACTATTATAAACTTCCATTGCAATTTCTTTTTGATAAGGAAGATAGTTAAACAATAATTGAACCTCTTTTTGGTTGCAAATTTCATTTAATATTTCTGCTAAATATTCAGTTTTGTAGGTTTTCATTTCATTACTTCCTACAGCACTGATCATTATAATTGGTTTTGATAGATCTATTTTTGAATTCACTAAATCTGCTATTGCAGCTTCAATTTCTATATCTGTAATAACAATTTTAGGTGCAATTTCTTTGTATTTAATTTCTAAAGGTTCTAGTAATTGCATTCTGTGTTCAATAGCTCTTGTGGCTGAAGAAAATGATTTTTCAGTTCTGTAAATTGTATCTGAATAAAACCATTTAGCATAATTTTTGTAAAATGTAATTGTTTTTTTTGCACCCGAAAACCAACCTATAAGTACACTGTTTGGTTTTCCGTAGGCATCAATTACAATATCATATTTTTCTTTTTTTATTAAAAATAAAAATTTTATAAATGCTATTTTACTTTTTCGTGCTTTGTTGT
Organism: Flavobacteriaceae bacterium; assembly: GCA_947457615.1. Classification (GTDB taxonomy): domain Bacteria; phylum Bacteroidota; class Bacteroidia; order Flavobacteriales; family Flavobacteriaceae; genus Flavobacterium. Next base: position 66,417 of record CANGWK010000008.1, read on the forward strand.
CTAGAACGATTATTTTATCAATATATGGGTTGTTTTTTACAACTTCAACAGCATTAGAATAAATTAGATAATGTAATTCAGATTCAGGAAATTTTTCTTTTAATGCTTCGAAGATAATAGTACTAGTTAGTACGTCACCAATTCGTTTTTTTTGTATAACAAGTACTTTCTTCATTTTTAAAAATTAAACCGCTACATCATACTCCCTTAAAGCATCATTTAATGAAGTTTTTAAGTCTGTTGAAGGTTTGCGTTGCCCTATGATTAAAGCGCAAGGGACTTGAAAATCTCCAGCAGCAAATTTCTTAGTGTAACTTCCTGGAATTACCACGGATCGAGCTGGTACATATCCTTTATATTCAATAGGTTCGCTTCCGGTTACATCAATAATTTTAGTGGAGGCTGTAAGACAAACATTGGCGCCAAGAACGGCTTCTTTTTCAATACGAACACCTTCCACAACGATGCATCTAGATCCAATAAAAGCGCCATCTTCAATAATTACTGGTGCTGCTTGTAATGGTTCGAGAACCCCACCAATACCAACGCCACCTGACAGGTGAACATTTTTACCAATTTGAGCGCAACTACCAACGGTTGCCCATGTATCAACCATTGTTCCTTCATCTACATAAGCACCAATATTCACATAACTTGGCATTAAAATTACCCCTTTAGAAATATAGGCACCATAACGAGCTACGGCTGGAGGAACTACTCGAATTCCTTTTTCAGCATAACCTGTTTTCAATAGCATTTTATCATGGTATTCAAAAATGCCAACTTCATGAGTTTCCATTTTTTGAATCGGGAAATACATTACAACGGCTTTTTTTACCCATTCGTTAACCTGCCATCCTTTATCTTTTGGTTCAGCAACTCGTAAAGAGCCATTGTCTAAAGCGTAAATAACTTCTTTAATGGCGTTTATGGTAGTTTCTTCTTTAAGTAATTCTCGATTTTCCCAAGCTTTTTCTATAATAGATTGTAAATGCATCATGGATTATATTTTTTACAAAGATATAATTTTAAACCAAATTCAAAACTCCAATTCATTCAAAAAATGTTATATATTTGTATGTAAAAATTTTGATTATGGAAGTAATTAGATTAGAATTTCAGCCCCAAATTAAAGATAAAATCTTAGAGTTTTTGAATTCTTTTTCACCAGACGAATTAAAAATTGTTAGGGAAGACCCTTTTTTTGAAGAAAATAAAAAAAAGTTGGAGGCTTCATTAGAAAAAATCAATAATGGAATCGCAAAACTTTATACGTTGGAGGAGTTAGATGAAATTTTAGAAGAAACCATTTCAAAGCATGAAAATAATATTTGAAGAAGAATTTTTACTTTATTTAAAAGATCAAGTTCATTTTATTTCTTTAGATAAGCCACGAGCAGCAAGAAAATTTAAATCAGATTTGATAAAGAATTTACAGAAAGATTTAAAACATCCATTTCATTATATGAAATCTATTTATTTCAACGACGAAAACATAAGAGATTATGTGTTTAAAGGATATGTTTCTGTGTATAAGATTGATGTAAAAAACAATCTAATTATTGTCTTCGGATTTATCAAATACAAACAATCTTTATAACCTAATATGCCAAGAATATTAGCTATAGACTTCGGAATGAAACGCACCGGAATTGCCGTTACCGATGAATTCCAAATAATTGCTTCGGGATTAACTACCGTTCCCTCAGAAACCGCTATTACTTTTTTGAAAGACTATTTTGCTAAAGAAAAAGTTAGTAAAGTCTTAATAGGCGAACCTAAGCAAATGAATGGTTTGCCATCTGAAAGCACTGAGATTATTGAAAAATTTGTTTCTAAATTTAAAATAGAATTTCCGGAAATGTCTTTGGAGCGTTCAGACGAACGGTTTACTTCTAAAATGGCATTTCAAACCATGATTGATAGCGGACTAAATAAAAAACAACGTCAAAACAAAGCATTAGTAGATGAAATTGCTGCTACCATAATGCTTCAAGATTATCTTTTAAAACAGTAAATATTCGGTAGATATTTCTTAAAATACAACCGTTTTTGTTACTTTTGCACTTCGATTTCAAAAAAATAAAAATAATATCATAAAATGATACTACCAATATACGGTTATGGTGATCCTGTTTTAAGAAAGGTAGGTGCAGATATTGCGGCTGATTATCCAGATTTGCAGGAATTCATAGTTAATATGTACGAAACAATGTACAATGCTTATGGCGTTGGATTGGCAGCTCCACAAGTTGGGTTAGCAATTAGAATTTTTGTAATTGATACCGAGCCTTTTAGCGACAGCGAAGACTTGTCTAAAGAGGAACAAAACCAATTGAAAGGATTCAAACAAACCTTTATTAATGCCAAAATGTTGAAAGAGGAGGGAGAAGAATGGGGTTTTAACGAGGGTTGCTTGAGTATTCCAGATGTTCGTGAAGATGTTTATCGTAAAGAAAAAATAACTTTAGAATTTTATGACGAGAATTTCAATAAAAAAACGGAAGTATATGATGGTTTAATTGCCCGTGTTATTCAACACGAATACGATCACATTGAGGGTATTCTTTTTACTGATAAAATTGCAATGTTGAAAAAGACGTTGATTAAAAAGAAGTTACAAAATATTATGGATGGTAAAGCTCGTCCGGATTATAGAATGAAATTTTATAATAAAAAAGGAAGGTAAATTTTAAACTCAAATTTTAAAAATTTTGTTCTGTAATTGCAATAGTAATTGAACTTTTATAATATATTTACTACCATTAAAATAATTTTAGAAAATGAATTTAGATAAAATATTGGCCATTTCAGGCAAACCAGGATTATATGAATTGAAAGTGCAAACGCGTTCCGGATTTGTTGCTGAGTCAATGCTAGACGGAAAAAGAATTACCGTTGGAATGCGAAGTAATGTAAGTTTGTTGTCTGAAATTTCTATGTATACTCATACAGAAGAGAAACCGTTAGTTGAAATTATGCGAGCCATTGCGGTAAAAGAAAACGAAGGACCTGCTATTTCTCATAAAGAAGATACATCTAGTTTATTAGACTATTTCTTGCAAATCGTTCCTGATTATGATGAAGATAGAGTATATCCATCTGACATTAAAAAAGTATTGAATTGGTACAATATGCTTCAAGCAAAAGGGATGGTTTCTAAAGAAGAACCTATTGTAGAAAATGCGGATTCTGTAAAAGAACAAGTAATTGAAGAAGTTAAGACTAATAAGAAAACTGCTAAAAAAGAGTAATTCTAATTTTGTAAATAAAATTTAATCCTGTCAAGAAGATTTCCTGATAGGATTTGTTATTTTTACAAAAATCAAAAAAAACATGAATTCTAGACAACAACAATTAGACGCTTTTGCAAGATTACTAGATATTATGGACGATTTGCGCAATAAATGTCCTTGGGATAAAAAACAAACCTTGGAAAGTTTGCGGCATTTAACTATTGAAGAAACCTACGAGTTGGGTGATGCTATCTTGAATAACGATTTGCAGGAGATAAAAAAGGAACTTGGAGATTTATTGTTGCATATTGTTTTTTATGCTAAAATAGGTAGTGAAACCAACGACTTTGATATCGCTGATGTTTGTAATGAAATTTGCGAAAAATTAATTTTTAGACACCCACATATTTATGGTGATGTTGTTGTTGCCGATGAAGAAGAAGTAAAACAAAACTGGGAAAAACTAAAACTTAAAGAAGGTAAGAAATCGGTTTTAGAGGGAGTACCCAAGGGATTGCCAGCCTTGGTAAAAGCCAGTAGAATTCAAGACAAAGTGAAAGGAGTAGGGTTTGATTGGGAAGAACCACACCAAGTTTGGGATAAAGTACAAGAAGAACTGCAGGAATTGCAAGTAGAAATAGAGTCTGGCGATCAAGATAAAATCGAAGCCGAATTTGGGGATGTATTATTTTCTATAATTAATTATGCCCGATTTTTAAAAGTGAACCCCGAAGATGCTTTGGAAAGAACCAATAAAAAGTTCATTAAACGTTTTCAATATTTAGAAAGCAAAGCAGGCGAATTAGGAAAGCCATTAATGGATATGACGCTTGCTGAAATGGATGTTTTTTGGGAAGAAGCAAAGAAAATTTAATCTTTTCACCCATTAAAAAAAATGTATATTTGAAACAATAAAAATTGATTATGCCCTACTCAAAACCCGAATTGAAACGCACTTTAGGACTTGTTGACGCTACTAGTTTAGTAGCAGGATCAATGATAGGGTCTGGAATTTTCTTAGTTACTGCAGCAATGGCAAGAGATGTAGGTTCGGCTGCTTGGATCTTAATTATATGGCTTGTCACTGGATTATTAACGATGTCGGCAGCATTAAGTTATGGCGAATTAGCAGGAATGATGCCCAATGCTGGCGGACAATATGTTTACATTCAAAGAGCCTACGGTAAATTAGTTTCCTTTTTGTATGGATGGACCGTTTTTACGGTAATTCAAACAGGAGTTATAGCTGCAGTGGCTGTTGCTTTTGCAAATTATTCGGCAGTATTTTTTCCGATTTTAGAAAATAAAATTTTCACTTTAGGAGATAGTTTTGTTTTTACTAACAAGCAAATTTTGGCAATATTTAGTATTATTTTGCTAACTTACATAAATACAAAGGGAATTAAAAACGGAAAAATAATTCAGTTAGTTTTTACTTCGGCTAAGTTAATTGCCCTTTTCGCCCTAATTATTTTTGGATTATATGTTGGCTTTCATACCGATACCTTTTCTACTAATTTCACCAATATGTGGGATGCTAGTAAAACTGTTCTAAATGAAAACGGAACGCTAACAATTACAAAATTATCTGGAATTGCACTGCTCGGAGCGATGGGCGCAACCATAATAAACTCATTGTTTTCTAGTGATGCTTGGAACAACGTAACTTTTATTGCAGGAGAAATTAAAGACCCCAAAAAAAATATTCCAAGAAGTTTATTTTTAGGAACTTTATTAGTAACTGTGATTTATATTTTGGCAAACGTTGCTTATTTGGCTTTATTGCCACTGCATGGAACTCCAGACGGTTCTATCTTGCAACACGGAATTATGTTTGCAAGTCAAGATAGAGTAGGTGCTGCAGCGGCAAGTGTTATTATGGGGAATATAGGTGTTTTTGCAATGGCAGGCTTAATAATGGTTTCCACCTTTGGGTGCAATAGTGGTTTAATATTATCAGGTGGAAGATTGTTTTATGCAATGGCCACGGATGCATTGTTTTTTAAACAAGCAGGAGAGTTAAACCAATACGATGTTCCGGCGAAAGCCTTATGGTTTCAATGTGCTTGGGCATGCGTATTGTGCGTTTCAGGGAGATATAGTGATTTGCTTACTTACGCAACATTTGCATCTTTATTATTTTATATATTGACAATTGGAGGGTTATTTATTCTTAGAAAAAAAGAACCAAATGCAGAAAGACCTTACAAAGCATTTGGTTATCCTTTAATTCCGATACTGTATATAGTGATTACCGCTGCAATATGTTTCACCTTATTAGTTTACGATACACGAAACACAAGCCTAGGATTATTTATAGTTGCATTAGGAATTCCGGTTTACTTTTTGTTTTTAAATAAGAAAAAGAAATAATGGAATCAGATTATAATCTAAAGAAATGATTTATTTAAAATAGGTATTTAATAGATTCATAGCTGCAGTAAAAGGAGAAATCGCATTATTTTGAACCGCTTTTTTATTCACCTCAAGAAGCTTTATAATTTTTGGATGGTTATAAAAATTAGATTGTAACTGATTATTAATAGTTTCCATCATCCAAAACTGGTTTTGATCTTGTCTTTTTTGTTCAAAATAATGATTGTCTTGCACTAACGTTTTATATTCAAAAATGCTTTGCCAAACATCAGCAATACCATCATTTGTATAAGAACTACAGGTAGAAGTGGTCGGAATCCATCCCGATTTCTTAGCGGGAAATAAATGTAAAGCACGATTAAATTCAGCTTTTGCTAATTTCGCTTTATTGATATTATCCCCATCTGCTTTATTAATAACAATAGCATCTGCCATTTCCATTATTCCTCTTTTTATTCCTTGTAATTCATCACCAGCTCCAGATATTTTTAATAGCAGAAAAAAATCTACCATGCTATGCACCGCTATTTCACTTTGTCCAACACCAACAGTTTCAATTAAAATAGTGTCAAATCCTGCGGCCTCACACAAAATAATCGTTTCCCGAGTTTTTCTTGCAACACCACCCAGAGTTTCTCCTGATGCACTCGGTCTGATGTAAGCATTTTCATCCTTTACTAATTCTTCCATTCGAGTTTTATCTCCCAAAATACTTCCATGTGAAATAGTGCTACTAGGATCAACTGCTAGTACAGCAACTTTTTTTCCTATAGAGGTCAAATATTTTCCAAATGCTTCTATAAAAGTACTTTTTCCAACACCAGGAACTCCGGTGATTCCAATTCGAAAAGACTTGTTAGCATACGGTAAACAAGACTGGATTATAGTATTTGCTTTTTCTAAGTGTACAGGATTAGTGCTCTCAACTAAAGTTATAGCTCTACTTAAGGCGGATTTATCGTGGGCTAATATTTTGTCAATAAGCTCCTTTGCAGAAGGTTGTTTCTTGCGCATTTTCTGAATTACCTCTGCAGATGAGGTGCTCAAGTTTTGCGGCTTAGAAATACCTTCTTTTTCTGTTAAAGCGGATTTTGTAGAATTTGATTTCAAATAATTAGTTTTCGAAATACAAATTTACACAAAAAACTCATTTTAAGAACAACTTATTGAGTTGTATATTTACATGTTTTTAATTCTTAATATTTTTATAAAACACCCAAAGCTAACATACACTCCTTCATCGATTGGTATGTTCTTTCAATGTCATTATCTAAACCAATTGAAAAACGAATTAATCCATCCGTAAGTCCCATTTCTTTTTGCTCTTCTAATGGAATTTCAGAGGATGTTGAGGTTCCGGGCGCACTGAATAAAGTTTTATAAAATCCCAAACTAACCGCTAAATATCCGAGATTTTTTTCTTGCATTAACTCCATTAACTCATTTGCTTTTTCAATATATCCAGCATCAATGGTCATCATTCCTCCAAATCCATATTCGGGATTTATCATAGAAGCATATAATTTATGACTAGGATGACTTTCTAAACCTGGATAAACAACTTTTAATCCATCTTTTTCAAATTTAGCAGCCAAATACATAGCATTATAACTATGTTGTTTCATGCGAATATGAAGTGTGCGTAAGTTTTTCATAACCGATGCAGATCGTAAACTATCCATCGTTGGTCCCAATAACATGCTAGCTCCAGAATTCACATTCTTCAAGCTGTTTATAAATTCACTAGACGCACAGGTTACACCGCCAACAGTATCACTACTTCCGTTGATGTATTTGGTTAAACTATGAATTACTATGTCTGCGCCTAATGAAATTGGAGCAACCGAAAGTGGTGAAAAAGTATTATCTACAACTAACTTTAAATTATGCTCTTTAGCGATCTTAGCCAATCTCGCAATGTCTGCAACCTCTAACAAAGGATTGCTTACAGTTTCACAATATAAAACTTTTGTAGCACTAGTAATTGCTGCTTCAACTAAATCTAATTTTGTTATATCTACAAAGGTGGTTTTTATTCCAAATCTTGGTGTAAAGTTCTTTAAAAAAGCATAAGTCCCGCCATAGATAGTTCTGCTAGAAACAACATGGTCGCCTGCGCTGCACAATTGAAGTAGAGTAGGAGTTATAGCACCCATTCCAGATGCCGATACATTAGCATTTTCTGTTCCTTCCATTGCTGCAAGTGCTTTGTCAAGGTAAAGATTACTTGGAGAAGAGTGTCGGGAGTATAAATAACATCCTTCGGCATTTCCTTCAAAAGTGTCAAACATAGTTTTTGCAGAAAGGAAAGTATAGGTTGAAGAATCGGATATCGAAGGATTTACACCTCCATATTCTCCAAAATATTGTAAGTCTTGTATTTTATCTGCAGGATTAAATTTTTCCATTTGAATTGTTTTTAGTATATTGAATATAATTTTTTAACAATTCAAATTTCAATAATTTTAGATAATTTGTCAATATTATTATATTAATTTAGTTTTTAAATCTAATTTATTAGTTTTTTTTAGATTTATAATCTAGTTTTGTAATTGAATTTATAGAATTTAAGAATTACTATCCTAAACCCATCACCCAAAATGGATGCTATCGATAAAAAACTTTTGCAATTACTTCAAACAGATACTAAAAAAACAACTAAAGAACTTTCTTTAAAATTAAATCTTTCTGTAACAGCTGTTTATGAAAGAATTAAAAAATTAGAGCGCGAAGGAATTATTAACAAGTATGTTGTCTTACTGAATCGTAACAAAATAAATAAAGGATTTGTTGTTTTTTGTCATATCAAACTTATCCAACATTCAAAAGATTTCCTAACTAAATTTGAAAGCGAAGTTGTCAAATTAACAGAAGTATTAGAATGCTTTCATGTTAGTGGTGATTACGATTACATTCTAAAAATATACGTTAGAGACATGGAGGAATACCGCGAATTTATGGTTACTAAACTTACTACACTACAGCATATTGGTAGCACTTATAGTACTTTTATGATTGGGGAAGTAAAAAACACTACTGCTTTTACAATATAAATTTTGATTAAAATTTGAAGCAATCGTTTAAAGTAATTGTCAAATTTAAAATTGTAAAACCTTGTTATGAGTAGTTCCCTTGTTAAACTTTTTTATCAAAGTATTTTTTTCTTTCTCCTTTTTTCAAGTCTATTACGTCAAATTTTCGAATTTCATTAAATGATCCCATATCAGTATCGCTGTTGATATGAATTGCACCAAAAAGTAATAGGTATTTACAGTTGTATTTAGTTACTGATACTAATTCTTCAATTCGTTTTTCAATGGCTTCATAAATTACCTCTGTTGCTTCTTTCATAGGAACATTTGCGGTCAATATACGTTCTTTTTCATTTAATAATATTTGTTCAATAATATTCATTTGATAATCCAATTCGGTAATATTTTCTTCTGCGATTAAATTGTTAATCAGTTTATTTAAAGCTCCTTTTGCTGCACCGCAACAACCACTATTTTTTGATTGTCCCTGTCTATGAATTTCGCCAATAGTTCCATCTTTTGTTATTCCAATGTGTGGTCCGAAATAAATTGCAATTGCTCCTTCTTCTGGAACATGACTTGCAAACGCTCCCATTCCTGTAAGCCCTGTAAATGGAAATCCGTCAAGTCCACCCATTTTAAAAGGACCTAAAAATTCTTGTATTCTTGCAGGATATTGAATACTGTTTACATCATCGCTACAAATACTATCTGCCATCATTACTTTTGAGGGTTCTACATCTAATACATCTTCAATAAAGTCGATGAATTTATTAAAGCTGTCAATAGTTGTACTTGCATTAGGATAATGCTGTTGAATAATTGCTAATTTATCTTTTTTTTTCATTTTATAATTTTAAAGTAAAACGTCATTAAATGGTTCTATTTTCGGTGGCAGATTGGTTTCGTCCAACATTTCTAATATATCAATTTCAATATTTCTACAAATGGTTGAAATTGGGGTGTCCGTTGAGCCACCATCAAAAGGATTTTCACTAGCCTCTCCAATTTGTTCCATTGTCATAAATACCCAAGAAATGAGCACAGAAAAAGGAATTACGAGCCAAATTCTATATTCGCCAAATTTGCTCATTTCTGTAAGTAACGCAAAGGGCAATAAAAAAATGAAAAGTTTAACAAAGATTCGGCTAAATAAACTGTATTGACGAAACAAGGGCGTTGTTTTAATACGTTCGCAACCACCTTGTAAATTGTACAATTCACCCAATAATTTAGTTAGGTCACTATGTTCATATTCATCAATTAATTTATCTCGTTTCAGTTTTGTTATTACATCAAACTGTGCTTTTAATGTATAACTTGCTATATTTCCTTTGTGTTTTACTTTTTCAAATATTTCTGATTTATCTAATTTCTCAAAAAGTTCTTTTATTGAAATTTCAAATTCGTTTATTTCCTCCGAAGCAGATACAATTTGTTGGTGATAATTTTCTTTGTTTGTTGCCCAAGGAATGGTTTTGCGTAGTTGTAGCCTTAAAATATTTATATATGCAATATGCCGATTAAGAAATGCTTTTTGCTTTTCTTTATCATCAATTAAAGAAATAAATGAGGCTGTTAAAATTCTGCTAGTATTAGTTATACCTCCCCATAATCGCCTTGCTTCCCAAAGTCTATCATAAGCTTGATTGTTTTTAAAACCTACATAAAATGCTACTGCTGTACCAATAGACGCTACTGGTAAAAAGGGGATTGCTATTATTTTAAAGCCTAAAAAATGATAAACTGTAACAATAACAGAACTTAACAGAAGTGTTTGTAACACGTTTTTTTTGCCGAACAACCAAAAATATTGAATATTAATTTTTTTATTTATAAGCATTTTTTGTTTTTTATTTTAACTTAAAAGTCTGTTTTTTTTTGGGTTTCGATCTGGAATTATTACTGATGTTGGGTAAATTTAAGTAGTTGGTGATTTGTATGCCCGAAACTTTGGAGTAAATATGAAAATAAAAGTTATAAAAAAGGGTTTAAGATTCAGACTCAAACCCCAATTTATTAAAACTCTTTCGGCAGTAGTTTTTCTATTTATTAAATTGCAAAACGTACTAATTAATCTGATTACTCAATTAAAATTTTCTTATCAATAATTTGATTGGCACTGTGTAAACGTAAAAAATACATCCCTTTATTTAGATCAGATACATTTATTTCGTTTAAATTGAACTCTAAATTATTTCTTTTTACAGTTTGGCCTAATGTATTATAAATTTCAAAAGAAACATTTTCAGTTATAACACTTCCAAAATCAATATGCAAAATGTTTCTTACTGGATTTGGATATATTAAAATCTTATCAGTTTCGTTTATTTCGCTTAAAGACAAACTAGTTGTTTGACCAGTTAATATTTGCTGACTTGCATTTGAATTATACGCATAGTCTTTATAGGTAACTATGCCAGAACTGTTTATTGAAAATCGTATCCAGCCATAAAAAACATTAGTGTTTCCCACAAAATTAAATTTAATCGCCAAAAATTCATCTACATTTACGGTTAAACTTGAATTTCCTGCACCCCAGCCATCTATACTACAATCACCTAGACCTACCCAATTATTACCTCCATTAACTACAACACCAGCGGCAACACAATTTGGAACATCCCAATTTGATGAAGCAGAACCCAAGGCGTGGATGTTATTACTTGCACCTAAACCATAATACATAATATTTTTACTATTTCCTGGTTGAATTTGAAATTCAAAAACTCCATCTGAATTGAAATCTATACCAGCTGGAATACCATCTGGAATGTTAGTGTAAACAATTTGAGCATTACTCTGAAAACTTTTAATTAAGAGAATAATAATTAATAATGTAATTTTTTTCATTTTTTCTAATATTTAAAATATGCTTACTCTATTCAGTTTTCAGCTACCCTGTTTGCATTAGTAAATAATTTCATTCTATTTATAATTTTCAATTATAGGCGGTATAATAACCGCTAATTTTCCCTGCCCTAAAGCAGTTTAGGATTTAATAAGCGCTAGCATACAGATTTGTCAATTCTTCCAAATACAAACTAATTTTTCCTTTAAGCCAATCCCCAAATTTCTTTATGCTTCTCTTAGGAATGGTTGTTTTGTAGAAATTGTCAATTTCCACAAAGTTTTCACGTTTTTGCAATTTTATTTTCAATTTTTTGATGTAACGCTTTTCAATTTTCTGCTTTCAAGCTCAAACTATTCACTTCTAGTTTGTAAGTTTCTGCGGAAACAAATGTTTACTTTCTAATTGGATTTATCTTCATAATCTATAGACAAACGTTCTTTAGCCATCCGCAGCTTAGCGAGGTTATCTACTCAATAATCAATTAATTTCAACTAAAGGTAAGATTTTTTGCTAAATATAAATGTTAATTTACTACAAAATTTACAATCTTCCCAGACAGCGGTTATAGTAAGTGCTTATTTTGTTTGTTTTAAAAGTTTTCTTGCACAGTCCGATGTGCACATTAGCCCAGCAGCCATCATTATTACGTCTTTTATTACTAATCTACCCGCGCCGGATAAATAGGGAAATCCAAATTGTGGTGTTGGAAAATCTCCACCAAGATTTGGAACATAAGTTTCAGGTGTTGTAATTAAAAAAGTTAACGTAACTAGTGACATTCCAAAGGTTAAAACTCCTCCTAATAAACCTAATTTATTGTACCAAATCCCTAAAAAAGTTAGCAAACCTATAATTATTATAACAGTTCCTAAGCCATAAGCAAAAATATAAGTTCCATTTTCTTTATTCCATTCTATGTTTTTTCGAACTGTTTTTCCTTCCGGATTTTTATAATTGTTGTATTCAGGAGCTTTATTAGTATAAAAAAAAGACATCAATGGACTATTGGCAACAAATGGAACTATTCCATCCGCTTCATAATGATAGGCTTTTAGCCCGCCAATCCAAACCATTACAATAAATATGGACATTCTCGTCAAATTAATAAAATAAGATTGACTATTTGCCAAAAAATTAATAAGTGGATTCATCGTTTTTTTATTTAGTGTTTTCTGTTTGAATTACTTATAACGTTTTGCATCTACACGAGGTGCAAGGTTTAGTGACTTCATATTTTCTGTTAAAGATAAAATTTCTTACGAAAGAAGAATGTGAATTTTGCACATTTTTCGCCATATCTTAAACTGCTGTTAATAGCAGGATTAATCTTTTATTTTTATTGAGCCAGAACAGGCATCACCTTCTTTAATTCCATTTGCCCAAATCTTCAATTTCTTTGTTCTTTCTTTTGTTAGCGAAGTTAAAGACATACTCCAACACATCGGAAAAACACTTCCATATTCCAAATTTTTATCTTCTTCAGGAAATAATGCATTCATTTCTGCATCACGAAATTTTATCCATGCTTTTTGAGCCTCTTTAATTTTCAATATAAATTTTGTTTCAGTTTTATAATCTTTTAGGATTTTATTATAAATAGTATTCAATTCCTTGTCAGCCTTTTTATAGTTTTCGGCTTCTTTATCATTCATTTCCCATTGAGATTGAGCAAAGCAAAAATTTGAAGTAATTAGAAAAATTAAAATAATATATTTCATGATGTTTCGATTTTGGTTTTATATATAGGTTGTGAAAACTTGCTGGTAACGTGTCGCGGCTTTAAGAAGTTTGGTACTAAATTAAGCCCTATTTTCGGATTTGCCAAATCTCCCAAATACAAAACCAACTTCCATTAAGCCAATTGCCCAAATTGCTTGTAGCGTATGTTGGCAGGCGTTTATTTTTTAGAATGGTAATTCATCTCGTTTATCTACTTCTTCTTTTGTTAATACATTTTTAGATAATACATATTTTTTCCAAAAATATCTTCCTTTTCTAGTTAAGATGTAATAAACTCGATTGTTTTCTTCATCATCTACTCTTTTAATTATTCCACTATAAATTAACTTTTCAATTATTATTACATCAATTCCTTTTGGTATCGATTTAAATTGACTTATTTCTGAACCTATGTTTTCAAAATACGTAGAAGATTCTGTTTTAATAAATTCGTTATATTCGACTTCTAATTCTTTCTTTTCTGAATCAGTAAATTCATTACTTTCGTTTGTATCAAGACTAATAAATTGTTCTAATTTGTTCTTTTCTTTACGTAATTCATTTAAATCAATTTTTAAAACATCAACCTGTTTCTTTCTGTCGTCATTTTCAGTTTGCAATTCTAAAATTCTATTATTTAAATCTGATAATTCTACATTTCCGGCTTTTTCCTCTTCATATTCTCTTTCCGCTTTTGCAATCATTTTTTTGCCTTTAAATTCTAGAATTTGTTCTGAATATAAATTTTCTTTTCTTCCTGTTTTTGCTTTTTCAACAATTTTTTCAAATAGCCACATTAAATATGGCAAGACAATAACGTAGAATAAACTAAAATATAATGGATAATATAAACTCTTATCTGTATCGATGTAACAAATTGAAACGTATTCTATTCTATCTTCAATATTTTTAGACGAAAACAATAATGTCAATATTGTTTTCCAATTAAAAAAAAATGAGGAAAAGATAAAAGAATAAATTAAAGGATTTTTTATTCTTTCTGATGAAGTTTGAAAAAGGTTATTTATAAATTCTTTCACGTTTTGTTTTTTTTAAATGTCTGCCAACTTGTATATTTACGCTATAAAGTAGCGCGTATACGACTTAATTTGGTTGCGTATGCGCTACTTTGTAGCGCTATACTAAATATACAAAAAAAATACTTTATAAATCATCAAATGGGCTCTTTATTTGTTGAATGTTTTTTGTGCTAACATACGTGTAAATTTCAGTAGTTTTACTGCTATTATGACCAAGAAGTTCTTGAATGTATCTTAAATCGGTTCCGTTTTTAAGTAAATGTGTTGCATAACTATGTAGCAACCAATGTAATGTTACAGGTTTTGATATTCTTGCTTTACTTGAGGCTTGTTTTAACACCTGTTGCAAACTTCTAGCGTCATATGGCAAACCTTCTTTTTGTCCTTCAAACAAATAAGTTTTAGGTTTGTGAATTATAAAATATTCTCTTAGCATTTCTAGAATTTTTGAACTTAATGGAACAATTCTATACTTTTTTCCTTTAGATTTTTTTAACAAAACTATATTCCTTTTTGAATCAATATGATGGGGTTGGAATGCTAATAATTCCCCACAACGTAATCCGCAGGAATAAATTAAACTCAGCTTTACTTTATGTTTTAAATTACTATGTGCGCACAAAATTGCTTTAACTTCCTCTTTACTCAAAACATTAGGTAAAACTTTTCCTTGTTTTGGACGGTGTATTTTTTCAATTACTATTGCCGTTTCTTTTATAATGTTAAAATATAATTTAATTGCGTTTACAATCTGATTCTGGTATGAAGAAGACAACATTTTTTTTAAAATGTATTCGTTGTTGTATATAATGACATCCTCATTCGTAATGTCTTAGATAGCTTTATTGTTGCAAAATGTTAAAAACGTTTTAAAGATTCTCTGTAGGTTTTAATTGTATTAGAACTGTATCGTTTTGATAAAAGATATCTTTTAAAAGTGTTTTATACTTTCTACACCCTCAGCGCTTAAAACCAAAGTGTTTTCTAAAAGAAATTTAAAATGCAATCGGTTATCATCAGTATCTGGTATATGCAAATATTTGTGAGTTGCGCTCCATCGAGCATCTTCAAAAGTTTTATACGAATAATCAATTCGGCATTTTTTTCAAAATAACTAGCAATTCTTGCTAGTTCCTGGCGATGAATAACTTTTGCTTTCCAATTCCTAAATAATCTTTATATAATAAATTTATACAAAATAATTACAAATTAAAAATTTAAAAAAACACTTCTCCGTTATTTTTAAATAAAAAATAAAACCAATAAAGAAAGATACCACCTTCCAAAACACTCCGTTTCGATTAATTCAGTAGCGAAACATTTTGCATTTCAGCAAATGCAATTCCTGCTTTTCATTTCAATCTGTCCTTGCGATTCACGAAGTAATCTCATGATAAAGCAACAATTATCGCAAAGCCAGGATTTCCACTATTATCAGGG